>NZ_JBFTIK010000008.1:0-202449 GCF_056394725.1 Arthrobacter sp. 10N418
CCTGCCGCACCCCCTACTGCGACGCCCCCATCCGCCACCTGGACCACATCATCCCCTGGCACAACAACGGCCCCACCACCCACACCAACGGCCAAGGACTCTGCGAAGCCTGCAACCACACCAAAGAAACCCCCGGATGGAGCAACAGAACGGCAATCAATCCGGGTGCCACCGGCAGCACCAGACACACCGTCCAGATACAAACCCCCACCGGCCACACCTACCACTCCACCGCACCACCCCTGCCCGGAACACCAGGGCTGCCATGCCACGGCGGAAGGGCAACAGAACCGATGGACGGGCATAACCGCCGAGAACAGCGGCATCGCATGAAGGCACGGAAGCGGCATCACGTGGCGGGAATGTCGGCCGCCACGAGGCCCCTAGTCCCGGGAGGGGTCGCTGCCTGACGGCGCGGCGCCTGTTGCAACGTCGTTTGAAGGATTGTTGGACCATTCCGAAAACGAACCCGGGTACAGTGCCGCGGAAAAGCCGGCGATCTCCAGCGCCGCGATTTCGTGGGCTGCCGTCACGCCGGAACCGCAGTACACCGCGAGGGGCACGCCGGACCGGACACCGAGCAGCCCGAAGCGCTCCCGAAGCTCCGCCGGCGGCAGGAAATGCCCATCCGACGCCAGATTCCCGGTGGTGGGCGCGCTCAGCGCGCCGGGAATGTGCCCGGCGCGGGGATCCACGGGTTCAATCTCGCCGCGGTACCGCTCCCCTGCCCGGGCGTCGAGCAGCACTCCGCGGCGGCCCCACGCCGCTGCCTGCCCGGCGTCGATCACGGGCATGGCACCATCAGCGAGAGTCACATTCCCCGGTGCCGGCTGCTCAGGCCCGTCCGCGAGTTCGTACCCGGCGGCACGCCAGGCGGCCAGGCCGCCGTCGAGCAGGAACACGTCCACGAACCCGGCGTTGCGCAGCATCCACCACAGCCTTGCGGCTGCCATATTGCCGCTGTCGTCGTAGGCCACCACCACGTCCCCGCTCCGGAGGCCCCAGCTGCGCGCAGACTGCTGGAACTGCTCCGGCGGAGGAAGGGGATGGCGTCCGCGGCCGGAATCGGCCGGGCCGGCGAGCTCAGTGGCGAGATCGACGAAGACCGCTCCGGGGATGTGTCCGCGCAAATAGTGGTCGTGACCGTGCGGGTCACCCAGCGCCCAGCGCACGTCCAGCAAAACCGTGCGCCGGCCAGCTTCGCGCGCGCCGTCCAGTTGGTCCTTCAGGGCAGCTGCATCGATGAGGGTGTCCATGCGCCCACTCTATCTTCGGGGTCCCTCCGCCCCGGTAGGCTGAAGCGGTGAACACCGCGCGCAAGCAGGACCGGGCCTGGGCGGACGAAGCCGTCCGCAGGATCAGCGCCGAGAACAACCGGTCCGCCGACACCCACCTCTATTCCGTGCCGCTCCCGGACCATTGGGGGGTGCAGCTGTACCTGAAGGACGAGTCCACGCACCGCACGGGCAGCCTGAAGCACCGGCTGGCACGTTCGCTGTTCCTGTTCGGTCTGGTCAACGGCTGGATCCGGGAGGGCACCACCATCGTGGAGGCCTCCAGCGGCAGCACGGCTGTCTCGGAGGCCTACTTTGCGCAACTGTTGGGGCTGCCGTTCATCGCCGTCATGACGCGGACCACCAGCAGGGAGAAGATCGCCCTGATCGAACAGTTCGGCGGATCCTGCCTGCTGGTGGAGCACGCCTCCGAGGTCTACGAGGCTGCCGCCGAACTGGCCAGGAGCAGCAACGGCCACTACATGGACCAGTTCACGTACGCCGAGCGGGCCACCGACTGGCGCGGCAACAACAACATCGCCGAGTCGATTTTCGGCCAGCTGGCATTTGAAGAGCATCCGGTCCCCGAATGGATCGTGGTGGGCGCCGGCACCGGAGGCACCAGCGCCACGATCGGCCGCTACCTCCGGTACCACCGCCACGGCACGCGCCTCGCCGTGGTGGATCCGGAGAACTCGGCGTTCTACCCGGGCTGGCTGGACGCCCGCGACGCCGGTGCTGCCGCCTCTGGTGCCGCGCGGGGCCTGCCCTCCCGGATCGAGGGCATCGGCCGGCCGCGGATGGAGCCGAGCTTCGTTCCGGCCGTGATCGACCACATGATCCAGGTCCCGGACGCGGCATCGGTAGCGGCGATGCGGCACCTGCAGGAGCACGCCGGGCTGCACGCCGGCCCGTCGACCGGCACCAACCTGTGGGGCGTGTGGCAACTCATCGCCGGGATGATCGCCGAGGGCCGCCGCGGCAGTGTCGTCTCACTGATGTGCGACGGCGGCGACCGCTACGCAGGCAACTACTACCACCCGGAGTGGCTACGTGCCCAGGGGCTGGATCCCGGACCGCATGAGGCGACCCTCGGCAGGTTCTTCGCAACCGGCGCCTGGCCGGACTAGCTCCCTACACCTCGACGGAATCGCCGCTGGAAAGGTGCTGGTACTCCGTTCCGTACCTGGCGCCGATCCGGGTCACGTGGGCCTCGATAAGCCCAAGGCCGGCCTGGTTGAGGAGCGCATCGTGGATCGGGAAGGCCCTGGGTGCGCGGACACCGATCACAAAGTCCACCACTTCGCCCACCTTGTTCCACGGGGCGTGGATGGGTACCAGCAATGTGCGGACATCGATGCCGTCGGGAATCGCAAAGGAGTCGCCCGGGTGGTAGACATTGGAATCCACCAGGTAGCCGACGTTGGCCACCACCGGAATCTGCGGGTGGATCAAGGCGTGCTGGCCGCCGAAACTCCGGATTGAGAACCCTGCAGCCTCAAAGTCCTCGCCAGCTGCCACGGTATGGATCCGGTCGGCAGCATCGCCCGCCTTTCCCCGCAGCGTTCCCGCCACTGCCTCGGGTGCGAAAAGCTGCAGCGAGCTGTTGCCCAGCAGTGCTGCGACGACGGCATCGACATCCACGTGATCCCCATGCTCATGGGTGATGAGCACCGCATCTGCGCCGGCAAGCGCCTGGTCGGTCTCGGAGAAGGTCCCCGGGTCGAACACCAGGACACTGCCGCCCTTTTCGAGGCGGACACAGGCATGGGCGAATTTCGTCAGCTTCATCCGGCCAGCCTAGGCACTCGTCGCCGCAGTGTCCACGAAGCCCGGCTGGTAATCTTGGACATTGCCACCCCCTTGGCGAGACCCACCAGCGAAGCGAGTTCCACGATGTCCCAGGGCGCCCCCGCCGGCAGCAGCCCGACTCCGGCCACGGCACCCGCGGCCGGCAAGGAGCAGCGCGTCACGAAGCAGCGCCTCGCGGTCAGTGCCGCCCTGGACGAACTGGCGGACTTCGTCAGCACCCAGGAGCTGCACCGGATCCTGCAGGAGCGCGGAACCGCCGTATCCCTCGCCACCTCCTACCGGATCCTTCAGTCCCTCGCCGACGACGGGCTCGTGGATGTGCTGCGGAACGCCGACGGCGAGGCCGTGTACCGGCGCTGCGCTGTCACCGGACACCACCACCACCTGCTGTGCCGCAGCTGCGGCAAGACCGTAGAAGTGGAAGCACCCGCCGTCGAGGCCTGGGCAGCCCGGATCGCGAAAGAGCACGGCTTCACGGCCGTGGAACATACTGTGGAGATCTTCGGGCTCTGCCGCGAGTGCACGGCCCTGCAGGGCGGCGCTTAGCCGGAGTTGTGCCGACCGGTCCGCCCTAGTCCCGATTGAACCTGATCCGGCCCAGCTCGTTGGCGAGCACCAGCGACTGCGCGTCCAGTGTATAGATCGACGGCGCCCTGAAGTAGTCGGTCGTCCAGGTCCGATATCCAGCCTCCGGGCCGGCACATCCGTCAGCCGACTCCGCCATTGCAGCGGGATCAGGAGTCAGCCCGAACGAATCGATGGTGACGGGCACATTCAGCACTCCGCACGGCATCTGCACCACCATGGTCAGCGACCCGCCCAGACGGTTGAAGCTCATGTGCAGCGGCGTGGAGGTCAGCCAGTACAGGTTCTGGCCAGGGGCGTTCGCTGACGTTGAGGTAAACGAGCCGCACTCGAGCGGGCCGGCCGTGCCGCTCTGGCCGTAACCGGCATCGCGGCAGCCCGGCGGGACAGTCCCGGCACCCGTCGCGGGAACAGTCGCCGGCTCCACGAGCGGCGTCTTGAGGTCGGATCCGTTGCCGGGTCCCAGGCCGGCGCCTCCCGTCGGTCGATTTTTTGAGGTTCCGATGACCAGGCCCCAGCGCTCATTGCTCCAGGAGATCATGTAGTCGACAGTGGCTGCGTGGCCCTTTCGTGACGCCTCGACGCTGGCCACTTCCGGGAAGTCGTTGCTGAGGCCGATCTGCCAGGAACCCGGCGCCCATCCCCGGGTGGAATCGACCAATTGTTGTGCCTCGGGACGGACGTTGACGCGATCCTCCGGGACCAGCTTTTCGACCTCCTCCACCGAACCGGAGATCGCCGCAGCCAGGACGCTCCGGGCAAAGGCCTCGCGGGCCGACATATCCGGCGGAAGCGGGTCCGCCACGCAGGCCACCAGTGACACCATCGGCACGAGCACCAGTGCAGCGACGCACAGGAATCGCTTCCCCGCCCTCTTCAATCCAATGCCCATGGCTGCACCCTACCGCGCCGCGCCTCAGGCAGCCGACGCCGGGGAAACCCGCAGGACCCGCCCGTTGATTCCCCGCTTCGTCCGGATGCCGCCGACCACCCGGCACACCACGTAGATCAGGAAGGACAGCGTGGTCACATAGGGGCTGATTGGAAGCCGGCCGCCGAGGGCCAGCAGGATGCCGCCGACCGTCGCGGTCATGGCGAAGACCACGCTCAGGCTCACCACCAGCCGCGGGGAGGACGTCACCCTCAGGGCGGCCGCCGCCGGAGTGATGAGCAGCGCCAGCACCAGGAGTGCGCCCACGATCTGGATGGACAGCGCCACGCTCACGCCGAGCAGCACCATGAAGCCGATCGCGAGGGCCCGGACCGGCACGCCGCGGGCCGTCGCGACGTCTGGGTCCACACTGGCGAAGGTGAGCGGCCGCCAGATGGCGACGAGCGCCAGCATGACCAGCACGGCGACGGCGGCCAGCACCTGCAGCTGGACGGTTCCGACAGACACGATCTGCCCCGTGAGCAGGCCGAACTTGTTGGCCGCCCGGCCCTCGTAGAGCGAGAGGAAGAGGATGCCCAGGCCAAGCCCGAACGGCATGATGACGCCGATGATCGAGTTCTTGTCCCGTGCACGCACGCCCATCACGCCGAGCACCAGGGCAGCCGTCACGGATCCCGCCAGAGAGCCCACGATGATGTCCGCACCGATCAGCAGCGCGAAGGCCGCCCCGGCGAACGAGAGCTCGGAGATACCGTGGACGGCGAAGGCCAGGTCCCGCTTCATCACGAAGGTTCCCATCAGGCCACCCAGCAGGCCGAGCACGGCTCCGGCCCAGATGGAGTTCTGCACGAGGACCAGCAGTTCGCCATAGTTCTCGAAGTTGAAGATTGAATTCAGCACGGCACCCAGATCCATGTCAGCCCATCTCCCCCGCCACCGCGTGCGCGTCCTCATGGTGGTGCGTCGTGGCGTCCGGGAGCCCCACCACGATCAGGCGGCCGTTCGCCTGGACCACTTCCACATGGCTGCCGTACAGATCGGAGAGGACCTCCGTCGTCATGACCTCGGCGGGCGTTCCGACGCGGAACCGGCCGCCGGCCAGGTACAGGACCCGGTCCACGTAGTCCATGATCGGGTTGATCTCATGCGTGACGAAGACGACCGCGCTGTCGGCCTCGTGGCACTGTTTGTCAATCAGCGAGCTGACGGCCTGCTGGTGCTGCAGGTCCAGGGACAGCAGCGGTTCGTCGCACAGCAACACCTTGGGGCCGGTCGCGAGGGCCTGGGCCACCCGCAGGCGCTGCTGCTCGCCGCCGGACAACTGGCCCACCGGTACCTTGGCATATTCCTCTGCACCCACGAGTTCCAGCAGTTCATCGATTTTGCGGTTCACTTTCGCGGCACCGATCCGGATGCCCCAGCGGTGGCCGTCTACGCCCAGGCCCACGAGGTCGCGGGCGCGCAGCGGCGTATCGGGATCGAAAGACTTCTGCTGCGGGATGTAGCCGATGGCCCGGCTTCCCCGTTCAACCGGCCTGCCGTCAAGCACGGCCGTGCCGGCGCTCAGCTCCTGCAGTCCGAGGAGGACCTTGAGGAAGGTGGTCTTGCCGCTGCCGTTGGGCCCGAGCACAGCAAAGAATTCGCCCGGGTTGATGTCGAGGTCCAGGCCCTCCCACAGGGTCCGCCTGCCGAACGCGAGAGCGGCACCACGGAGGCTCACTACTGGTGTCAAAGGAGGTTTCCTCGATTTCCTGCGGAGCCGACTGCTCACGCTGTTGCGATTATCTTAGGCCCGGGCCGGCTGGTGAGGACCGGTTTGCGGCCTGGTTGCCGCTAGGCCAGGGCCTTGCTGATGCTGTCCACGTTGCCGCCCATCCACTGCAGGTATGACTGGCCTTCGGGCAGGGTTTCGCTGAAGTTCAGCACCGGAACGCCCGCAGCCTGGGCGGCCTTCTTCACCGCCAGGGTCTGCGGTCCTTCGGTCTGCGGGTTGTAGGCCAGGAACCGGATTCCGCCTGAACCGACGAGATCTACGGCAGCCTTGAGGACGGAGGGCGGGACATCGGCACCTTCTTCGATCGCCGTGGTGTACCCGGCCGGAGTTTTGTTTTCCAGACCGGCGGTTTCGAGCAGGTACAACGGTACGGGCTCGGTGATGGCCACCGCCGCGTGGCCCGCTGACGCCTTGATGGCCGAGAGCCTGGCCGACAGGGCGCCGAGCGAGTCCTTGAACGCCGCCGCGTTGGTCCGGAAGATCGCCGCGGAGGAAGGTTCCAGGCTGCCGAGCTTGTCGGCGATGGTGTCGGCCAGGCGCGTCATGGCGGGCAGGCTGTACCAGACATGCTCATTGAAGCCGGCCTTCCCGCCGCCGGCGGCATCGGAGGCGGCCGATGGCCCGGCAGCGCCCTGGGGAGCGAGCCCGGAGACTGCCACGGCGCTCAGGACGTTATTGCCGTCGAGCCCGGTGTCATCGGCGAGCTTGCGGATGAAGTCGTCGTAGCCGCCGCCGTTCTCGACCACGAGTTCGGCCTTGGAGACGGCCAGCTTGTCCTGGGTGGTGGCCTCGTAGGAGTGCGGATCCTGGCTCGTGCGCGTGATGATGGAGCTGACATGAACCTTGTCCCCGCCGATGCTGCGGACGATGTCCCCATAGACGCTGGTGGAGGCCACGACGTTGACGACGCCGTCCCCGGGCGTGCCCCGGGATCTCCCCTGCATGGGTCCGCCGCAGGCTGTGAGCAGTATGGCGGCGCCGGCAAGGGCGGCCGCCATGGCACGGGCAGCGGGACGGCGCACGGGAGACCTCGGATCTGTTATTGAGAATCAGGAGCATTAGCAACAGCTCGAGTGTATCCCTAAATAGGAATCATTCCTATTTAGGGATACCCGGCGCCGAAGCTACCGGTCGGGGCTACCCGGCGCAGCTACCGGTCGGGGCGACCCGGCGCCGAAGCTACCGCGATGGCTACTGATCCTGCCCGAGCCTCCGGTAGCCCGTGGCCTGCGTCGCGTCCCGTATCTCGCCGACGAGCTGCTCGATCACGTCCTCGAGGAACAGCACGCCCTGGGTCAGTCCGTCCGGGCCAATCACGCGGGCCAGATGCGATCCGGTCCGCTGCATGACGGACATGGCTTTCTCGATCTCGTCGTCCATGGCCAGGTTCGCCAGGGACCGGATGTGGCTCTCCGCAATCGGCGTGTGGTAGCCGGCCTCCGGGATGGAGAGCACATCCTTGATGTGGAGGTAGCCCGAAAGCATGCCGTCGTCATCGAGCATCGGAAAGCGGGAGAACCCGGTCCGGCTCACGGCCTTCTCGAATTCCGCCGGCGTGGTGGCCGCTTTGAGCATCACGAGCTTGTCCAGCGGGACCATCACGTGGGACGCGGCGTGTTCGGAGAACTCCAGCGCACCGGTGATCAGCCCGGCGTCGTCATCCACCAGCCCGTGACGCGTGGATTCCTGCACAATCGACTGGACCTCCTCGAGTGTGAACGAGGACGTGACCTCATCCTTCGGCTCGATCCGCAGGAGCCGGAGGATGTGGTTCGCGGACCAGTTCAGGGCCACGATGGCCGGCTTCAGCATCCGGGCAATGAAGATCAGCGGCGGAGCGAGCAAGAGTGCCGCCTTGTCCGCAACCGAGACGGAGATGTTTTTCGGCACCATCTCGCCAAAGGTCACGTGCAGGAACGTGACAGCCAGGAGTGCCACGGCGAACGCCGCGATATCCGCAATTTCCGTCGGAACGCCTACCGCCCCGAGCGGCACCGCCAGGAGGTGGTGGATCGCGGGTTCCGCAACCTGCAGGATCAGGAGGGAGCACACCGTGATGCCGAGCTGCGCGCAGGCAAGCATCAGCGAGACGTTTTCCATGGCGCGCAGCGTCGTCTGTGCGCGCACGGATCCGGCCTCGGCCAGCGGCTCGATCTGGCTCCGGCGCGCGGACATGACCGCGAATTCTGCGGCCACGAAGAAGGCGTTGCCGACCAGGAGGACGGCAAGCCAGAGAATTCCTACCCAGTCGCTCATGCGGCACCCGCCTGGCCGGCTGGGTGGTCAACGCCGGGAACCCGGACGGGCCGGAAGCAGATCCGGTCGATCCTGCGCCCGTCCATCCGGGTCACGCTCAGCGTCCCGCCGCCGACGGCGACGGTGTCCCCCACCATGGCGATGCGGCCGAGCTCGCTCATCACATACCCGCCCACTGTTTCGTAGGCAGCTTCGTCTGGCACGGAAAGGCCCGGGATCTGTTCGGAGAGTTCATCGGGGCGGAGCAGGCCAGGGAAGTACCAGTCACCCGAGGCGCTCTGGAGCAGCCCGGGCCGGACCTTGTCGTGTTCATCGGCGACTTCCCCGACGATTTCTTCGACAAGGTCCTCAAGCGTGGCCACGCCAGCTGTTCCGCCGTATTCGTCCAGGACCACGGCCAGCTGCAGGTTGCCTTCGCGAAGCTCGGCGAGCAGGGCGTCGAGGTGGATGGTTTCGGGCACGCGCAGGACATCGGTCATGATGGCGCCGGCCTGGAGGTTTGCACGCCGGTCCGAGGGGACGGCGATCGCTTTCTTGATATGCACCACTCCGCGGATGTCGTCCGAGGATTCGCCGATCACCGGGAACCGGGAGTAGCCGGTGCGTTTGGCCGCCTCCACGATGTCCGAGACCGGCTGGTCGGCGTCGATCGTCTCGACCCGGATCCGCGGGGTCATGACGTCGGCTGCCGTACGCCCGGAGAACTTAAGTGTGCGCGCGACGAAGTTGGCGGTCCCGACGTCGAGGGTGCCCATCGCCGCGGACCGGCGCACGAGTGAGGCCAGCTCGGCGGGGGTCCGGGCACCGGAGATCTCCTCCTTGGCCTCGAGGCCAAAGATGTTGAGGACCTTGTTGGAGAACCCGTTGAGGACCACGATGGCCGGCTTGAAGACGGCGGTGAAGACCAGCTGCGGCCGGGCAAGGGCCTTGCCGATCGGAAAGGACAGCGCGATTGCCATGTTCTTGGGCACCAGCTCGCCGATCAGCATGGACAGTAGCGTCGCAATGATCATCGCGATGACCAGTGAGACGGAGACGGCGGCTGCCACGGGAACCCCGACGGCGGTCAGGGGGCCTTCGAGCAGCTGGCCGACGGAAGGTTCCATGACGTAACCGGTCAGGAGGGTGGTCATGGTGATGCCGAGCTGGCAGCTGGAAAGCTGGGTGGAGAGGGACTTGAGGCACCTGAGCAAGGGCGCGGCGGCGGTATCGCCGCTGTCCACGGCGCGCTGGACAGTGGACTGGTCAAGGGCGACCAGGGAAAATTCGACGGCCACGAAGAAGCCTGTGCCGAGAATGAGCAGGAGGCCTGCCGCAAGGAGGATCCACTCCATTAGCGGCCTGCTTCCGGCGCGGCGCACTGGTGCAGGCTGGAGTGCTGGAGCAGTGTGCTCCGGCAGCGTGATCGCTGGAGCTTTCGCCCCGGCGGAGGATGGTCAGCGGAGGCCGACCCTGTTTCCTGGAAGACTCCGGCGTGGTGCCCTGCCGGAGAATGATGGGCACGTGTTCGGGGTTTGCCGGCTCTGCGGGTGGGCTGTGCGGGAACGGCGGGCGTTCTGCGCTGACAGCCCCCAGGCCGGCACCTAGATTTACTGTCCATAAGAATGCCAGTCTACAGGAGCAGCCACCGCCGGCCGCCGGAATTACCAGCTCTGCGGGACCGGACGGCCTTCCTCGTAGCCTGCCGCGGACTGGATCCCCGCCACGGCACGTTCCCGGAAGGTGGCGAGGTCGGCCGCACCGGCGTAGCTCATGGAGCTGCGCAGACCGGCGGTGATCATGTCCAGCAGGTCCTCCACGCCCGGCCGGGCGGCGTCCACGTACATCCGGGACGTGGAAATGCCCTCCTCGAACAGGGCTTTCCGGTCTCTCTCGAAGGCGCCCTCGCGCTGGTTGCGGTTCTGGACAGCCCTGGCCGAAGCCATGCCGAAGCTCTCCTTGTATTGCCTCCCGTTGGCGTCCAGCTGAAGGTCACCCGGGCTTTCGTGCGTGCCGGCAAACCAGGAACCGATCATGACCTGGCTGGCGCCTGCGGCCAGGGCCAGGGCGACGTCGCGCGGGTAGCGGACCCCGCCGTCGGCCCACACCCTGCCGCCGGCATCCCTGGCCGCGGCGGAACACTCGAGAACGGCCGAGAACTGCGGGCGCCCCACGGCCGTCATCATGCGGGTGGTGCACATGGCGCCAGGGCCGACGCCGACCTTGACGATGTCCGCCCCGGCCTCGATCAGCTCGCGCGTCGCCCCGGCTGTGACGACGTTGCCGGCCACCACAGGCACGCCGGGATTGAGGCCCTTCACGGCGGCCAGGGCTTCGAACATCTTCTGCTGGTGTCCGTGCGCGGTATCAAGGACGAGCACGTTAACGCCGGCGGCCAGCAGTTCGGCGGCCCGCCCGGCAACGTCACCGTTGATCCCGACGGCGGCAGCCACCTTGAGCTTGCCGTCCCCATCCAGGGACGGGCGGTACAGCGTGGAACGCAGGGCGCCCTTCCTGGTGAGGACGCCGGCCAGGACGCGGGCCTGCTGCACGGGCGCGTAGTCCGTGCCGGCGGCATCCATCGCATCAAAGGCCCGGCGGAGGCCGGCGTCCGAGCCGCCGTCGAGCGTTTCAGCGTCCAGGACCAGCGGCTGGTGGCGGATCACGGAGGCCAGCGAGGCGAAGCGGTCCTGGCCCTCGCAGTCGGCCGCGCGGACGACCCCCGCGACGGCACCGGCTTCGTCCACGACCACCACGGCCCCATGCGGGCGCTTGCCCATGAGGTGGAGGGCATCGATCACCGTGTCCGCGGGAGTCAGGCTGACCGGGGTTTCCAGCACCGGGTGGCGGGTCTTGATCCAGGCCGTGACGTCCCGGATGACATCGAGCGGCACATCCTGCGGCAGGACCGCCAGTCCGCCGCGGCGCGCCATGGTTTCGGCCATCCGCTTGCCTGTCACCGCCGTCATGTTCGCGGCGACCAGCGGAATGGCCGAGCCCGTGCCGTCGTCCGCGGCGAGGTCCACATCGAGCCGCGAGGTGACATCGGAACGGGACGGCACCAGGAAGAGGTCGGAGTAGGTCAGGTCGGTGGTGGGCTCATTCAGGAAACGCACGGTTGCTCCTTTGTAGGCGTACTCAGTGTTAACATGCATTCCCGGCGCCACACGGGTCCTCCCTGCGATTCTAGGCGAGGCCGGCGAGGCCGCGGCGCGGCCCTGCGGAGCCGCCCGGCGGACAATGTCGCGGCGCTGAACTGCGGCGTCCGGACGAGTTCATGATTTGAGTCACGCTTATTGGCGGTTTGGCAAGAATCGTCACTAGACTGGCATGGGTCTGGGTTCACTGGACGCAGAGACTGGTTCGATCGTCGTGCCGCGGCACCGTGGAAACCAGAGGAATCAAACTCATGGAAGAGGCGTATTTCAAGTGCCAGAGCAGCCTAGCCACCGTCTACCAGAGGAATTTGGCGGAAACGAGTGGCTCGTTGACGAACTGTACGAGCGTTACCAGCAGGACAAGAACACGGTTGACGCCAAGTGGTGGCCCCTGTTCGAATCCTTCGACGCCGGTGATGGCTCGTCTGCCAACGGAACGTCAGGCGCAGCACCTGTTGCGCACCCCACGACACGTGAACTTCCCGTTGTAGCGCCTGCTGCCGCGGCTCCGGCAGCGCCGCCGGCAGCGCCTGCAGCACCCGCTCCGGTTCCTGCCCCGGCCGCGACTGCAGCACCGGCTCCTGCTCCCGCCCAGAAGGCCCCCGCCACTGTCGCCCGCGACGGCGGCCGCAGCCAGGACGCCGGGACCGCCGCCCAGCCGATTCCGGCCCAGCTGCCCAAGAACGTCAAGGCCCCTACGGCCCCCGAGGAAGATGTCGTCTCCGTCCTCCGCGGCCCGGCGAAGGCCATCGCCTCCAACATGATCACCAGCCTCGAAGTGCCGACCGCCACAAGCGTCCGTGCCATCCCTGCGAAGCTGCTGATTGACAACCGGGTGGTCATCAACTCCAACCTCGCCCGCGCCCGCGGCGGCAAGGTTTCCTTCACGCACCTGATCGGCTACGCCGTCATCCGCGCCCTCTCCCAGTTTCCGTCGATGAACGTCTACTACGACGTGGTCGACGGCAAGCCCGTGGCCGTGCAGCCGGCCCACGTGAACTTCGGCATTGCCATCGACATGCCCAAGCCGGACGGCACCCGACTGCTCATGGTGCCGAACATCAAGAAGGCGGAGACACTCAACTTTTCCGAGTTCTGGCACACCTACGAGGACCTGATCAAGCGTGCCCGCGCGGGCAAGCTGACGGCTGATGACCACTCCGGTACCACCGTTTCCCTGACCAACCCTGGCGGCATCGGCACCGTGCACTCGGTACCCCGCCTGTCCAAGGGCCAGGCCGCCATCATCGGCGTCGGCGCGCTGGACTACCCCGCGGAATTCCAGGGTGCCAGCGAAAAGATCATCGCGCACAACGCCATCAGCAAGGTCCTCACTCTGACGTCCACCTATGACCACCGCGTCATCCAGGGTGCCGGCAGCGGCGAGTTCCTGAAGCTGGTCCACCAGCTCCTGCTTGGCGCCCAGAACTTCTACGACGAGATCTTCGAGTCCCTCCGCATTCCGTACGAGCCCGTGCGTTGGAGCCCGGACCTGCAGGTGGACCCGGCCGACGAAATCAACAAGGTCGCCAGGATCCAGCAGCTGATCCACGCCTACCGCGTCCGGGGCCACCTCATGGCGGACACCGATCCGCTCGAGTATGTCCAGCGCAAGCACCCGGACCTCGACGTCCTGACCTACGGCCTGACCCTGTGGGACCTGGACCGCGAATGGCCCACGGGCGGTTTCGGCGGCAAGCCGATGCTGAAGTTCCGTGACATCCTCGGCGTCCTCCGCGACGCCTACTGCCGCACGGCCGGCATCGAATACATGCACATCCAGGACCCGGCCGAGCGCAAGTGGTTCCAGGACCAGATCGAGCACCCGTACTCCAAGCCGAGCCGCGATGAGCAGCTGCGCATTGTCTCCAAGCTCAACGCTGCCGAAGCCTTCGAGACGTTCCTGCAGACGAAGTTCGTCGGCCAGAAACGTTTCTCCCTGGAAGGCGGCGAGTCCCTGATTCCGCTGCTCGACGCCATCATCTCCGACGCGGCCGACGACGAGCTCGACGAGGTTGCCATCGGCATGGCCCACCGCGGCCGGCTCAACGTGCTCACCAACATCGCGGGCAAGACCTACGCGCAGGTCTTCCGCGAATTCGAAGGCACGCAGGACCCGCGCTCCGTGCAGGGCTCCGGCGACGTGAAATACCACCTCGGCACCGAAGGCACCTTCACCTCCGACGCCGGCAAGGAGACCAAGGTCTACCTCGCCGCGAACCCGTCCCACCTGGAAGCCGTGGACTCCGTCCTGGAGGGCATCGTCCGCGCCAAGCAGGACCGCCTGGACCAGGGCGAAGCCTTCCCCGTGCTGCCGATCATGGTGCACGGCGACGCTGCTTTCGCGGGCCAGGGCGTCGTTGCGGAAACACTGAACCTTTCCCAGCTGCGCGGCTACCGCACCGGCGGCACCATCCACATCGTAGTGAACAACCAGGTCGGTTTCACCACCGCGCCGTCGTCGTCCCGGTCGTCCACCTACTCCACGGACGTCGCCAAGATGATCCAGGCACCGGTGTTCCACGTGAACGGGGATGATCCGGAGGCCGTGGTCCGGATCGGCCAGCTCGCGTACGAGTTCCGCCAGCGCTTCCACAAGGACGTTGTCATCGACATGGTCTGCTACCGCCGCCGCGGCCACAACGAGGGCGACGACCCCTCGATGACGCAGCCGCTGATGTACAACCTGATCGAAGCCAAGCGTTCGGTCCGCAAGCTGTACACCGAATCGCTGATCGGCCGCGGTGACATCACCGAGGAAGAAGCCGAGCAGCTGCTGCGCGACTACCAGGAACGCCTGGAGCGCGTCTTCGCCGAAACCCATGCCGCACAGACGTCCCCGATTCCGATCATCACGGCCGATTCCGCCGCCGTGTCCGACATCGAGCGCCCCATGGCCCAGCAGTCCGATACCGGCGTCAAGGCCCCGGCGTCGACCGCGATTTCCACGGAAATGCTGGCCCGCATCGGCAAGGCCCACATCGAGATCCCCGAGGGCTTCACCGTCCACGCCAAGCTCAAACAGCTCCTTGAGAAGCGTGAGCTGATGTCCCGTGAAGGCGGCATCGACTGGGGCTTCGGCGAGCTCGCGGCCTTCGGTTCGCTCATCATGGAAGGCGTCCCGGTCCGGCTGGCCGGCCAGGACTCGCGCCGCGGCACGTTCGTGCAGCGCCATGCCGTCTTCCATGACCGCGCCAACGGCGACGAGTGGCTGCCCCTGGCCCACCTCTCGGAGGACCAGGCCAAGCTGTGGATCTACGACTCCCTGCTCTCGGAATACGCTGCCATGGGCTTCGAATACGGCTACTCCGTCGAGCGCCCGGATGCCCTCGTGCTGTGGGAGGCGCAGTTCGGTGACTTCGTCAACGGCGCGCAGACCATCATTGACGAGTTCATTTCCTCGGCCGAGCAGAAGTGGGGCCAGCGCTCCTCGCTCGTGCTGATGCTGCCGCACGGCTACGAAGGCCAGGGACCGGACCACTCCTCCGCCCGCATCGAGCGCTTCCTGCAGATGTGTGCCGAAGAGAACATGATCGTGGCAAACCCGACGACGTCGGCCTCGCACTTCCACCTGCTGCGCCGCCAGGCCTACAGCAGGCCGCGCAAGCCGCTGATCATCTTCACCCCGAAGCAGCTGCTCCGCCTCAAGGCCGCAGCGTCCTCCGTGCAGGACTTCACCACGGGTTCCTTCCTGCCCGTCATCCCCGAGCACGAGCAGCTGCAGCCGGACGCCGTCGAACGCGTCCTGCTGGTCTCCGGCCGCCTGTACTACGATCTCCTGTCCACGCGGCAGAAGACCGAGGACAAGACGACGGCGATCGTCCGCGTTGAGCAGCTGTACCCGCTGCCGGCCGCCGCGATTGCCGCGGAGCTGGCCAAGTACCCCAACGCCGAAGTGGTCTGGGCGCAGGACGAGCCCGCCAACCAGGGTCCGTGGCCGTTCATCGGCCTCAACCTTCCGGACGCGCTGGACCGCCGTGTGCGCCTCGTTTCGCGCCCCGCCTCGGCTTCCACCGCCGCAGGGTCGATGAAGCGCCACGCGGCCGAACAGGACAGCCTGCTCAAGCAGGCGTTCGCCCGTAAATAGTGTCATCGCTGCCCGGCCGGAGACTGAATCACGCAACTCCGGCCGGGCAGCTTTGTTTAATGAACAGCGTGGAGTGAAGAGGTAGTCGTGGAAGATCGAAAGTTGCGCATTGCGGCCGTTGGGGACGAGCTGTTGGCCGGGCTTGGTGATCCACGCGCGCTGGGCTGGTTCGGCCGCGTCCTGGCCCGCACGCCCCAGGACGGCCTGGAACTCGAAAGCTACTCCCTGCCGTGTCCCGAGGAAGGCACGGAGGCACTGGCTGCGCGCTGGTTCGAGGAGGCGGGCCGCCGGTTCGGCCACCACCACGAGAACCGCCTGGTGATCGGCCTGTCCGGCCGCGACATCGAATTCGGCCTCTCCACCGCGCGGAGCCGGCTGAACCTGGCGAACATCCTGGACTCCGCCACGCAGAACAAGATCGAAGTCTTCGTCGTGGGGCCGCCGCCCACCCTGGACCCGACGCAGAACCGCCGGCTCGGCGAGCTCAACACGGCATTCGCCGACGTGACCACGCGCCGGAAGCACCTCTACGTGGACACCTTCTCCCCGCTGCTGAACCACGAACAGTGGCGCCAGGACCTGGCCGCCAACGGCGGGACGCCGGGCCAGGCCGGCTACGGACTCATGGCCTGGCTCGTGCTGCACCGCGGCTGGTTCCAGTGGCTCGGAACTGACGCGCCGGAGTAGGCCTCCGCACCGCGCAACCAGCACATGGCAGTCCGCATTGCGAGGGCCATTCCGCCGGGGAGTATCGCGATATATCTTGACGGGCGGTAGGGCGCGATATATCGTGACTTAAACAGTCGCGATATATCGCAATTCGTCCCGACTCCCGCATCGCTTTCCGGAGGAACCCATGTCAGAGAACACGTGGACCGTCACCGGTCCCCAGACCATCGACGTCGACGGCGTCCGCGCGCTCAAGCTCGGAATCGTGCGCGGCCGTTTCGACGTTGTCACCCATGATGAGGACGTTGCCCGGATCGAAGTCTCCGAAATCAGTGGCGACCCGCTCTCGATCGTCCTGGTCAACGGCCGGCTGGAAGTCCGGCACCAGCTCCACGGCGCGCAGGGCTGGTTCAAGAACCTGATGGGTACCGTCAACAACAACAGCAGCAACTCCGTGGTCATCAGCATCGCCCTGCCTGCCGGCGTCGAGGTTGAAGCGGGAACCGTCAGCGGGGACGGCATGGTGGCCGGAATCAGCGGCCACACGCGCCTGAACACCGTTTCCGGTTCCGTGCTGGCCGACGGCACGTCCGGGGATCTCTCCGTCAATACGGTCAGCGGCGAGGTGATCGCCCGCAACCACCACGGCGTACTGACAGCCAAGAGCGTCTCCGGTGAAGTGACGGCCTCAGGGGAGTTCAGCAACATCCGCGCCAACACCGTCAGCGGCGACCTCAGCTTTGACCTCCACGGCTTCACCCGGGATTTCGGCGCCAACTCGGTCTCGGGCGACGTCACCATCCGGGTCCCGCACGACGTCGGAGTCGACATCATCGCAAAGACGGCCAGCGGCGCCGTCGTCATAGACGACCAGAAGTACGCCCAGCCCGGCGGCACCGTCCAAACGATCGCCGGGCCGGATGAAAAGCTCATGCTGGTCCGCACGAACTCGGTCTCGGGCAAGACCTCGATCTTCCACGGCCAGCCGACCGCGGATCACGAAGCGGGGCTCTGATGCCCCCGGTCTTTGCCCACGGTGCGCTGCGGCTGTACCTGCTGGCGCTGCTCGAGTCCGGCCCCAAACACGGGTACGAGCTCATCAAGGCCCTCAGCGACCGCTTCGGCGGGACCTACTCCCCCAGTGCAGGCACGATCTACCCGCGCCTGGGCAAGCTTGAGGAAGAGGGGCTGGTGGCCACCCAAGCGGAGGGCCGGCGCACCAACTACAGCATCACTGCGGCGGGACTCTTGGAGCTCAACAACCGGCGGGACGAACTCGCGGGAGTGGAGAACGACATCTCCGCGTCGGTGCGCCGGCTCGCCGACAACCTCCGGCAGGACATCAGGGTCAACATGCGCGGCCTCCGGGCTGACCTGGCCGCGACCGCGGAGGCGGCCCGTTCCACCGTCCGTTCCGCGGGAACAGCGCCCGGGACGCAGGCCGGCGCCCGGTACTCCCAGGAGGGCGACCGCCGGCTGAGGGAAGCGGAAATGCTGGTCCAGGGGTTCCGGGACGACATCCGGGTCGAGCTTCGGCGCCATGCCGGCAGCAGGCCCGTCACCGCGGTTACGCTCGAGACGGTCAAGACGGTGCTGGACCAGGCCAGGATCTCCATCCGCAACTCACTGGAGGGCTGAACCCCGGCGCAGGCCGGCTCCCGGTTCGCGGCGCGTGCCGTGATGTGGGAGACTTGAGGGCAGCTCTTTTGAGTACCAAGATTAAGGAGGCCAGCTATGAGCAAGCGTGCACGTAAACGTCGTGACCGTAAGCGTGGCGGCGCGAACCACGGTAAGCGCCCCAACGCCTAAGCCAAGGCTTGGAATAACAGCTTTAAGCGAAAGACCCCGGAAACCTAAGGTTGCCGGGGTCTTTCGCTTAATACTTGTCTCAGGCCTCGACCGACCGGATCGAATGGATCCGGTCCAGGATGGAATTCTTGAGGTTTTCGGGAGCCGCCTCCGTGCACGACCGCTTCACCATCACGCGGATGACACACTCGAGGTCGTACTGCTCAAAGCACTCCGGGCAACTGTTCAGGTGGTCCTTGATCTCAGCGATGTCGTCATGCGTGAGCGCCCCATCCAGGTACTCATAAATGCGTTGCATCCGGGCGTCGTCGCAGTCGCCCAGTCCTTGGCAGTCGCTCATTTCCTGTTCTCCTGTTGGTTGCTCTCGGCCGCCGCGGTGGAATCTGCGGCCCGGAATCCCCGCTCGGCGGCGTAGTCGGCGAGCATATCCCGCAGCATCTTCCGGCCGCGGTGCAGCCGGGACATGACAGTCCCGATCGGGGTGTTCATGATGTCTGAAATCTCTTTGTACGCGAAGCCCTCGACGTCGGCGAAGTAGACGGCGAGCCGGAACTCCTCGGGGATCGACTGCAGGGCGCGCTTCACGTCCGAGTCGGGGAGGTGGTCAAGCGCCTCAGCCTCGGCCGAACGCAGTCCCGACGATGTGTGGGATTCTGCGCGGGCCAGCTGCCAGTCTTCGATCGTGTCCGAATTCGACTGCAGCGGCTCGCGCTGCCGCTTGCGGTACAGGTTGATGTAGGTGTTGGTGAGGATGCGGTACAGCCACGCCTTCAAATTGGTGCCGGGCTTGTACTGGTGGAAGGCTGAAAACGCCTTGGTGTACGCCTCCTGGACGAGGTCCTCCGCGTCCGAGGGATTCCGTGCCATCCTCATGGCCGCGGAATACAACTGGTCCACATACTGCATGGCGTCACGCTCAAAGCGCAGCCGGCGCTCTTCTGTGGTCTCGGTGGCGACGTCCAGCGGCTTCCCGTCGACCAGGGTCTCCTGCACAGCACTTTCCGGGCCGGCAACGGGTGTCTCAGCGGGTTTGGCGTCGTTTCCGGCAACCTCGTGCATGGCCGCAACGGCCGGGTCCATGGTGCTCATTGCCTTCAAGTCTACTGTCACCTTTCTGCGGCCGGCCGAAAACGCCGCCGCAGCGTCTGCCCCGAGGGCCCGCACCGTCATGTCCCAGGCTTCCAGCGCGCCTGCATCCAGCCGCGCGGGTCCCGGCGGGCCGGTCAGCTTTACGCCGTCCTTCACTAGAATCAAACCGTTGCCTCCTTTGACCGCCAATTGCTGGCCCAAGCGTCTCCAGGCCCGTCATTACGGGCCCGACTTGCTCATAACCCGGCCACAAAGCGTGTCGGGGACCTGCAATTCACAACCACCCGCAACAGGCAAATATTCCGCAAAAGTGCAAGACTGGAACCGGTTCTCCCGCACAGCGTCCGCGGCTCGTCCATCCAGGAGGAAATTCATGTCCTTTGTCCGTTTTCTCGCCCGACCCATGCTCGCCTCCAGTTTCGTCCTCGCAGGCATGGACAAGCTAAGGAACGCGGATGACACTGCGGCACAGCTGTCTCCCCTGTTGCGCCGCGCGGCCGAATCGCTGCCGTTCCAGACCAACGAGAAAGTGCTGGCCCGGGTCATTGGCGGCACCCAGATCGGCGCAGGCGCGTGCTTTGCCCTCGGCAAATCGGCCCGCCTTGCCGCCACTGTCCTGGCCGTTATCTCCGCTCTCAACGGCTACGTTGAATGGCGCAGTGCGGACATCTCCTCCAAGCAGGGCCGGGACGCCCGCCGCAAGCAGCTCCTCAAGAACGTCTCGCTCACCGGGGGCGTGCTGCTGGCCTCCGTGGACACAGCCGGCAAACCGAGCCTGGCCTGGCGCGCCGAGCACCTCGCCGCCGACGCCAGAAAGAACGCGGGGCACCTCGCCGCCGATGCCAGGAAGAACACCGGCAAGCGGCTGAAGAAGGCCGACAAAGCAGTGCGCAAGGCCGTAGACCACGCAGTCGGGGCCTAAGACGGCAATGACTGGCGCCACCTCCACCGCACCATCCGGCCCGGCCCCGTCCGGCAGCGGCCTGCATTGGCCGGCCCCGTTCGCCGGTCGGCCGGTCGACGCCACCGTTACGGTCCCGGGGTCCAAGTCCCTGACCAACAGGTACCTGGTGCTGGCAGCCCTCGCAGACGGGCCGTCGCGGTTGCGCGCCCCCCTGCACTCCCGTGATTCGGCCCTCATGATCGACGCCTTGCGCCAACTCGGGGCCACCATCACTGAAGTCCCCGGCGACGGCGCCTTTGGCCCTGACCTGAGCATCACCCCGATCAGCCTCGACGCACCCGCAACCACGGCGTCCATCGACTGCGGCCTGGCCGGCACCGTCATGCGGTTCGTTCCCCCGGTCGCTGCCTTGCGCCAGGGCCTGACACTCTTTGACGGGGACCCACACGCCCGCAAGCGGCCGATGGGAACCATCATCGAGGCCCTCACGGGGCTCGGCGTCGCGGTCGGCAGCCCCGACGGCGGCCCGGCGTCCTCGCTGCCGTTCACCGTGCAGGGCGCCGGCGCAGTGCACGGCGGCCACCTTGTCATCGACGCCAGCGCCTCCTCGCAGTTCGTGTCCGCGCTGCTGCTGGCCGGGGCGCGCTTCGCGGACGGGCTGCACCTGGAGCACGTCGGACCGCCCGTGCCGAGCCTCGACCACATCAATATGACCGTTTCCGTGCTGCGCGGCGTGGGCGTAGACGTGGACGACTCGCGCCCGGACCACTGGATCGTCTCGCCCGGCAGCATCAGGGCTTTCGACCACAGGATCGAACAAGACCTCTCCAACGCCGGCCCGTTCCTGGCGGCGGCCCTGGCCACCCGCGGCACGGTGCGGATCCCGGACTGGCCGTCCGGGACCACCCAGGTCGGCGATCTCTGGCGCAGCATCCTGGCCACCATGGGAGCCGCCGTCACGCTGGAAAACGGCACACTCACCGTCACCGGCGGGCCGGAGATCCGGGGCGCCGACTTCGACGAAACGAGCGAACTCGCCCCCACCGTCGCAGCCCTGTGCGCCCTGGCTACCGGCCCTTCGCGCCTGAGCGGCATCGCGCACCTCAGGGGACACGAGACGGACCGTCTCGCCGCACTGGTAGCCGAAATCAACCGACTCGGCGGCGATGCCGAGGAAACCTCCGACGGCCTGATCATCCGCCCGGCAGCCCTGCACGGGGGCGTCGTCCACAGTTACGCGGACCACCGTATGGCCACGGCAGGCGCCATCCTGGGCCTGGCAGTACCCGGCGTCGAAGTCGACGACATCGGCACCACGGCCAAAACCATGCCGGACTTCCCGCAGCTCTGGACCGCGATGCTGGCCCACGGTGCCCTGCCGGGCTCCGCCACGGAACACGCGGCCCCCGCCGAAGAGAAGGATGCCACTGTTGGCACGCAGCACTGACTCGTGGGATGAATCCGACGTCCGGATCCGCCCCAACAAAAAAGGCACCCGCCCCCGGACCAAGGACCGGCCCAGCTACGACGAGGCGGTCACCGGGCGGATCATCACCGTGGACCGCGGGCGCTACACTGCCGTCGTTGGCGAAGGCACCGACGACGAACGCAAGATCATCGCCGCCAGGGCCCGCGAACTTCGCCGCTCCCCAGTGGTCGCCGGCGATTTCGTCTCCCTGGTCGGAGACGTCAGCGGTGAACCGGACACCCTCGCCCGCCTGGTCAAGATCCAGGACCGCAAGACGCTCCTGCGGCGCAGCGCCGATGACACCGACCCCATTGAACGCGCCGTCGTCGCCAACGCGGACCAGCTCGTGGTGGTGGTCGCTGCGGCCAATCCGGAGCCGCGGACAGGCTTCATCGACCGGGCCCTCGTGGCCGCCTACGATGCCGGCATTGCACCGCTGCTGCTCGTCACAAAGGCTGACGTCAAGGACCCCGCGGAGCTGTTGTCCAACTACCGGCACCTCGACTTCCCGGTGATCATCTCCAAGACGGCGGATTCGGCTGCGTCCGGCATCGACGCCCGCTCGGACGACGGACTCTCCGCGCGGCTGGATAAGGACGCGGTGTCCCAGCTGCGCGGCTACCTCGACGGCAAGGTCACGGTTATGCTGGGCCACTCCGGCGTCGGCAAGTCCACCATGGTCAACGCGCTCACGGGAGCCGAGCGGGCCACCGGCGGCGTCAATGCCGTGACCGGCCGCGGACGCCACACCTCCTCCTCGGCGCTGGCCCTGAAAGTCAACGATGCCCCGGCCGGCAGCTGGATCATCGACACCCCCGGCATCCGGTCCTTCGGCCTGGCCCATGTGGATCCGGACCGGATCCTGCGCTCCTTCCCCGACCTCGAGCCGGGTACCGATGACTGCGAGCGTGGCTGCAAGCACGATTCCACCGCCGTCAACTGCGGGGTCGACGCCTGGGTGGCCGCCGGCCACGCGGGAGGCTCCGGCCCGGCCCGGCTCGCCTCGCTGCGCCGGCTGTTGGGGACTGACCCGCGGATGGAAGCCCCGGACGTCAAGGAACTGGGCACCGTCTCCTAGGGCCTACGGCCGGGCTGCCGGTCCCCCGGCCTGCGGCGCCGCGACGTGGCCTACCGCCTGGCGGCCCGCTTTGGCGGTAGTTTGGAACCATGAGTCAACCCGCTTCGAGCTACAACGATGACCTGCGCCTTGCCCATGTACTGGCAGATTCCGTAGATTCCCAGACCATGAGCCGCTTCAAGGCGCTCGACCTCCGGATCGAGACGAAGCCCGACCTCACGCCTGTGACCGACGCCGACAAATCCGCGGAGGAGGCCATCCGGGGCCAGCTGTCCCGTTCCCGCCCCCGCGACGCCGTCCTCGGCGAGGAATTCGGCAGTTCCGGCCATGGCTCCCGCCGCTGGATCATCGACCCGATCGACGGCACCAAGAACTTTGTCCGGGGCGTCCCGGTCTGGGCCACCCTGATCGCCCTCGTGGACGAGGGCGAACCGGTCGTCGGCGTCGTCAGCGCCCCGGCACTGGGGAAGCGCTGGTGGGCGGCCAAGGGTGCCGGCGCCTACACGGGCCGTTCGCTTGCTGCGGCCACCCGGCTGCGGGTGTCCAACGTCTCCGAGCTCTCGGACGCCTCACTGTCCTACTCGAGCCTGACCGGCTGGAAGCAGCGCGGCAACCTGGACGAGTTCCTGGGCCTCACCGAGGAAGTCTGGCGCACCCGGGCCTACGGCGATTTCTGGTCCTACTGCCTGGTGGCCGAGGGTGCGGTCGACATCGCCTGCGAGCCGGAGCTGAACCTCTACGACATGGCCGCCCTGGTGCCGATCGTGACGGAAGCCGGCGGCCGCTTCACGTCCCTGGAAGGCGAAGACGGCCCGTTCGGCGGCAACGCCCTGGCAACGAACTCGATCCTCCACTCAGAAGTCCTGAAGCGCCTCAACCCGGGCCTGGACGACCTCCTCTAAGCGCCCGTCCCGTAACAAAGCGCTTCACATTGGCGCCCGGCCTTTTCCCCGGCTGCGCGGATGTCCTAGGCTCGAAGCAGGTCACGAGTGCCAGCGCAAAACCCCGGTTTGCTGGCCGGCAACCCTCCATTCGCGGTGGGGTGCCCCGGGTGACGACCTGGCCGGTCCGGTACGGACCCGGCAAGCGCGGATCCCCGGTGCGTGGGGTCCTTTTCGAGCGAGGTCCCATGACAACTTCCACTTTTCCCGCCGCCATCCGTGCCACTGCAGGCTCCCAGGCGGGCCGCCCCGACGTTCTGCTGTCCGGTGCGGACTCCGACGCACGGTTCGCCATCGCCCGCCGGCCGCTCTCCGCGGTAACGGGTGCAGAGATCCAGGCTCCGCTGATCAACGGCGGACACGTCCGCTACGCCAACCTGGACTACGGCGCCTCGGCCCCGGCCCTGTCCGTGGTCTCTGCCTACCTGAACGAGATCCTGCCGTTCTATGCGAGCGTGCACCGCGGCGCTGGCTACGCCTCCCAGATCAGCACGTCAGTATACGAGAACGCCCGGGGCCTCGTGCGGGACTTCGTCGGCGGCCGCGCCGATGACTCCGTCATCTTCACCCGGAACACCACCGACTCCCTCAACCTGCTGGCCGGATGCCTGCCCGTGAGCGGGGGCCGGCACACCGGCGAGGTGCTTTACCTCGACATCGAACACCACGCCAACCTCCTGCCGTGGCAGAGCGTGCCCCACCGCAGCGTCGTCGCGGCCCCCACCCTCACGGCCACAGTGGAGAAGCTGCGCGGGGAACTGGCGCACGGGGGCATCAGCCTGCTTGCCGTGACCGGAGCCTCCAACGTCACCGGGGAAATCCTGCCCATCCGGACACTGGCCGCCCTGGCGCACGAGTTCGGGGCGAGGATCGTCGTCGACGCCGCCCAGCTGGCGCCGCACCGGCGGATCGATATCGCCGCCGACGACGTCGACTACGTCGCCTTCTCCGGCCACAAGCTGTACGCGCCGTTCGGTGCGGGCGTCCTGGTGGGACGCCCCGACTGGCTCGACGCCGGCACCCCGCACCTGGCCGGCGGCGGCGCCGTCCGTGACGCACGGCTCGATTCGGTCAGCTGGACCACCGGCCCCGCACGGCACGAAGGCGGATCCCCCAATGTCCTGGGCGCAGCGACGCTGGCCCGCGCCACGGAAGTGATCGCCGCCCTGGACCAGGAGCAGTGGCACGCCCATGAGAACGCCATCCGCGCTTTCCTTGTCGACGGGCTCCAGGGCATCGACGGCGTGGGCGTCCACCACATCTTCACGGACACCGCCGCAGATGGCGACGGGGAGGGCACCGGCACCATCGGCGTCGTCAATTTCTCGGTCGAAGGATACGACGCCGGCCTTGTGGCCGCCTATCTTTCTGCCGAACACGGCATCGGCCTGCGCGACGGCCGCTTCTGCGCCCACCCGCTGCTCAAGCGGCTCGGCCTGCCCGCCGGCTCCCTGCGGGCCAGCTTCGGCCTCGGCTCACGGCTGGAGGATGCGCAGCGGCTGCTGGCCGGCATCGAACAACTCCGGCAGACCGGACTTGGCTGGGACTACGTGGTGGACGCCGGCCGGTGGGTGCCGGCGAACGACACCCGCAGATACCCGCACTGGGCGCCGAACACACCCGGCACCGCAGGCGCGGCGCCGTGTACTGAAGACTAGGCCCTGGCGGCCAGCGCGAGTGCGGTAAATTCGAAAGGTATCCACAACACCAGGACTTTCCCGAAGGAGATCGCACGTGGCACGCGGCGGCCCCAGGCTCCACAACGGACCCAAACTGCACAGCGGACGGCGCCAGGAGCTCGGGCAAAGCTTCCAGGACGGCGGGGAACACTACGAGCGTGTCCGCCCGGGCTATCCTGGCGAATCGGCAGACTGGCTGATCCCGGCCGGGGCACGGAATGCCGCCGACATCGGCGCCGGAACCGGCAAGTTCACCGCGCTGCTGATCGATCGTGGACTGCACACGGTCGCGGTCGATCCCTCGGCGGACATGCTGGAGCAACTGCGCCGGACGCTTCCGGGGGTCCCCGCCGTCGTGGGAACGGCGGAGGACACCGGACTCGAGGCTGAAGCCTTCGACCTTGTCACGGTGGCCCAGGCCTGGCACTGGTGTGATCCCCTTCCGGCCAGCACGGAGATCGCCCGGGTCCTCCGGCCCCGTGGTGTCCTGGGGCTGGTCTGGAACCAGCTGGACACCTCCGTTCCCTGGGTGCACCGGCTCTCGCGCATCATGCATGCAGGGGACGTCCACAAACCGCACTTTACGCCGCCCGTGGGCCCGGAGTTCACCGGCCTGGCCAGCCAGCTGACCCGCTGGGAAGATTCCGTAACCCCGGAGGACATCAAGGAACTGGCCAAGACCCGCAGCTACTATCTGGCAGCAACGGAGGCCACCCGGTCCAAAGTTATGGGAAACCTGGACTGGTATCTGCAGGAGCATCTGGCCCATGCCCCCGGCGAGGTCCTCAGCCTGCCGTACCTGACGCAGACCTGGCGGGCGGTCCGGGCCTGACACGGCTGCCGCACCGGCGTGGACTATGACCGGGGTCCGCGCCTGCCGCATTGCATGCACCGCGTCCGGGGCTTATTGTTTCGGTATGCCTAACTCTTATTTGTAGGCATGCAAAAACCTGGATTCCGGCCCTGGTGCCGGCCGGAACCACCCGTCGCGTCAACGCGGACGCGACGAATCACGGGAGCTGGCAGTGCTGGACGTAACAGGACACGAACCGTCCGCGCACGGCATACCCGCGCGGAAGCACCCGGGTGCGCGCAGGGCATTGCTTGGACTGCTGGGGCCGGCGTTCGTGGCATCCATCGCCTACGTGGACCCGGGGAATGTCGCGGCCAATCTCACGGCCGGCGCGCAGTACGGCTACCTGCTCGTCTGGGTCCTGGTCGTGGCCAATGTCATGGCCGTGCTGGTCCAGTACCAGTCCGCGAAGCTCGGGATCGTCACCGGCAAGAGCCTGCCGGAAATCCTCGGCCAGCGGCTCAAGCCCCTCTGGCGCCGGGCCTTCTGGCTGCAGGCTGAAATCGTCGCCGCCGCCACCGACCTGGCCGAGGTCGTGGGCGGGGCGATCGCACTGCATCTGCTCTTCGCCCTCCCCCTCCCCCTCGGGGCAGTCATCGTCGGTGCCGTCTCGATGCTGCTCCTCGCGGTCCAAAGCAGGGAAAAGCAGCGGACGTTCGAGTTCATCATCATGTTCCTGCTGGGCATCATCACTATCGGATTTCTGGCCGGCCTGTTCATCAGCCCGCCCGATCCCGGCGGAGCCCTGGCCGGACTCGTACCGGGGTTCCAGGGCCCGGACACGGTCCTGCTGGCGGCAAGCATGCTCGGCGCCACCGTGATGCCGCACGCTATCTACGTCCACTCGGCTCTTTCCCGGGACCGGCACCGCCCGGACGAGCATGAGCACATCACGGTCCCCGCCATCGCGCGCCTTGTCCGGGCCACACGGTTCGACGTCGTGGCCGCCCTCGCCATTGCAGGCATCGTGAACATCGGGATGCTGTTGCTGGCGGCATCGACGCTGGGCGGCGAGGCAGGGACAGACACCATAGAGGGCGCCCACGCGGCCATTTCGGCGAACCTTGGCCCGGTCGTCGGCGTCGTCTTTGCCGTGGGGCTGCTCGCCTCAGGCCTGGCATCAACCTCGGTGGGCTGCTACGCCGGCGGGACCATCATGCAGGGCCTGCTCAAGGTCCGCGTCCCTGTGATGACCCGCCGCGTTGTCACGCTGATCCCGGCCATCGTGCTGTTGGCCGTCGGTTTCGATCCAACGTGGGGACTCATCCTGAGCCAGGTGGTCCTGAGCTTCGGCATCCCCTTTGTCCTCGTTCCCCTGGTTGTCCTGACCAGCAACAAGACCCTGATGGGCAGATTCGCGGACGGTCCGGTCCTTCGGATCGCAGCCATCGTCAGCGTCGTGCTGGTGGTGGCCCTGAATCTGGTCCTGCTCTGGCTCACGTTCGCCGGGCACGGCTGACGGTAGGCTTGGCTCTGTGAAGACCAGTACGCCCTCCTCCTCGATCGAGGACTACGTCAAGGTCATCTACTCCTTCACCGAGTGGCAGGAGAAGCCCATCACCTCCACCCAGCTGGCACAGCGGCTGGGTGTGGCTAACTCCTCCGTTTCCGAGATGGTCCGCAAGCTCAAGGACCAGGGCCTCGTGGACCACAAACCCTACAGCGCCATCACGCTGACGCCCGACGGCGTCCGGCTGGCCCTGTCCATGGTCCGGCGGCACCGGCTGATCGAGACCTTCCTCGTCCGGGAACTGGGCTACCGCTGGGACGAGGTCCACGACGAAGCCGAGCTGCTCGAACACGCCGTCTCGGACACGTTCATCGACAGGATGGCC
Organism: Arthrobacter sp. 10N418; assembly: GCF_056394725.1. NCBI lineage: Bacteria > Bacillati > Actinomycetota > Actinomycetes > Micrococcales > Micrococcaceae > Arthrobacter > Arthrobacter sp. 10N418. The sequence continues at coordinate 28,143 of NZ_JBFTIK010000008.1, forward strand.
GGCAAACTGGGAAACCCGGACAGGGACCCCCACGGCGATCCCATCCCCGCCGCGGACGGCTCCGTCCTCATGCCCGCGGCGCACCGCATGAGCGAGCTCGACGACGGCCACACCGGCCGGATCACCCGGATCAGCGACGACAACCCGGAGCTGCTCCGCTACCTGGCGGCAGAGGACATCGACCTGGACGCCGAGGTGGAGATCCTGGGCCGGAGGCCGTTTGGCGGCCCGCTCGTGGTACGGATCGGCTCAAGCGAAGCCCCGCGCGAATGCGACCTCGCCGAGGAAGTCGCGTCCGCCCTCTGGGTCCATAGCGAAGCGACCCATGCCGGCTGCACCATGGAAGAGCACTGAGTGAAGACCGTGCTGGCGGAAGGCCGCACCGCCCGGCGCACCGGCGTGCCGGGCTGGCGGGCCTGGGCTGCCGTCGCTGTCGGCGGCTTCCTCGGGACGGAACTGCGCTTCGGCGCCGGCCTGCTCTTTCCCGAGCCGGCAGGCGCAGTACCGTGGACCACCCTGGTGATCAACGTCGTTGGGAGCTTTGTCCTGGCAACTCTGACCACCCTCTGGATCGCACGGCCCCGGACGGCTTTCTGGCTCCGGGCCGGGATCGGGCCGGGTCTTCTGGGTTCGTTCACGACGTTTTCGGCGCTCGTGATGGCAGTCGACCAGCAGTTCCGCAGCGGCTTTCATGCCACATGGCTGGCCTATCTGGGGCTCTCGCTCGTGCTGGGGCTCGGGGCCGCGGCGGCAGGCTGGAAGACCGGCAAGGCCATTGCCGACGTCGGCGGCGGCGCCCCATGATGACCGCACTCCTGGTGGGAATCTTCGGTGTGGCAGGGGCGTTGCTCAGGTTCGCCGTCGACTCCTGGTTTGCCCACCACCCGGGCCCCCATCCGCACTGGCCGTGGGCCACGCTCGCGGTGAACGTAACCGGCTCCCTCATCATCGGCCTCTCGGTCGGCCTGGCCGGCCACCTGGAGCTGGGCGCAGACTGGCACGCCGGGGTCGCTACCGGCCTGGCCGGCGGACTGACGACGTTCAGCTCCTGGACCACCGCGACAGTGCGGCTGGTGAGCGAGACGCGTTACCGCGCCGCCGCGCTCAATGTCGCGGGCAATCTCCTGGCTGGGCTCACGGCGGCCGCCCTCGGCCTCGTCCTCGCCGGCTAGCAGTCCTTTTCGGCGCTATTCGGCGTCGGGCAGCTCCGCCGCCGGTGCGGGGTTCCGGATGCCGACAGCCGAGAAGGCCGCGCCCGCGACAAACAGCGCTGCCGTGGCGTAGCACACGGCGTGAAGCCCCGACGTCGTCACCGCAGGTCCCGCGATCAGCCCGGCGAAGGAGATCGCAACTAAACCCGCGATACGCGCGACGGCGTTGTTCACGGCCGAGCCGATGCCCGCTTCCTCCGGGGGAACCGCACCAAGTATCGCTGCCGTCAGCGGGGCCACAGTGACCGCGAGGCCGAGGCCGAACACCAGCACTCCCGGGAGCACCTGCGAGGCATAGTCCAGGGGCGTGCGTACGGCAGTCAGGATCACGAAGCCGGCGCCGCACAGCAGCGGACCGCCGGTCATGAACCAGCGGGAACCAAAGCGACCCGCCAGCCGGCCCATTCGCGCGGAGAGAAGCAGGAGGATGAGTGTGGACGGCAGCAGGGCGAACCCCGCCGCCGTCGCGGCCAGGCCGGCGACCTGCTGCAGGTAGAGGCCGAGCACGAAAAACCCGAGCGAGAGTGCGCCGTAAATGACGCTGGTGGCAAGGTTGCCCCAGCCGAAGTTGCGGATACGGAAAAGCCTCAGCGGCATCATCGGGGTGGTGGCACGTGCCTCGTACGTCAGGAATGCCGCGAGGGCCGCGATGCCCACGCTCAAAGGCAACCAGACCTGGGGGCTGTCCCAGCCCAGGCTGCCGCGTTCGATGAAGGCATAGACAACGCCCCCGAGGCCCACGACGGCCAGGGCGGCACCCCGGAAATCAATGTGCCTGCCGGGACCGAGGACCCTGTCCGTGCGCAGCAGGCCGCTGAGCACGGGCCACACTGCGGCCGCGGGAAGGATGTTGATGAAGAAGATGACCCGCCAGGAAAGCAGGTCCACAGACAGTCCGCCGATGAGGGGTGCCGCGACGATGGCTCCGCTGGTCCAGCCGGACCATTTGCCGATCGCGGCGGACTGTTCAGGGCCTTCGAAGTACGTGACGATCAGGGCCAGCGAGCCCGGGACCAGCAGGGCGCCCGCAATGCCCTGGAGCCCGCGGAACAGGATGAGGAATTCCCCGCTCCACGCCAGTCCGCAGAGAACAGACGTGATCGTGAATCCGGCCAGGCCCCAGCGCAGGACCCTTGCACGGCCGAAGGAATCCGAGAGCGAGCCTGCCACCAGAATGAGGGCGCCGAGGGTGAGCAGGTACGAGTCAACGACCCACTGCTGGACCACGAGGCCGCCGCCGAGTTCGCGCTCGAGGGCCGGAAGGGCGAGATTCACCACCGAGCCGTCGAGGAATGCGATGAAGGAGGCAACGATCGCCACGTACAGCACCCGCTTCTGCAATTCCAGGGTGCTTGCCTCGGAGGCGCCGGACATGGCTGCTACCTCCTACGGCTTGGGGCTGCGGAACCTGGGATGAGCCTAACACTGGCGTGTCCGGCGCGGGAGGACTGGTCCAGGCGGATCCGGGCCTCCCCTGAGCACAGTTCCCGGGTCCGGGAGGTGACCTGAAATCCCGTAAAGTTGAAGGATGGTTACCCGACGTGAAGCAGCCCAGATCCTCGACATTCCCCTGGAAATGGCGCACCGTCACGGCATCCCGTCCCGGTTGTCCGACGCCGAGCTCGGCGATCTCCTGGACAATCCCCCGGCCTGGCTGGTCCAGTCCAAGGCCAACCGGACCGGCAAGCGCCCTGTCTGGGTCCAGCTGACGTGCGCCCTCTGCGGGTTCGCCGAAGCCGCCCGCCCCAAAAAATGGTGGCCGGACTTCACCTATGTCTGTTGCGCCCACCATGCACCCTACGAGGTCCCCGCGGTGGCCGCAGGACTCGTCCGCAGCGAGTATGAGGGCGTCGGCAGCCGCTTCATCGGCATCGTGGACGTCGCCGTCCCCGAGGCGTAACTTAAGAAGCAAGGGGCCATTCCGGGCCCCTGCCGTGAGGGAGGGCACAATGCCTGACAAGTCGCCGCACCAGCATCTGACAAAGAAACCGGTGAAGACCATCAAGGAAAAACGGGCCGATAAAAAGGCGAAAAACGTCGCTGACACCCACACCGACCCGGTGGCACACATCAAGAAGCGCTGACCTGCAAGCGCCAGTCCGGAGGCGCCGTCCAGAAGCGCCCGGCAGGCGCCCGGCTGGGCGCCGGACTCCCGGGCACAGAGCGGGCGCAGTGCGGGCGCGGTGCCAGCCGGTTTCCTAATGAACCACAGCAAAAAACAGAAGACCGGAAGCAAGAGCTTCCGGTCTTCTGTTCTGTTCTACTGTTCTACGGGGTGGAGCTCCGTTGCCGGAGCTCCAATGGTGGAGATGGGGGGAATTGAACCCCCGTCCGATGTCGTGTTGTCAGGGCTTCTCCGGGCGCAGTTTGCGTCGGACTTTCTCGGCCCCGGCCATGCTGCAAACAGCTGGCTGATCCGGGCCCAGTCATCTAAGAGTCCCGTTCACCCCGATGACGGAGGTAAACAGCAGTGGCTATCTAAATGACGCCAGGATCCGGGGCAATAGCAACCTCGGGCTGACGGACTGTCTTACTGCTTAGGCAGCGAGAGCGAAGTCAGTGCGTTTTGATTCGGCACTTATTGGTTTGCAGACAGCGTTTACGAGATAATTCTGCATCCTCGGCCCGCTTCACCTGTCGCGACTAACATCGTCGAAACCGATCATCCCCGTATTTTTTTATCAAACCCGGTCCGGATACTTTCGTTTCCTTCGCGGACTACTAATCATAACGCACGCCCTGCCGGAATCATTCCCGCAGGCGGCGGTTGGCCGTACCCGGGCACTACCGCCGGTTGCGTTCGCGCATGACCCGCAGGGCCTCCCGCTTGTCCTGCTGCTCACGCAGTGTCTGGCGCTTGTCGTATTCCTTCTTGCCGCGGGCGACGCCGATCTCGACCTTCGCCCGGCCGTCCAGGAAGTACAGCTGCAGCGGGACGATCGTGAAGCCTGATTCGCGGATCTTGTGCGAGATCTTGGTGAGCTCGTCGCGGTGGAGGAGCAGCTTCCGGCGCCGGCGTGCGGCATGGTTGGTCCAGCTCCCCTGGTGGTACTCGGGGATGTGGATGCCCTCCATCCACAGCTCGTCGTTGTAGAAGGTGCAAAAGCCGTCCACCATGGACGCATGGCCCTCGCGCAGGGACTTCACTTCGGTGCCCATCAGCGCGATGCCGGCCTCATACGTGTCAAGGATGTGGTAGTCGTGCCGGGCCTTGCGGTTGGTGGCCACTACCTTTCGGCCACTTTCTTTGGGCACGGTAGGACTCCTCGAATCTGTGGTGGTTCGCTCCGGCCGTGTGGCGCGGAGCTATTCCAGTTTACGGCAGGGCAGCCAACGCTGCGGATCCCTGCCGGACCGGGTCAGAGCAGGGTCATGGGGTCCACAGCCCGGCCGTTGAGCCAGGTCTCGAAGTGCGCGTGGCATCCGGTGGAGTTTCCGGTGGTCCCGGAGTAGGCGATCAGCTGTCCCTGGCTGACCTGCTGGCCGACGGAAACGACCACTGACGTGTTGTGGTAGTAGATCGTGGTCAGCGAGTTGCCCTGGACGACGCCGTGGGAAATCTTCACCCGGTTGCCGCCGCCGTCGTTTCCCCAACCGGCGGAGAAGACGGTGCCCGCCGCCGCCGCATACACGGGGGTGCCACACGTGGCGCCAAAGTCGATGCCGGTGTGCATGTAGCCGCCGGTGCCGTAGAAGTCGATGGTGCCCGGCGGCGTCGCGCGCCACCCGAATCCGGAAGTGATGGGGATGTTGGAATCGAACGGGTGCCGAAGCCCGAACGCCGACGGCGAGCCCTGGGCCGGCGGGACGTAGGGCTGGACAGCCTGTCCCTGGGCGCGCGCCGCCGCAGCAGCCGCCTCGGCGATGCGGCGCTGTTCCGCTTCCCAGGCCTCACGGAGCTTGCGGTCACGCTCGGAAATTTCGGCGGCCACGGCGTCCTGCTGGGCCTTGACCTGGGCGAGCTGGTTCTGGATGCCGGGCTTTGCCGCCTGGAGTTCGGCGTTGATCCGGGTGGTGTCGGCGATGAGCTTGTCCACCTGGGCCTTCTTGGCTTCGGCTTCGTCGCGGGCCGCCTTTTCCCGCTCCAGCGCCGCATCCGCCTTGACCTTGAGGTCTGTGATTTCCGTTTCCACGGCCGCCAGCCGTGCCTGCGAGTTGACGTTGGTGGCGCTCTGCTGGGTGAGCTTGTCCATCGCCGAGTTCTGGCTTCGCATCGCCTGGTCGGCGAGGTCGATGGTGTCGGTCAGGCTCCCGCCCTTGTTGGAGCCGAAGAACAGCGAAAGGTTGGACGGGACGCCGCCGGACTTGTACGCCTGCGTGGCGATCTGCCCGATCAGCTTCTTGGTGTCCGAAATCTTCTGCTTGTCGGTCTCGAGCTGCTGCGTGATCTTGGCCTTGTTCTGCTGCGCCAGGTCCACGCGGGCAGCCAGTGCTTCCGATTCCTTGACGGCGCCGGCCACGCGGCCCTGGGCATCAAGCAGCGCCTGCTGGGCTCCCGGGAGCTGCCCCTGGTAGACCACCAGATCTGCTGCGGCCTGGGAGATCTTGGCGTCCACGAACTCAAGGGAGTCCTGGACCTGTGCCGCCTGGTCTTTCAGGGCGGCCTGCTGGTCCTCAAGGTTGTCCGCAAATGCAACCGGGGCCGACGCGCCCATGCTTCCCGCCAGGACCAATGCCAGGGTGGCGCTGATCATGCGGCTGCGGCTTCCGACCAGGCGGAGCCGAAGGGTGCGACGGGCCATCGGTGTCATAAGCGTTCCCTTTTCGTTGCGCACTCTAGACCCGCAAGTATCGGCGGAGGGTCAGGAGCGAGGATATTCCGGCCAGGACAACGCCCAGTCCGATCAGGGCAGGCGCCAGGATCAGGGTCTGGCCCGGCGAGATGAAGGCGGTGTCCGGGTAAAGCTTGGAAAGGTAGTCACCGAGGAAGAAGTGGGCGACTGCCCACAACGTGCCCGAGGCAAGGGCAGCCCCGATCACGGCCGCGATGACGCCTTCAAGGATGAAGGGCAGCTGGATGACGGCCTTGGATGCCCCCACCAGGCGCATGATTCCGGTTTCCCGGCGGCGGCTGAAGGCCGAGAGCCGGATCGTCGTCGCGATCAGCAGGATGGCGCAAACGATCATAACGCCGGCAATGCTCACCGCCACGAGCGAGGCGGCATTCATGGCCGAGAACAGTTTCTCCAGGAGCTGGCGCTGGTCGATCACGGTTTCCACGCCGGCCTGGGACGAGAACGTTTCGCTGATGATCTGGTACTTTTCCGGGTCCTTCATGTTGATCCGGAAGGAGGCCGGAAGCTGGTCCGGCGTCACCGAGTCCACGATCGGGGAATTGGAGAACTGCTCCTTGAAGTGCTTGTAAGCGTCGTCCTTGGACTCGAACTGGAAGTCGTTGACGTATTGGGACACCGCCGGCGACTGCAGGAGCTTGCGGAGGTTGTCCTGCTGTTCCGGGGTGGCCGGTCCGGTAGCGCAGCCGGGCGCAGTCGAGCCGTCACTGCACAGGAAGATGGCGACCTGGACTTTGTCGTACCAGTAACCCTTCATCTGGTTGATCTGCAGCTGCAGCATGCCGGCGGCGCCGACGAACGTCAGGGACACGAAGGTCACGAGGATGACGGAGACCACCATGGCCATGTTGCGGCGCAGGCCGCTGCCGATTTCGCCGAGGATGAATGCGAGCCTCACAGCTGGCCCTCCCCGGCGGCTCGGGCACCAGCGCGCGAGTCGGCGCGTGCTTCGCTGCGGGCGGAGGCGACGGGCTCGGGGTCACGGCCGCTGGCGTCCCGCAGTCGGCGGGACTGCCCCACCACCGGAATCATGGACGTGTACAGTGCCTTGGCCTCGTCACGGATCACGACGCCGTTCTTCAGTTCCACGACGCGTTTGCGCATCTCGTTGACGATGTCGTCGTCGTGCGTCGCCATCACCACGGTGGTGCCGTTCTGGTTGATCTTGTCCAGCACCCCCATGATGCCCATGGAGGTGGTGGGGTCGAGGTTTCCCGTTGGCTCGTCGGCCAACAGGATGCCGGGGCGGTTGACGACGGCGCGGGCGATCGCCACGCGCTGCTGCTCGCCGCCGGAAAGTTCATGCGGCAGCCGGTTCTCTTTGCCCTCGAGGCCTACCGTCTTGAGGACCTCCGGCACGGTGTCCCGGATGACGCTGCGGCTCTTACCGATGACCTGCATGGCGAAGGCGACGTTGGCGAAGACCGTCTTCTGCGGCAGCAGCCGGAAGTCCTGGAAGACGACGCCGATGCCCCGGCGCAGCCTGGGAACGCGCCAGCTGGAAATGTTCGCGACGTTTTGGCCGGCAACATAGACGGCGCCGGAGGAGGCCCGGTCCTCCTTGAGGACCAGGCGCAGGAACGTCGACTTGCCGGAGCCTGAGGCGCCGACGAGGAAGGCGAATTCACCACGGTCGATCTCAAGGTTGATCGAGTCCAGCGCGGGACGCGCGTTCTGGTCGTAGACCTTGGTGACATTTTCGAAACGGATCATGGCCCTAAGTACCCTGCAGGACGGGCGTTAGGACCCTGTTCTGCTGCCGGTGCACGGGCTTTCGTTTGGGGGAAGTAGAGCTCCGGCCCCTCGACTATACGCACGGACGCCGGAGGATGGGCCGGAGCGGCAGGGCGTGTCGCGCGATTGCCGGGGACCTCCCAGCTGCGGCGCTCCGGGCCTACTTCTCGGCGTTGCGGTTGTCGGTCCGCCAGCGGATCCCCGCGTCGATGAAGTCGTCGATCTCGCCGTCGAACACGGCCGAGGTGTTGCCGACCTCGTGCTCGGTGCGGAGGTCCTTGACCATCTGGTAGGGGTTGAGGACGTAGGAGCGCATCTGGTCCCCCCACGAGGCCTTGACGTCGCCGGCAAACGCCTTCTTCTCGGCGTCCTCCTGCTCCTTCTTGAGCAGCAGGAGGCGGGACTGGAGAACCCGCAGGGCCGCCGCGCGGTTCTGGAGCTGTGACTTCTCGTTTTGCATGGACACCACGGTTCCGGTGGGGATGTGGGTCAGGCGGACCGCGGAGTCCGTCGTGTTGACCGATTGGCCGCCCGGGCCGGACGAGCGGAAGACGTCCACGCGGATCTCGTTGTCCGGGATGTCGATGGAGTCGGTCTGTTCGATCAGCGGGATCACTTCCACCGCGGCAAACGAGGTCTGCCGACGGCCCTGGTTGTCGAACGGGCTGATCCGGACCAGGCGGTGGGTGCCGGCTTCGACGCTCAGCGTTCCGTAGGCGTACGGCGCCTTGACCTCGAAAGTGGCTGACTTCAGCCCGGCTTCTTCGGCGTAGGAGGTGTCCATGATGGTCGTCGGGTAGCCGTGACGTTCGGCCCAGCGCAGGTACATGCGCAGCAGCATTTCGGCGAAGTCCGCGGCGTCGACGCCGCCGGCGCCGGCACGGATGGTGACCACGGCCTCACGTTCGTCGAACTCGCCGGAGAGCAGCGTCACGACTTCGAGTTCCTTGAGCGCTTTCCTGATCGATTCAAGTTCCGTCGCGGCTTCCCCCATGGAGGCGGCGTCGTCCTCGTCCTGGCCGAGCTCCACGAGGACTTCGAGGTCGTCGATGCGCGAGTTCAGCGAGTTCAGTCGTTCCAGCTCCGACTGCCGGTGCGAGAGCCTGGACGTGATGACCTGCGCGGCCGCGGGATCGTCCCACAGGTTGGGCTCGCCTGCCCGCTCGCTCAGTTCGGCGATGTCTTCCTTGAGCGCCTCGACATTCGAAACGTTCTCGATGGAGGCATAGGTGGCGCGCAGCGCGCGGATTTCAGCGGGAAAATCAATGTTTGCCATGGTTTTTCAAGCCTACGCTATCCCCCGCGCGCCGCCCCGCCGATCGCCCCGGTCCGCCCCGGTTGCGGGGCTCGTACCGGTGCGCGGTCAGCGCGTCAGCCGGGACCGCGCCGTCGACGTCGCCTCGATCCGGATGCCGTCCGGGACCAGGAAGTTGACGATGGGCGGGTGAACTGTGGCGCTCAGCGCCACGACGGCGGTAGAACCGTCGGGGCTCCCTGTCGCCGGGGCGACGGCGAGGTCACTGAACCGCGCAAAGGCGCTATTGCGGCTGAGATAGTCGGCGGCGGTACTGCGCACCCTGCCGGCGCTGAGGATCGCGGTGGGAGCGCCGGAGCCGCTTCCGAGCTGTCCCAAGGTGAAGCTGTCCGCTGCCGCCATCGATGCGCCGTCCGCCATGGACAGCAGTTTCTTGTGCTCGAGGTAGACACTGGATGCAGCCATCACTACGGTTGCGACCAGGAGGGCCACCAGCACGTAGCCGATGATCAGCACCATCAGCTGGCCGTCCTCGCCTCGTGCTTGGGGACTGCGGTCCCGGAGGCTGCGGTCCCGGAGGCTGCGGTCCAGGGGACTGCGGTCCAGGGGGCAGGGCGGCGTGCGGCGGCCGCTGCAGGGACTCATCGGAAGCGTCCCACAATCTGGGTCGCCGAGGCGCTGAGTTGGCTGGCGTTGAGCCGCAGCGAATCACTGAACGGAACGAACGGCAGCGGCACGGTGAGGTGCACGGTGATGGTCACGGCCGACCCGGCGGCGGTGCAGTCCGCGGGTTCGCAACTCGTGTCAACGCTGGCGTTGGCCGCAGGCTGACCATAGTCGGCGAGCGCCAGCTGCACAGCCTGTTCGGCGGCTGCGCGTCCCCTGGCTGCGTCGGGTTGGGCGACGAAGACCTTGGCTGCCTGGTCCGCGGCCCCCACGACGGCGAAGGAACCGCCCTGGATCTGACCCACCGTGATGATGAAGTAGACCAGCGGCACCATCAGCAGCAGGGACAGGAAGACGAACTCGACGACGGCGCTCCCCCGCTCCGCGCCGTCGTCGCCCGTGCCTTCCTCGCCGGGGCGTGCATGGCCAAGGCGGCAGCCGTCGGGGCGGCCCGTACCGGGCCGTGCGTGGCCGGGACGGCCCATGCCGGGGCTGCGCTGATCGGGGCAGGGCACTTCCCGTTCACCGCTGGATGGCCGCATGGCCTGTCACCTCCAGCACTGCGCGGGGACCGATCAGGCCAATGACTGGCAATGGGGCTCGGACCGTCACCTCCAACGTGGGGATGCCCTGATACGTCGATTCGCGCGTCGTCACGTCCTGTGCGAACTCCGGGTTAAGTGCCACGCTGATCAGCTGGGACGTCCGGGACCGCGCGTCCTCGGAGTTCCGGTCCGCGAGCGTGCCGTACCTGGCACCAGATGCTGCCGCATCAATCAGCGTGTTCCGGACATGGAGGACGAGGGTCAGCTGGATGATCGCCAGGAAGAAAAGCGTCACGAGGGCGCCGATCAGCACGAAGTCGACAACCGCCGAGCCGTTTTGCCGCGCACTTCCGGCCAAGGCGGGATATTTGCCGGTACGGCACGCGGGCGCCCGCCCGTCCATCATGTCCCGCATCCAGCCCTTAGATCCGGCGGGTTCCCGCGGACTATTGCCGGACCTTGTCCATAGCCTGGTTGAACAATGCCTCGAGGGCCGGCCCGGCGAGCGCCAGCAGTGCCGCCACAAGGACGGCCGACATCAGCGTGATCATCACCCACCCCGGGACGTCGCCACGTTCGCTGTGCCCCCGGCCATCTTCAGCGGAATTTCTGCTTCCGGTGCGTGGACCGGACCGCCGTAGCAACATGCCAAGCGTGAAGATCAACAGCGCCACGCGGCTTCCGATTTTTGTCACTTTGTCCTCTTTCTCTTGCTTCGTCTCTGTTTCCCTCGTGATATGTTCCTTGCTTCTCCCGTGATACGTGCCGGGGGAATCCGGGGCCCTACAGTCCCAGGCTGATCGCCGCCAGACCCGGGAACACGGCGAATACGACGGTGAGCGGCAAGACTCCGAATACGAGCGGCACCATCATCCCGATTTCCTTCTTCCCAGCCGACTCCATCAGATCCCGCTTCGCTGTATCCCTGACATCCTGGGCCTGTGCCCTCAGCACGTCTGCGAGGGGCGTTCCCCGCTCCACGGCAACGATCATCCCGTCAACAAAGCGGACCAGCGGGCCAAGGTCCGTCCGCGCTGAGAACTCCTGCAGCGCCTCCACGAGGGGCGTCCCGGCGCGTGTCTCGGCCAGAACGCGGGTAAATTCCTTCACCAGTTCCCCCCTGGCACTGCGGCAGACCCTGTCCAGCGCCCCGGTGGCACTTTCGCCGGCACTGACAGCAAGGGCCATGAGCTCAGCGATGCTGGGGAACTCGGCCATCATTCGGGATTCGCGCTTTTTGATGAGCGCACCCAGCAGATAGTCCTTCAGGAGGAATCCGCCCGTGGCGGCGCCAAGCGCGACCAGGACGGCCACAAACGGGCTGAACCGTCCGATCACTCCGGCGAGGACGAGCACACCGACCGCGAGGACGAAACCGCCAAGAGCCCACAGGAGTTGCTCAGCCCGGAAATCCGCCGTCGTCCGGCTGCTGCCCGCGCGGGCAAGCCGGCGGTTCAAGGCCGTCGAGCCAAGGTTGATCCTGCCCGCCGACGCGATGGCATCGCTGATCACAGGGCGAAGAATTCGTTCGAGTGGACCAAAAGGGGTGATGTTTCCGGGCACTGCCCGCAGGAGCCGTGATTCCAGGTTATGGGTCTTCAGTTGCGGCCCGATGCGATCCGCGAACGTTATGGGGCGCATGAACGGGAGCCTCACGAGCAATAGCCAGAGGCCGGAACCGAGGAGAAGCCCGCACGCCGCGGCGCTCGCCATGAGCCCTGTCACCGGAGGACCCGCTCGTCTTCCGGCAGAGCACCGATGCGGAGCATGATGGCGTAGGAAAGCAGTGAGACCCCGAGTCCGCCGAGCAACACGGCAGCGCCGACCGGCGTGTTGTAGGCCGTCACCGCTTCGGGGCGGCTCGCCAGCAGCACCAGAACTACCCACGGAGCGGCAACGGCAAGCCGCGCAGCGTTGACCGTCCAGGATTGCCGGGCCTCAAGCTCACTCCTGGTCCGCGCGCTCTCCCTCAGGAATTCTGCGAGGGTGCCCAAGAGCCGGCCCAAGTCTGAGCCCCCTACCTCCCGGGTGAGTCGGAGGGCTTCCACGATCCTGTCAGCCACCGGATCCGCAAGCCGTTCTTTCAGGCGATTGAGGGACGGGTCAAACCTGCCTCCCGAACGGTAGTCCGAACCAAAGTCGATAAACACCGGACGGAGCTCCACCGGGCCTTTGTGCCCCAGCTGGATCAGCGCCTCGGGCAACGACAGGCCTGCCCTGATGGCCGACCGCAGGTGGTCCACAACGTCAGGCCAGAGCTGGCGCAGGACGGCTGCGCGCTTGCGGGCGCGCCATCGCACGATAGCCATGGGCAGCCAACCGCCGAACAGGCCAAAACATCCAGAGATCGGCCACGACCGGGTCACTGCGAAAAACGTAATAGTCGTGAAAGCCCCGACCCCCAGACAAGAGGTGATCAGTCCCGCCGCGCTGACTCTTTCTATGCCCGCTGTCCGCAGCAGGTCCTCCAGCCTCCCCGCCCGGCGCATGGGCCGGACCGTCCGCGGTTTCTCCCACAAGGACCACCAGATCAACAGCAGTCCCGCCCCGCCGAGCACCCCCAGCAGCGGCGCCATCAGAGCGGCCCCAGCAGCGCCGCGACGTCGTACCCGGACTGCGCGAATTTCTCCGCGGCCGGCATCGAATTGGCCCTGGCACGGAGTTGTCCATCCGTCACAGCGAACACCATGGACGACTCGATGATGCCGTTCTCCACCCTGCGGCCGAGCGACAGGATTTCCGTCACTTGCCGGCGCCCGTTGGCGTGCCTGCTGCAATGGACCACAAGGTCAATACAGGAGGCCACTGTGGGGACCACGAAGGCACTGGAGATGTTCTCCCCAGCGAGTAGCGGAAGGGTGCATATTTTCGTCACCGCGTCGTGCGCCGAATTGGCATGGACAGTGCACATCCCGGGAAGCCCGGAATTCAAGGCGATCAGCATGTCCAGGCTTTCCGCTTCCCGAACCTCGCCGACCACCAGCCGATCCGGCCGCATGCGCAACGCCTCCTTGACCAGTCGGCGCAGGGGGATTTCACCCGCGCCCTCAAGATTGGGCTGCCGGCACTGCAAACCCACAACATCACGGAGCGGAAACTGCAGCTCGAAGATTTCCTCCACTGTGATGACGCGCTCGCGGGTTCCGATGCTCGCGGCGAGGCAGTTCAGCATGGTCGTCTTCCCTGCCTGCGTAGCTCCGGACACGAGGATGTTGAGGCCGCTGGCCACGGCTGCACCGAGGAAGCGTGCGGCCTGCGGAGTGAGCGTGCCCAACTCCACCAAATGCTCAAGCCGGCTGGCTTTGACCACGAATTTGCGGATGTTCACGGCCCAGTGGCGCCGGGTGACATCCGGGATGACTACATGCAGACGGGACCCGTCCGGAAGGGCGGCATCCACAAACGGAGACGACATGTCCAAGCGGCGGCCGGAGCTCTTGAGCATCCGCTCCACCAGGTCCCGGATCTGCTGGCCTGTCAGGGAGACAGAAGTCAGCTCCGATTCCCCGTTGCGCGCCACGTAGATCTCGTCGGGGGAGTTGATCCAGATTTCCTCGATTGACGGATCATCCAGCAACGGCTGCAACGCCCCGAACCCGGCCACTGCGTCGTAGACGAATCTTCGGGCCGACTCCAACGGCCCCAACGGAGGCAGCGGTGCAAGGAGCGCCCGCTCGTCGTAGTCACTGACTGCAGCTTCCACGAGACGCCGGACTTCGCCGGCCTGCCGCTGAGGGTCCAGACCCCGCCGTCGGATCAGCTCGCGGACTTCGTCCTCGACAATGCGCACAGCCTCCATGTGGCCCCCAATATGACTTTCGCCCCTGCCGAGAGGCGGTGCAATTGGGTTAAAAATAGGCGGAGGCCGTCGGCCGGGCAAGAGCCTGCTGCGGGGCTTGTGGACAACTTCTCAGGTTGCGGCATGACAACATTCACACCAGCAACATCCGAATCACTGGTTTCACATTTCTGCCGGTGTTAGGGTGGGCGCGACAAGTCAGACATTCTCTAGCCGGGCCGCTTCTTGGCGCTGGACCCGGCCTTGAGACCCATGTGATGCGGCCTAAGAACGTGTCGCTGTTCCGGAGCGGAAAATGAAGCGGACCCTAACTTCCCCCAATAGTCACCGCGGCCGCCGAGTCGGGGTCATCGCCCTGGCCGCTTCCCTGTTGGCCGGGCTTGGACTCGCCTCGCCGTCCGCCGCCGTCGAGCCGACACCGACGCCGGCCGTTTCCGCAGCGACCACCACCGCGACGGCAGCTGCGACGGCAGCGCCGACGACCACGCCCGCGCCGGCTCCCGCGCCCGCCGCCCAGGCTCCGGCGCCAACGGTGTCCCCCAACTCCGCGCCTCTTGCCGCGGCCGCCGCCCCGACGGCGTCAGTGGGTGCCCCGGCTGCCGGCACGGCGTCGAAGGACAAGGCCGCAATGGCTGCCGCCGTGGGCCCTGGAGGCGCCGAGATGGGCCAGCGCTCCGCCCGGGTTGCCGGACCTTCGCCGTCTCTCAAAACCAGCACGCAGTCCGCAGCGATCGAAACACTGACAACGCAGGGCTCGTGGTCGCCGTCGTTTGGCGTGAAGGGCCTTGACGTCAGCGGCTACCAGTCCGGCGTCGACTGGCCGACGCAATGGAATATGGGTGCCCGCTTCGCCTACGTAAAAGCCAGCGAAGGCAACTACTTCACCAACGATTCCTTTAGCTCCCAGTACGACGGATCACGCAGCGTCGGGATGATCCGGGGTGCCTACCACTTCGCAATTCCTAACTGGTCGTCAGGCGCGGACCAGGCACAATACTTCGTCCAGAATGGTGGCGGGTGGAGTTCGGACGGCTACACCCTTCCGCCCGTACTGGATTTCGAGTACAACCCGTACGCGGGCCGGACCATCAACGGGGTCTATTTCGGCGACACGTGCTACGGCATGTCACCGGCGCAGCTGACGTCCTGGGTGCACGACTTCGGAAACACGATGCTTTCCCTGACCGGCCGCCTGCCGGTCATCTACACGAACTCGTCCTGGTGGAAGCAGTGCACCGGCGATCCGGGTGGCTTTAGCGACTATCCGCTGTGGGTCGCCTACTATCCCGGATCCGCCTCAGACTATGCCGGCCCGATTCCGTCGAGCTGGGACAACTTCAGCATGTGGCAGTACAGCAGCACGGGCCCGTTTGCTGGCGACTCCAACATCTGGAACGGCGACTACGCCAGCCTCCAGCGGTTTGCCACTGGAGTGCCGCCCGCTGCGACTCAGGGGATTGCCGCAACGGCAGCTTCCACCACGTCGCTCGGAGCGCCGGCCTCGGGGATTGTCTGCGGCCAGCCGCAGGGCGGGTGCTACCAGGATTACCAGGGCGGCGCCATCATCTGGTCCCCCGGCACGGGTTCGCACGCCTCCTTCGGGCCGATCCGAACCGAGTGGGCGGCCACCGGGTTCCTCGGCGGCCCGATGGGCTACCCGACTGGCGATGTGACCTGTGGCCAGCCGCAGGGCGGCTGCTACCAGGACTATCAGGGCGGGGCGATCATCTGGAGCCCGGCCACGGGCGCACACACCACGTCCGGATCCGTCCGCACAGCCTGGGGCGCAACCGGCTACCTCACCGGACCGTTGGGCTACCCGACCAGTGAGGTCACTTGCGGGCTCACGCAGGGCGGCTGCTACCAGAACTACCAGGGCGGTGCGGTCATCTGGTCCAGCGGCACCGGCTCCCGGGCCACCTACGGGCCGATCAGGGCCCGCTGGGGCGCGCTGAACTTCGTCGATGGAACAATGGGCTACCCCACCGGTGACGTGTCCTGCGGTTTGCCCTCAGGCGGCTGTTTCCAGGACTACCAGGGCGGGGCAATGATCTGGTCCGCCGGCACCGGCGCCCACGAATCCACCGGTCCCATCCGGACTGCGTGGGGCAAAGCCGGCTCTGTCGACGGCCCGATGGGCTACCCCACCGGCGACCTCGCCTGCGGGCAGCCCGCCGGCGGGTGCTACCAGAACTACCAGGGCGGAACGATTGCCTGGTCCGGCGCAACCGGCGCGCACACGGCGACCGGGTCCGTCCGCACGGCGTGGAACGCATCGGGATTCCTCAGCGGCCCCATGGGCTATCCTGCGGGCGATGTTACGTGCGGGCTCCCCTCCGGCGGCTGCTACCAGGACTACCAGGGCGGCGCGATCATCTGGTCCGCAGCCCTCGGCGCCCACCCCACCTACGGACCCATCCGGGCCCGATGGGCCGCCATGAACTTCGTGGACGGCCCGATGGGCTACCCCATCGGGGACGTGACGTGCGGGCTGCCCTCCGGCGGCTGCTACCAGGACTACCAGGGCGGCGCGATCATCTGGTCCCCGGCGGCCGGCGCGCACGCCTCCACCGGTCCGACCCGAACCGCCTGGGCCAAAACCGGCTTCCTGAACGGACCCCTGGGCTACCCCACGGGCGAAGTCACCTGCGGACTGCCCTCCGGCGGCTGCTACCAGGACTACCAGAACGGTGCGATCATCTGGTCCCCGGCCACCGGCGGCCACGCCTCCGCCGGACCGATCCGTGCAGCCTGGGCCAAAACCGGTTTCCTCGACGGACCGTTGGGCTACCCCACCGGCGACGTCACGTGCGGCCAACCCTCCGGCGGCTGCTACCAGGACTACCAGAACGGCGCGATTATCTGGTCCCCGGCCACCGGCGCCCACCCCTCCACCGGACCGATCCGTGCAGCCTGGGCCAGAACCGGCTTCCTCACCGGCCCACTGGGCTACCCCACCGGCGACGCCACGTGCGGCCAGCCTGCCGGGGCCTGCTACCAGGACTACCAGGGCGGGACCATCACGTGGTCGGCCGCCGCGGGGGCCGTGGTCAAACTCAAGACTGCGCCGTAAAGATGCGCAATTGCGGGCAGCGCTTGGTGATTCACGCCCGCCGGGACGGCGCTGCAAAACGCCCATAGAACTGGCCCGAACCGGAAAACACCGGCTGGGACAACAGATTGCGGCGGCATTTCTCCGGGAAATTCCGAAACAATTCCCATCATTAATGACCCATAAGGTCACCGGGGACTAGCGCCGGCCAACCTGCGCTACCGCCCCGGCCCTGCCGGCTATTGATTTCGGCGCGTCCTCCTTATTACGGGTAAACATCGCGAATAACCGCTATTGTGATTCTTGCAGTCGTGAGGGCCGTTAATTGGGGGATAAATGCACAAAATGAGAACACGCCACAGACCATTCTGGGCCGTCCTGGGTTCACTGACGTTGGCGGCAGCCCTCGGGTCCCCGGCAATTGCAGATTCAACCCCCGCCCCTTCGCCGGTGCCGAGTGCAACTGCCGCGACACCGTCGAACGACGCGACGGCGCTACCTTCAGGCGCACCGGGCGCACCGTCGGAGCCGCGGCCGCCTTCCCAGTCGCCAACCCCGGGTGTCACGTCGGGCCCCACTCCCCCGGCTCCCTCGATCCAGCCGTCGGAGGCGGCGGCGACGCCGCCCGTGGCAGGCGCCCAAGCCCAGGGGGACGCCGGCGTTCCCTTGACCACAGGCGCCCAGGCCATTCTTGATCGCTGGACAAGTCTCGGTGCGCAGACCGGCCTCCTTGGGGCGGCCAAAGCGCCGGCGTCATGCGGGCTGCGCAACGACGGCTGCCTCCAGGAATTTGCCAACGGCAGCATAGCCTGGACCGCCACCACGAAGGCCCAGCCCGTCACTGGCGACATTCTCGCCAAGTGGACCGCGCAAAACCTCGTGGATGGCAAAATGGGCTACCCTACTGCCGCCGCAACCTGCGGGCTCCCCCAAAACGGCTGCTATCAGGACTATGAGGGCGGCGCAATCATCTGGTCTCCCGCCACCGGAGCCCAACCGACCTGGGGTCCCACCCGGGCACGGTGGGCGACACTGAACTTCGTAGATGGCCCCATGCGCTACCCCACAGGAGACGTCACCTGCGGGCTGCCGCAGGGCGGCTGCTACCAGGACTACCAGGGCGGGGCCATCATCTGGTCTGCCGCCACAGGGGCCCAGCCAACGTGGGGGGCCACGCGGACCCGGTGGGCGACACTGAACTTCGTCGACGGTCCGATGGGCTACCCGACGAACGCTGAAACCTGCGGACTGCCGCGGGGAGGCTGCTACCAGGACTACCAGGGCGGCGCCATCATCTGGAGCCCGGCCACCGGAGCCCAACCCACCTGGGGGGCAATCAGGGCCCGATGGGGCACGCTGAACTTCGTCGACGGTCCGATGGGGTACCCGACCAACGCCGAAACGTGCGGACTTACACAGGGAGGGTGCTACCAGGACTACCAGGGCGGCGCCATCATCTGGAGTCCTGGCACCGGAGCCCAGCCCACGTGGGGGGCCACCCGTGCCGAATGGGGAGCACGGAACTTCGACCGCGGCTCGCTTGGTTTTCCCACAGGAGCCGAAACCTGCAGCGGCGGGCAGTGCACCCAGTACTACCAGTTTGGCAAGGTCAGCTGGTCGCCGCAGTCCGGAATCAGCTATTCGCAGTTCCCGGCAAGCTACTGCGAATCGCTGAACCGCGGCACCACGAAGTACCCCGGAGGAACACCCCGGGTGTCCTTCGCGGTTGCCGAGAACTACCCGTCGACCCACATCAGCTTTGTGAACTGCGTCCGTGAGAACGGCGCCTACCGCACGGAATGGAGCACCAGCGGATTTGACGGCGAAAGCGGTTTTGCCCGTCCGGGCGTGGCAACCGGGCCGACCATCAACAAATACTCGCCCACCGGTTCCTTCACGATTTCTGATGCTTTCGGAATCGGAAACCCAGGGACGGCCTTGAACTACATCACCCTGAACCCCTATTCCCGGTGGGGCGGCCGGTTGAACGGCAACTACAACAGGTACTTCGAGTCCAGTGCAGACATTTTTCCGGATGAAAACATGTGGTACTACGCCACGCGCCGGCAGGGCGACTACAGGCAGGGCGCCGTGATCAACTACAACCGGGAACCGGACTCGCCCATCACAATGAATGCCGGCTTCGCCATCTTTCTCCATTCCAATCCTGTAGCCACCTGGGGATGTATTTCATTGAGCGAAAGCGACATCGTGCGTTACCTGCGTACAGCCGCACCCGGCGATCGGCTCATCATGGGGGTAGGCTCCGATGTTTTCCGGTAGGCGCATGGCGGCCGGCTTCGCCGGACTAGTGATACTCGTTGCGGCTTCGTCGTGCTCGTCCGGCGGCCCTTCGTCCGGGAACGGAGCGGGCAGCGACTCCCCTGCGGCGTCACCGAGCAGCAACGCCCCCACGGGGCCCACCATTGGCAGGGATGGACGGACCGTCCTGCCGTCGTCGGACTCGGCTGCTTGCGCCCTGCTGAGCCAAGGTGCCATCCAGGACGCCCTGGGGGATGTCGCGTCCTCGCTGGGTCCCTCCCAGCCGGGTTCCGAAAGGTCGCCCGACGGGACCACCACCGACTCCTGTCTTTATCCATTCGACAAAAGCGGGGTTACGACCAACGGCCTTGTCATCGAAGTCCTGACGTATCCATCGCCACAGGCGGCAATTGCCGCGAATCCATTTGCACTTCTGATGAACGCCGAAGACCTTCCGGGGCTGGCGCACCCAGCGAAATTTGGCGTCAACAAACTGAGCGACTCGACGGAATTTGTGGTGGCCTCGCTTCAGGACTCCCGCCTGTTCAAGCTCGTCGCCGCGACGCCGTCGTCGAAATCGTGGGACTCAGCGACGGGCAGGGCAAATATGAAGAAACTGGCGACGGCGGCCGGTCTTTAGATGCGCCGCGCGCAGACAAAAGACTGCGACGGTCCCGGGCAAGCCGACTCTTATGGGTCCAGGGATGCTACGGATCTCCGCAGGAAACGCCCACCGTTGTCGCAGGATGCGGCGTCGAAACAAAACTACTCCGCAGGTTTGGCCAAATGAACCGCCTTGTCTCCGGGCTGTTCCATAGACTGCTTTGACCTCCCTCCCTCCCTGCTGCCGCCTGGCGGTGGCGAGGGAGGTGCCGCAATTTTAAAAGGGAAACAATGAAGCAAATTCGGATGTTCGCAGCACTACTCACTGCATTGCTGCTATCCGCGGTGTCGATCCCCACTCTCGCCCCGGCACCGGCGCAGGCCGCACCGGCCGCGGCCGCAGTCGCGCAGACCCCGCTGACCATTGCTCCGGCACCGTCACCGGCCCCTTCCGTCGATCAGACGGATACGCCGCCCACGACGGCCGAAACCTTCGAAACTCCTCCGGCTCCCGGGGTCAAAGGCCGCGCCCCCGCCCCCGCAATCACTACCGAATCGTATTCCCTGGCACGGGCGGGCGACATCAAAGTGACACTGGTGACCGTGCAGCTCGCCGACAAATCGCCGGCCGACACCGCAGCAATCTCCCTCCCGGCGGCCAATGCGGCAATCGACGCCGCGAGCCGGTACTGGAAGACCATGTCCAATAACCGGTTGTCCCTTTCCGTCGCCGCCACCCGCACCGGAGTGAAGTCCGCGGCCACTTCAAGCCAGTCATACACCCAGATCATGGACACCGTCACCCGCGAACTCAACTGGGTCACCAATCCTTACACCGCTTTGGTCGTCTTCATCCCCACACCCCTTCTGTCGTCAAACGCCTACGGCGCCGGGTGGAGCGCTTCCGGGATAAGCGGGCGCGTGCTGATGCCGCTGCCGGGCAACCTCACCAACAGTGTCATCACCCACGAGTTCGGCCACGTGTTCGGCCTCATGCACTCCGACAGCCTGCAGTGCACCGACGGGGCTTCGGATGTCGCCAGCAACACCGACGGGTCGTTTGCCGACTCCAGCTGCTCGATCCGTGAGTACGGCAACACGGGCGACCTCATGGGCGTCTCCCAGCTCAGCCAGCCGACGATCAGCTCAAGCCTTTGGCAGTACGGCGGGTTCGGCCGCGGGGATGAGATCCTCGACGCCGGCAGGATCGCCGACAGCAGGAGCTTCACCCTCACCGCCTGGGCCGGCACGGCGCCCAACCGGGCCGTGAAGTTCACCGACCCCATGAGTGGCGAGGTCTACTACCTGGAGCTGCGGCTTCCCGTCGGATACGACGCAGCGACCGCGGTCGGCGGCAACCGGGGCGTGAACATCGTCCAGAACGGCGGCCTCACCGTAGCCAGTTCGATCATCCTGATGCCCAGCACCCAACCTTATGCCGGCTACTACAGCCGGAATTCCGCGTGGCAGGCAGGCCAGGCGTTCACGACGCACGCGGGGACGCGCGTGTCCATCGACTGGATTTCCGACACGGCCGCCGGAGTGACCATCGAATCGACGGCGGCTGTTGCGAGCCGGGCGATTGCACCGGTGGCCTCGGCGACGACTTCCCTGGGCAGCGCCACATCAGGCGTCGTCTGTGGGCTGCGAAACGGGGGCTGCTACCAGAACTACCAGGGCGGGGCCGTCATTTGGAGCCCGGCCACCGGCGCCCAGCCCTCTACCGGCGCGGTTCGGTCCCTATGGGGCGCGCTGAACTTCGTCGATGGCCCCATGGGCTACCCCACGTCTGCCGAAATCTGCGGACTGCCGCAGGGGGGCTGCTACCAGGACTACCAGGGCGGCGCGATCATCTGGTCCCCGACCACCGGCGCCCACGCCTCCACCGGCCCGACCCGCGCAGCATGGGCCAAAACAGGATTCCTCGACGGACCCCTCGGCTACCCCACCAGTGAAGTGACGTGCGGCCAGCCCTCCGGCGGCTGCTACCAGGATTACCAGGGCGGCGCGATCATCTGGTCCCCGGCCACCGGCGCCCACCCCTCCACCGGTCCGATCCGCGCGGCATGGGCCGGATCCGGATTCCTCACCGGACCGATGGGCTATCCTGCGGGCGATGTAACCTGCGGGCTCGCCTCCGGCGGCTGCTACCAGGACTACCAGGGCGGCGCGATCATCTGGTCCCCGACCACCGGCGCCCGGACCACCTACGGCCCGATCAGGGCACGATGGGGCGCACTCAACTTCGTGGACGGCCCGATGGGGTATCCCACGGGCGACATGACGTGCGGGCTGCCCTCCGGCGGCTGCTACCAGGACTACCAGGGCGGCGCGATCATCTGGTCCCCGGCCACAGGCGCCCACGCCTCCACCGGCCCGATCCGGGCTAGCTGGGCGGCCACTGGCTTTCTCGACGGCCAGCTGGGATATCCCGCAGGCGAGGTGACCTGCGGGCTGCCCTCCGGCGGCTGCTACCAGGACTACCAGGGCGGCGCGATCATCTGGTCCCCAGGAACCGGCGCCCACGTCTCGACCGGCCCCATCCGCTCGGCCTGGGCCAAAACGGGCTTCCTCGACGGGCCCCTCGGCTACCCCTCTGACGAGGTGACCTGCGGCCAGCCTTCGGGCGGCTGCTTCCAGAACTACCAGAACGGGATCATCGCCTGGACCCCGACGACCGGGGCGCACGCCGTGAGCGGGGCCGTACGCACTGCCTGGACCGCAAGCGGATCCGTTACCGGACCGCTGGGCTACCCCACCGGCGACGTCACCTGCGGGCTGCCGCAGGGAGGCTGCTACCAGGACTACCAAGGCGGCGCCATCATCTGGTCCCCTGCCACAGGCGCCCGACCGACATTCGGGGCGATCAGGGCACGCTGGGCATCGATGAACTTTGTGGATGGAACCATGGGCTACCCGACGGGGGATGTTACGTGCGGCCAGCCCTCGGGCGGCTGCTACCAGGACTACCAGGGCGGTGTCATTTCCTGGTCCGCTGCCAGCGGCGCCCACGCTGCCGCGGAACCAATCCGCTCGGCCTGGACCCGCGCGGGCTTCCTCACCGGATCGATGGGGTACGCGACCGGCGAGCAGTCCTGCGGCCAGCCTGCCGGTGGCTGCTACCAGGACTACCAGGGTGGAGCAATCATCTGGTCCCCGGCCACAGGCGCCCACCCCACAACCGGTCCGATCCGATCCGCCTGGGCAGCCACAGGGTTCCTCACGGGCCCCCTCGCCTACCCCACCGGCGACGTCACCTGCGGCCAGCCTAACGGTGGCTGCTTCCAGGAGTATCAAGGCGGGACCATCACGTGGTCCCCCACCCAGGGAACGTCCGTCACCCCCAGGAAGGCGCCCTAGGCATAGCCGGCTGAAGACGACGCCAGGCTGCCCTGCGTCTGCTACAAGGTACTCTTGGAACTTGCATCCACTGTGCTGTAGAAACCGGAGAC
This sequence comes from Arthrobacter sp. 10N418, assembly GCF_056394725.1. NCBI lineage: Bacteria > Bacillati > Actinomycetota > Actinomycetes > Micrococcales > Micrococcaceae > Arthrobacter > Arthrobacter sp. 10N418. The sequence goes on from NZ_JBFTIK010000008.1 coordinate 51,515, forward strand.
CACGCTAAACGTATGGCCGCATCAAAAGACGTCACGACGAACCCCGGTCAAAGCTTTGGCGGTCGTTCTGCCTCGGCAGTGGCCATTGGATCCGCTGTTTCGGCCGGGTCCGGCATCCTGATCCTGTTCATCGCCAGTCATTCCCTGTCCAAAGAGGATAACTCGGAGTTCCTCGCGTTCTGGGCCGGCCTCTTCTTCGTTTACGGCGTTCTGGGCGGCGTTCAAACGGAGTCAACGCGTGCCGCGTCCACGGTTTCGGCCCGGGGTGGCCACAACGAAGCCCGCCACCCCCGGCTCATTACGGCTGGGCTGATCAGCGGAGGCGTGGTCGCGGCATTGATCGCGGTCCTCTCCCCCCTGCTGACGACATTCAATTTCTTCCACAATTCACAGATCATTTCACTGGGCCTGATCCTCACGGCGATCCTCTATTCCGGTCACTGCGCGTTGGCCGGAACCCTGCAGGGAAGCGGCCGGTGGTCCGTCTTTGGCCGTTTTTTGATTCTCGATGCTTTTCTCCGGCTTGCCTGTGTCGGTGCCGCCGCGGCCTGGGCGCTCGGGCTCTTGGGACTCGAGGTCGCTTGTTTTTGCGCCTTGGCTGCGTGGCTGCTTCTGCTCGCTACCTCCCGGGCCGCCCGCCGATCGCTGCAAGTGCGTGCAGACGTTCCACTGGGAAAGCTCCTGGGGCAGATATTTCACGCGGTGATTTCCTCAATCTCATCAGCCGCCCTGATTGTCGCCTTCCCGCTCCTCCTCAAGTTGACCACTGCGTCGGCGGTGTACGAGCAGTCGGCTCCTCTCCTGCTGGCCATTTCCATGACCAGAGCCCCGATCATGGTGCCGCTTCAGGCCTTCCAAGGGGTAGCCATCGCCCACGTCGTCAGGGCGGGTTCCGAGGGCTGGCGCGCGCTGCGCAAGCCGATTCTCCTTCTGGTGGCAGTCGGCGGAACCGGAGCCGTCCTGGCCTACCTGATCGGGCCCAGCCTCATGCTGCTCTTCGGGAAAGGCTACGACGTCGGCGGCATGACGCTCGCGCTGCTGACGCTGGCGTCTGTAGTCATGGCCGTCCTGACGTTGACCGGAACAGCCACCTTGTCCATGGGACATCACCGGGCGTTTTCTACAGGCTGGGTCGCGGCGACCGCTGTCGCTATCGCGGTGCTGCTGCTCCCGTTGCCGTTGGAAGCCCGCTGCATCCTTTCGCTGACGCTTGGCCCGGCAGTGGGCATAGCGGTTCATGTCTTCTCCCTGGGGCTGGCGTCCAAGGCTGCCGAGGCCGCTGTCTAGAACACGGCCCCGGCCACGGCCACTGCCCGGCGAGCCGCGCCTGGCTGGCAGCAGTGCACACCAAAAAAAGGACCCCCCGGCGTAGTGCAGCTCACGCTGAGCTCCACGCGCGACCCGGGAGGTCCTTCTGCCGCTCACGACCGGTCCCGCCCACAGACTTCCGGGCCGGAACCCTTTAGGCCTCGTGCAGGATGAAATCCTTCAGGCGTCCCAACACAATACTTCTTTCGAGATTGGCGAAGTGGTAGGCCTTCCCCCTCGTTCCAAGGTCCCGCCTCTGTGCGGCGGTCACGGCATGCAGTGACCGTATGTTCCCCGCCAGGGCGGCAGAATCACCGGCCGGCCCCACGAGTCCGCACTGCGCCTGGTCCTCGACCAGAGTCCGGACTTCCCCATCCATGGCCAGCGCGAGGGGACGGCCGGAGGCGATGTAGGACATCACTTTCGCGGGGATAGTGGCTTCCAGAAGATCGCTTTTCACCAGGCACCCCACCAGGACGTCTGCAAGTGTCGTGTACTTCGGGACATCGGCAACCGGGTGGTGGCCCTCAAACCGGAAAACATCCCCAAGGCCGCGCCGGGTGACCTCGCTTTCGACGTCGCTGCGGCTCATGCCATCACCGACGATGACCCAGGAAATATCCGTGAGCCCCTCTGACTTGAGAGTCTGCGCCGCATCAATGATGGTCTCGAAGGACTGAGCCGGGCTGATGTTGCCCGTGAAGACGACCTTGAAGCCCCCGCCGAGCCGCTGCGCCAGTTCGGGATCATGGATCTCCTGCTCATAAAGACTCTCGCAGGCCTGGGGCACCACCGTGATCTTTTCGTCCGGCAGGCCGGTGATGCTCTGGATCTTCCCGCGCATCTGTTCGGACAGCACGACGATCTTGTCCGCCTGGCGGTAATGCCAGTGGGACACCTTTTCGGCAAGGCGGCGAAAGAATTTGTTCTGTATGTTCAAAACCGAGAACAGGTTTTCCGGCCAGAGGTCCAGCACGTACATAGTCGATTCTATTTTACGGACCTTCGACAGGATCAGGCCGGTAATCGACATCATGACGGGCGACAGCTGATAAAGAAAAATCTTGTCGTACTTGCCGAACATCAAGCGGGGAAGATGGATCAGGCTGGCTATGGGAAAAGAAACATAATTCAAGAAAATGCGCAGGCTTGAATTATCACCGCGCGGTATCTCCGGAGCCCGGAACACGTTCATTCCCTTGTGCTGCTCTTTGAAGGGGCCGCGCCATGTGTAGCCGGGAAAAAACTCGCCCTTGGGGTAGTTCGGCAGCCCGCACAGCACTTCGACATCCACGTCTTTTTCGACCAGGTAGTCGCAGATATCATTGATCCGAAACCCCTCGGGCCAGAAGTGCTGGCTTACTACCAGGACTTTTGCGTTGCCCCCCACTGCTAGGAGGCTGTCGGGATCGACGGCAGGAGTTCCTGGATGTAGTCCGTGGTCTTGATTTTTTCGATGATCTGGTCGATGGTCAGCTGGTGGGTGTTGTGTGAGGTGTATTCCTCCAGCGTCTCACTGACGGTATCTCCGGCATCGAAGAACTTCTCATAGTTGAGGTCCCTGGTGTCCGCGGGCACCCGGAAGTAATCTCCGAGGTCCTCGGACTTTGCCCGCTCTTCCCTCGTGAGCAGGGTCTCATGCGCCTTTTCACCGTGTCGTGTACCGATGACGTTGATCTCGGAGTCGGACCGGAAAAGTTGCTTCATCGCAATCGCCAGATCCCCCACAGAGGACGCGTCGGCCTTCTGCACGAACAAGTCGCCCTGGTTGGCGTGCTCGAACGCAAAGAGAACCAGCTTGACGGCTTCGTCGAGGTTCATCAGGAAACGGGTCATGTGTGGGTCCGTCACGGTCAGGGGCTTTCCGGCCAGGATCTGATCGGCGAACAAGGGGATCACCGAGCCACGCGAGGCCATGACGTTTCCGTACCGCGTGCAGGAGATGAGAGTCTCGGTGGCATCGACGTTGCGAGACTTCGCGATGACGATTTTCTCCATCATGGCTTTGGATGTGCCCATGGCGTTGATCGGATAGGCAGCCTTGTCGGTCGACAGGCAGACAACCTTCTTGACGCCCGCGTCAATCGCCGCAGTGAGGACGTTGTCGGTACCAAGGACGTTGGTCCGGACAGCCTCCATCGGGAAGAATTCGCACGACGGCACCTGCTTGAGTGCGGCAGCGTGGAAGATGTAGTCCACTCCGCGCACCGCTTCGCGGACGCTGTCAATGTTGCGGACGTCACCGATATAGAACTTCAGCTTGTCGTTGCTGTAGGCCTTGCGCATGTCGTCCTGTTTCTTCTCATCGCGGGAGAAGATCCGGATCTCGCCTATATCTGTGTGCAGGAAGTGCTTCAGAACAGTGTTTCCGAAGGAGCCGGTGCCTCCGGTAATCAAAAGGGTCTTGTTCTTGAACAACTTGTCTCCTTGGTCAGCAGATATATAGGGCTGCGAGTGTGGCTGCAACCGTTAGATGATATCAGCGGGGCGCCCTCACCCGGTTTTGGCGGGATGAGCGGCGGCGACGGATAGACGGTCGCCAAATTCGGGTTAACCGGGTTTCGGCGTAGAATCGCAATCATGCCTAGCCCAGACACACGCCGAGTTCTCGTGATCATGCCGGCCTGGAACGAGGGCGAAACCGTCGGCAGCACGGTGGCCGAGGTGCTGGACCTGAACGAAGGATACGACGTCCTGGTCGTCGACGACGGCTCAAGCGATGACACTGCCCCGGCCGCGGCGGCCGCTGGCGCGACGGTCCTCCGGCTCCCTTTCAACATGGGGGTCGGAGGAGCCATGCGCACTGGTTTCAAGTACGCGGACCGCTACGGCTACGACGCCGTCATCCAAGTCGATGCCGACGGCCAGCACGATCCCCGCGAAATCGCAGCGGTGCTGAAGGGACTGGAGTCGGCGGATATCTCGATCGGAGCGCGTTTCGCGGCCAAGGGTGACTACAAGGTCTCCGGACCCCGCCGCTGGGCCATGGTGTTCCTGGCTGCCGTGATCTCCGCCCTGGCGCACACAAAGCTGACGGACGTGACGTCCGGATTCAGGGCCGGCAACAGGCGCGCCATTGCACAGTACCTGGATCACTACCCGGCAGAATATCTCGGCGACACCATCGATTCGCTGGTCGTCGCGATCAAATCAGGCTGCAGGGTCACGCAGATACCCGTCGCCATGCGGCCCCGACAAGGGGGCACGCCGAGTCACAACCCAGCCAAATCCGCTATCTACCTGCTGCGGTCCGTGTTCGCATTGCTCTTTGCCGTGACCCGGAGCCGCTCGAGAATCGCAGTACAGGAAGGCCCCGCCTAATGGGAAACACTCTGGCCGCATTCATTTTCGCCTTGGTCATGGTGGGGATTGTGCTTGAACTGGTCCGCCGCAAAGTCTTCCGTGAAAAATACGCGGCGCTCTGGCTGATTATCGGCGCTAGCGCCCTCGTGCTGGCGGGGTGGCCGGGCCTGTTGCCCTCCGTCAGCAAACTTCTCGGCGTGCAGGTTGCCTCCAACCTGCTCTTCGCACTGTGCATCATCTTGCTGCTGGGTGTGTGCCTTCACCTGTCCTGGGAACTGTCGGTGGTCGAAGACGAGAACCGCACGCTGGCCGAAGAAGTGGCCATCCTGCGCTCGGCAGTCGAACGCGTGGAAACGGGCCTCAGCCAGCTGGAACGGCGCCCGGAGGCGCCCGCGGAAACTGCGTGGTCTCCCAGCGAACAGTCCCCCGCCGGAGAATGACGGCGGCCTGCCGGCCGTCCGACCCCTAGCACGGCCTCCAGTAGAATTCAATGGTCCATCTTTGTTATTCCGCGGGAAGCGGCGCACGCGCTCGGACCGGGGATCTACGACTGTGAGGAACGACGGGGGAAGATCCCGCGGACCACGGTCACCTAGGAAGTCGTGACCAGCCCCGATTTAGACATTCCAGACGTCGTCCTCCGCCGGACGCTGCGGACGCCTGCGGACCGCGCCCGTCGCCGGCCCGCCGGCCCCGTCACCTCGTGGATAGCGGTAATCCTCGCCTGCTCCGCGGCGTTTGTTGCAGTCGTGGCTTTCCGTGCGGCCGGCGGCCTGACAGGCTGGCGCTACCTTGTGGTTCTGGCACTGGTCATGGTGATCACGCCGATCGGCCGGAATCTGTCCCAGCGAATCCTGTTCTCGGTTGTCGCGCTGGCAGGCATCTCCCCCTTCATGTGGTGGTTCAGTGCTGACGTGCCCTACCTTGACCGCGGAACGGTCTTGCTCGCGCTGGCTGCCGCGGGCCTGCTTGGCTCGGTCACGTTTGCAGTCGTCCGCCGGTTGTCGTTCCGGCGCTTCGTGCCACGGTTCCAGGCCGTAGATGCCCTGCCGGCCGTAGCCGGCGTCGCCTCGGGCTGGGTTGTCCAGAACTTCCTGTTCGCACAATCCTTCGAGTCAACGCTGCTGCTCCTCACGCGGTCGTGGGACTTCGCCCCGCACTTCAACATGTTCAACATGATTCGCAACCATGGCTCCGTGATTGCGCTGCTTCCCTCTGCACCCGACGGAAGCGCCTGGTCAGCCGCCTCGTATCCGCAGGGCTTCCACGCACTCCTGGCTTCCCTCGCTGAAGTCGTCGCCGGCAGCAAGGCCGGCGACGTCGCCCAGGAATCAGTCCTGTTCCTCAAGCTCGTCGGCGTGGCGGCCATCCTTGGCACCCTCCTGGTGGTGGCGGCACTCACCTCCCTGCCCGTTTTCCGGCGGCATTTCCTGGTCACGCTTCCCTTTGTCGCCGTTGTGGCTACTGCGTGGATAGTTGGACCCGGAGCCATTCCTGTGTTCAATGCGTTCCCAAACTTCGGCCTGGGGGTGGCACTCTGCGTCGCCTGCATCGCGGTCGTCCAGCTGCGGCGCGTCGTTCACCCTGTGGCCGCAACGAGTGCCCTTGTCCTGATCCTGACTGCCGTCGCCCACGGCTGGATACTGTTGCTGATCCTTTGCCTTCCGAGTGTCCTCGTCTACGGCGTCTATCTGTTCTGGCACCGGCGGGAAGCCGGCTGGCGCAGCTTGGCGCTCCACTCGGGGGTTGCTGCCGTGGCCGTGGCCGGCGTGCTCGGCGCCGTCTGGCAGCTCCGGAAGTTGTCGGCGGGCGAGGTCCTGACCACACCAGGCGGGACGGCCACTGCTGACACGGGCGTGGCTGTGCTGTGCATCGTCGCAAATGCCTTTGTGGCTTTGGCTTTCTACTCACGCCGCAAGGTCGGCCACGCCGACGACCGCCGGGGAACCCTGACATCTCTCCACGTTCTGGCAACCCCGCTCTTCGCAGCCGTTCTCCTCGTCGGCCTGGCGGTTTTCCAGCTGATGGAAGCTTCCAAAGTCACGTACTACTTCCACAAGTCGTTCCTTGCAGTCGAGCTCCTGGCCATCGTTTGCACCGTTGTTGGGGCGGCGGAACTTTGGGCGCCCCTCCTGGCAGGACAGAGCCGCCGAAAAACCTTTGTCGCCGCGTCCCTGTTGACGTCGCTGGGCGCCACGCACTTCTTCGGGCTGCCGTTCACGAATCTGAGCGAACAGGGACTGGAGCCGACAGCGCAAGGTGCCGTAGGCGTCCTGCAGCAGTCCAAGGCACTGTCCGACCCGGTACCGCGGCTGATTTCAAAACTGACCGGAATGGCCGCCCTGAAGAACCCGCGGCCTTTCATCTATGTCGGCTTCGACGACGCCTTTGACCCCCAGCTGGCAGCACAATGGTCTTTGACCCTGCAAGGGAAGTGGACGGCGTCCTCCGACCTCGCGGTGCCGATGGTCAAGCCGCTTTACCGGGGTCCGTCCCATGTCCCGGAGGCAATCGACGCCATCCTGACAGCTAAGCCGGACATCGACGTCGTCGTGGACCCGGAACTGGTCCCGGAGCTGCGGGCCTGGCGTCCCCAATTCGCGTCCCGGATCATTACGTACTAGGCCCGGCCTGGCAGCCCGCTGGCACAGAACTAAGGCCACCCCTGCCGCAGCAGGGGTGGCCTTAGTGATGGGTCGCAGTCTTAGCGGGGGTTGACGGCGATTCCGGCCCGCTGGTGGTGGGTGTGGGCGGTCGAGCGAATGAAGTTCACTGCCCGGCGCGACGTATCGCTGATCTGGTAATCCGCCGGAATTGCCGGCGGACCATCCGTCTCAAACTGGTCGAGAACGATCGCGATGGCATCAACTATTGCGTCAGCCTTCACTCCGGTCGTGATGATGGCTGCGGTGTCGAGGGACTCCGGCCGTTCAATTGCGTCCCGCAAGGTCACCGCGGGGAACCCCAGCAACGAAGACTCCTCGCTGATGGTCCCGCTGTCCGAAAGGACGAGCCGTGCATCTTTCTGCAGCCTGACGTAGTCATTGAAGCCAAATGGCGGATGGAAGCGCAGACCGCGCTTGAGCTCTTCCGGCTGGTCCTCGAGGCGCTTCCTGGTCCTCGGGTGTGTTGAAACCAGGACGGGAAGCCCGTACCGCTCGCTCACGGCCTGGAGGGCCTTCAGGATCTCGGCCAGGCGCTCGGGGCTGTCAACATTTTCTTCCCGGTGCACGCTGACCATGAAGTACCCGCCGGGGGTAAGCGACTGCTTCTCGAGGACATCGCTCGCAGCGATGGCGTCCGCGTTGCCCTGCAGGACCTCTTTCATCGGGGAACCGGTGAGCAGGATGCGGGACGGGTGAAGCCCTTCCGCGAGCAGGTTGCGACGAGCGTGCTCGGTGTAGACGAGGTTGTAGTCGGCAACATGGTCCACCAGGCGGCGGTTTGTTTCCTCGGGAACGTTCTCGTCGAAGCACCGGTTGCCGGCCTCCATGTGGTAGACGGGGATTTTGAGCCGCTTGGCCATCAGCGCGGAGATGCAGCTGTTGGTATCGCCCAGGACCAGCATTGCATCCGGCTTCTCCTGCAGGAGGACCTGCTCCGTCTTCGCCAGGATCGAGCCCAGGACGGCGCCCAGCGATGACGTGTCGGCGGCCAGGAAGTGATCAGGCTTGCGCAGTCCCAGGTCTTCGAAAAAGACTTCGTTCAACTCGTAGTCGTAGTTCTGGCCGGTGTGTACCAAAACGTGGTCCGTGCTTCTGTCCAGACGTCGAATTGTGGCAGCCAGGCGAATGATTTCGGGCCTGGTGCCAACAATGGTCAAAACTTTTAGCCTGCGGCCAGCGTCGGTCATACTTCCTCCGGGAAAGTGTCGGGAGAGGCTGGATCAAAGATTTCGTTGATCCAGAACATCGTGTATAGCTTATCGGATCCGGTATTTGTGATCTTGTGCGACCACATTGTCGGCATGTCTATGGCGACAGGATTTTGCCCGTCGACGTGATAGGTGACAACGTCATCGCTGAAGAGTTTTCGCATGGAAATTTCAGCGGTGCCCGACAGCACCGTAAATCGTTCTATCTTGCGCCGGTGGTAATGCTGGCCCCGCGTCACGCCCGGTACCGTCGTGGAGAACGAGGACTGGCCTTCTCCTCCACCGCTGCGCACGACTTCGAAGAAGGCGCCTCGCGAGTCTTCCTTCCGGTCCAATGAAATCGGGAGCCGGTCGCCGACCAGGAAAGAACGGTAGGTGTTGAACATGTCCCGTTCAAAGGGCCCGGAAATGTCGGGAATTGTCCCCGTGGAATAGTGGTCCGCAGTCTTTTGGATCAAGTCCGCCACTTCGCTGACCAGCCTGGTCGTGGCGAGGCCCAGCGCGTCCTCCGGCTCATGGAGCCCCAGCAGGACTTCCGCGGCCGTCTGTGCGTGGAGCAGCAGCAATTCCTTGTCGTCCTGGACCTGCAAGGGTTTGCCGTTGGCTGCGAGGTGGCAGAAGGTGGCGACCACAGAGTTGTAGAAGGGGAGCCCGTGCTCGCCGAACAGGTTGGGGAGCTTGACGTCGACGAAGCGGGCGCCGGCTTTCTTCGCCGCCTCTTCCAGAATTGTTCCCGCCTGTTTCTTCCCGAGCCCGTAGGGCGAACTGTTTCCGGCCTGGATGGAATTGGCATACACGACAGTTGTTGGCTTCGTGGGCGCCGTTTCGAGTGCCCGCGCGAGTTGCTCCGCAAATTCCACGTTTCCCTGACGGACGGTCTCGTCGTCGCCACGGTTGACCCCGGCGACGTGAACCAGTGTCGTTGCGTTTTCGACGGCGGTGGCAGCCGCAGCGGCGTCGAACTTCTCGCCCAGGGTTATTGCCTCCGTCGTCTCGCCGAGGGAATGGGCGAGGACCCGGGTGTGCCATCCAAGGAAGCCGTTGCTCCCGGTTAATGCGATCGTCACTGCAGTGTTCCTTTCAACGTGTATGCCGTCACTGTCCGCACGCAGTCAGTTTGTAAAGTTTCGCTTGTCCTTGGGAATCCACGAGGCTGGCGACGCCGTCTGCCTCAAGGTTGTCCAGTCCTCTGAACCCGTTGTCTCCCCCGTGCACCTCCCGGTGGCCAAAGTCCAGGACATAGCCCACGTGGAGCTGTTGCACGGCGGGGCAGACGGCGGGATCGGACTTCGCCTCATTCAGGTGCGTGAACACCTCCTCCGCGCCGGCCGGCAACTCGCTCAGGATGTGAAGCTGAATAAGTTTGCGCCCGGTGAAGGCGTACGCCAGCGCGCTTCCGTTCCACGGGTTGCCGGCCAGGGTCGCGTCTTTCGGGACCTCACTGGGAATCCGATTAATCAATGCCAGCTCGTCGGAGGAAACCAACGGCGAGTCATTGGACAATTGATAGCTCACCGCTGCGGAGGACACTGCCTCGCGGACGTTAGCCTGCTGGGTGCTGACGGCCAGCAGGCCGGCCACAATCACTGCAGCCGCGCCCATCGCGAGACCTGGTGATCCGCCGGGCCGGTGCGCGAGCCGGACACTGCGTCCAACCGGGTATTTGACCGCAAGGGGGCGAATCCAGGTGTCCCAGCACCACACGGTGCCCACGGTAGCCAGAGGCAGAATCACCACCGGCAGCAGCGAAGCCAGGCGGGGCGGGTCGTTGTACCAAACACCGGTAAAGAACGTGCGCACAGGTCCAAACGGGAACGAGGTTACGACGACGAAGAGCCCACCGATCACGGCATACATGCCCACGAGCCAGAGTTGATGCCGCCGCACAAGCAGCGTGACCAGGCCGACGACGGCCAATGCCGCGATGGCCCAGGATACCGAACGGCCGATGCCTGAACTGGTGAGAAGCTCGCCTATGGCCCGTCCGGTCGTTTCGATGGGCGGCCAGAATGCGGCGGCCTCGGCGGGGCGGACGACTTTCCAGATGACCGCAACGATCGCCAGCCCGACGGCCACCAGGGCCACCATTACCGCCAGGGTTCGCCACCGGTTGCCGCTCCTCCGGACGAGTCGGCGGGTCGTCTTGGCCCAGATGAAGAGGAACGGCGGGAGCAGTAACGCGAGCAGCGCCATGGTGCTGCTGGGGTGCGCCAACGTGATTCCAGGGAGAACCGCAACCAGCAGCAGCGCGTCAATGAGCCTTGTCTTGGGCGCCTGCACCGCGACCTGCTTGGACGCCTGCTTGGGCGCCCGCTTCGGCGCCTGCGCCGCGAGGCCGATGGCCTGCAGGCCAACTCCAAGCGCCGCTGGCAGCAGTGCGTTGCCCAGGAAGTTCGGATACAGCACTCCGAAGTCGAGCAGGAGCAGCGGGAAGGCGCCGAACCCGGCAGCCAGGATTCCGGCCACGGTGCTCACGATGACACGCTTCCCGAGGATCTTGTGTGCAAGGAAAATGCAACCCAGCGGCCACACGAGTGAACCCACAACCAGGTTGGTGACATTGACGGCAACGGGGATGCTGGCGCCCGTGACGTCTGCAAGCAAGGCCACGAGATCGTGCCAGGCGGACGGGTAGAAGCCGCCGCCCGTCATGGCGCTCACGGTGTAGGACGAACCGGATCCTGTTTCCTGGATGTAGCGGACAGCGTTCAGGTGGAAAACGTTGTCAAACGTTTGCGAGAAGGACTCGGGCCTGCCGAAAGCAGCGACGAGCCGGCGGCTGATAAGGAATCCTGCAGCAAGGACGGCTGCCGCGTGCCCGGCGCCTGCCCACCAGTTGATCGGCGTCGGTTCAGGCCTGGTTTCGGTCCGGCGAAGCCAGGTGGCCACCCCCAGGGCGACGGCCGCGATGACGATGGTGACCAAAGCCACCGGCAACGGTGACCACTTCAGGTTGACGACAGGCGCCACCAGGGCTGAGACAGCCACGATCGAAACCGTAATTGCCGGGGCCACACCCAGCAGGGCCATCCCGCGGACCCGGCTGGCCCAGGCAACTGCAGCTCCGGGAACGAACAACAAACCGATTGCCACGAGAGCAAGCGGAACTACAGACCACCAGGACAAAGGATGCCTCCAAAACGTTGAGCGAACGGCAGAGACAAATCGTGAGACTTGCGCCGTCCCCGAGAAATCCTACTCGACTGGGCTTCAGCGCCGGCGCGGCTAGAACCCGAGTGCCTTGGCAAGGGTGGGGGCCAAGGTCTTGGCGAAAGTGTTGGTCATGTGATTGTCCCGATACACCAGGACATTGCCGATCACTGCCGGGCAGAGGTCATTGCGGCAAAAATGGGGGTACAAATCGATCACGTCAACGCCCGCCACCTGCGCTGCGGCACTCTTCAGGGGGTCGGCAGGCCTGTCGCCTGGTCTTTGCAGTATCTGGCACTCCGTTGAATCAGCGCCCTTAAGCTGAACGCATTCAGGGGCCGAGAAGCTTGGATAGGGTATGTCCAGGACAACGGCCACATGGATCCCTGCCTGTCTGAGGGGTGCCAAAAGTTCCACGTACCCGCCGACCGGCGCTTCGGGGTCCTGCCATCCCCACTTCAGCGCCCGCCGGTACCCATCCGGCGTCATGCCGGAGACGACGACGAGGTCAGGCTTGAGGGCCAGGATTTTTTGCAGCGTCGCCTTGTTCTGATCGGTGCAATTGCGGTAAACCGTGCCGGCATCCTGGGGCGGTGCAGCCGTAAACGGGCAACCGTTGCGAACCATGGCTCTCACGTTCCAGCCTGAGGACTGGCCGGCAAGAAGAAGGGGATCAACGTACTGCGCTGCATGGGAGTCGCCGACGACGATCATCTTCTTGGTCGCGTCTGGCGCGCCATACACACACTGTTCGTCGTGCATGAGTGCGGGATCAAAAATTCCGCATTCGTCTTTCCCGGTCAGCGGCACGTCTTTCATTGCCACGCCCGGGTCGGGCTGTACCGGAAGACCGCCGGGAACCGGGGCGGGATGTTCCGGGTCAAATGCCATGGCGCCGGGATACTCACGCAGGTTCAGCAGCCCATTTAGCTCCTGTGCCTTGGCCTCAACGATCCCCCAGGGGATCAACGCCGCAGTGCACGTCGCCGCCAACAAGCCCAGCGCCAGCACAAAAGCGCCCCGGGGTCGTGGCCGTCGACGGGTGGCCAGCGGGGCGGGGCTCAAAGGCTGCTTGCCGCCGTGCCTGAATTTCTGCTCCACGACGTAATAAGACGCCACCGCCAGGACCAGGCTGATAGCGACGATCATGGCGCCGTGGAGGGGGCCGGGCGCCCTTCCGAGAAGGAAGACGTAGAAGACGACGACGGGCCAGTGCCAAAGGTAAAGGGAATACGATACGTCGCCGATGTAGGTGGCAGGCCGCATGCTGAGCAATCCGGCTACCGACATTGGCTGGCCGCTACCGGGCGCTGCCTCCGAAGAGCCCGACGCGAGGATGGCCAGTGTGGCTACCACGGGCAACACTGCCACATAGCCGGGGAATGCCATCGCTGTGGTGAAGGTGACCGCCGAGTAGAGGATGCCGGCGAGCCCAGCCCAGCCCAAAATTCGTCGAGCCGCTGCCGTCAAGGACAGCTTGGGTAGAAGCAGGGAGCCGATGCCCCCGAGCCCGAGCTCCCACATACGCGTGGTGGTTGCAAAGTAGGCAACATCGTGCTCCGCCGCGGAGAATACGATGCTGTGCACGAGCGACGCGGCAGTCACGGCGGCCAGGAGAACGAGGCAGACAGTTTCCGCCCGAAAGCCCCGTTTCCGCAGCGCAACCACAGCGCCTATGAGAAGGAGCGGAATCACGATGTAGAACTGCTCTTCAACGGCCAGAGACCAATAGTGCTGCACAGGGGACACCAAAGCCGTCGCTCCGGCGTAGCTACTGGTGCTGAACGCCTGGTTCCAGTTCTGGATCTGCAGGCCCGACATAATGACGTCCAGGCAAATCGACTGCCACCTGCTTTGGGGAAGGAGGAGCACCGTCCCGACGAGGGTCGCGAGCAGAACAACGCTGGCCGCCGGGAGGAGCCGCCTGATCCGCTTCCCGTAAAAGGTGGTGAGCCTGATGCGGCCCGTTTCGGCCAACTCCCGGACGAGCGATCCGACGATGAGGAAACCCGAAATAACGAAGAATACGTCCACCCCGACAAAGCCGCCGGACAGAGCCCCCGGCCATATGTGGTAGACGATAACCAAACCCACCGCCAGCGTCCGCAGGCCTTGTATGTCCGCGCGTTGTGCGCTCCGTGGCTTGGCGCCCTCGGGGCCGCGTCTAGTGCGGCGGCCCTGGATAACCTGAAGGGTCGGCGAGATGGTGATCACAGCTCTCTGTCATCCGGGGTCGGTTTCATGCGCGCAGGAGCGCTACGGCTTCGTGAATGGGTCCATCGAACATCAGGTTGCCATGCTCCAGCAGCACGCCGCGGGAGCAGATGCGCGACACCAGGTCCAGGTCATGGCTGACGACGACGAGGGTCTTGCCCTTCTCTGCCAGTTCCTGGATCTTGGCGATGCATTTGCGTTGAAACGGCTCGTCTCCCACCGCCAGGATCTCGTCGATGAGGAACACTTCCGGATCCGTGTGGACCGCCACCGAAAACGCCAGCCGCAGGTACATTCCCGAGGAATAGAACTTCACTTCGGTGTCGATGAACTGGCCGATCTCCGAGAATTCCACGATCTCGTCAAACCGGTCGTTGACTTGCTGCTCAGTCATGCCCAGGATGGCGCCGTTAAGGTACACGTTGTCCCGACCCGACAGATCCGGGTGGAACCCGGCACCGACTTCGATCAGGCCGGCAACCCGCCCCCGGGTACGAACCGTGCCGGTGTCCGGCAGCATGACACCTGAGATGTGCTTCAGCAGCGTCGATTTTCCGGACCCGTTGAGGCCCAGGAGCGCGACGGTTTCACCGGACTCAACCTGGAGTGAGACGTTCTTCAGAGCGTGGAACTTCTCTGACAGGTCTCCCCGGCGGCCTTTCGCGAGCCAGACCACAGCTTCCTTGATCGACCTGGTATGGCGCAGCACGAACTGCTTGCTGATATCAGAGACCTCTATTGCGGTTACCACTTACAGCTCCTGCGCAAAGCGGCCCTCGAGCCGCCGAAATGTTAGTTGACCAAGTCCAAGCACCAACAGTGAGGCCACAAAGCCCACTGGCACCCACAGGCTGAACAGATTCGGGGGCATCGCCGTCGAACCGTCCGTCGTCGGCAGCCAGAATGCATAGTGGAAGAGCTCGACGCCGACCGTGACCGGGTTGGCCTGGTAGATGGAAAAAGCGGCTGAACCGAGTTTCGTTTGCACCATCGTCCACGAGTACATCACCGGGGACGCCCACGTCGCGATCATGAGCAACATGTCCACGAGATTCTCCGAGTCGCGGAAGTAAACGTTTGCGGCGCCGAAGAGCAACCCGAGTCCGGTTGCGAGCAGCGCAACGATGACGAATCCGACTACGGCCGCAATCAACTGGAGTATGTCCGGGTGCCAGCCCGCGAACAAGCATCCTGCCACCAGGACAACCAGCTGCGGGAAGAAGTGAACGGCCGAAACCCACACCGAGGCCACCGGAAACAATTCCCGTGGCAGGTAGATTTTCTTGATCAGGTTCCCGTTGTTCACGATCGACCGGGCCGCATTGCCTAAGGCCTCCGAGAAGAAGTTGATCAGCGCAATGCCCGAGAACAGGTACACCGCATAGTTCGCCAGGCCATCAGGGTTCTTGGAGCTGCGCTCCAGCCCGAGGAAAACGCCGAGGGCAACGTAGAAGACGATGAACTGCACGCCAGGCTTCACGTAGGACCACAGAAGTCCCAGCACGGAGCCGCGGTACCGGACCTTGAGTTCCTTGCGCACCAGCAGCTTCAGCAGGAAGCCTGACTGGCGGATGTCGCGGATGCCTCCGCCCACCCCGGGAGTGGTGAGTTCCGCGTAGGAAACCTGGCTCACTTGGTCTCGTTCTGGGTGTGCTCTTCGAACGTCTTCCTCCAGGACTCAATCGAGGTGAGGTCCTGCATGGCTGACTTGTACTGGGCGCTCAAGGCACGCCAGTCCTTGAGCAGCAAAGCATGGAGCCTGGTGCTCTCGGCCAGCATGTCCCGCATTTGCTTTGGGTCGCGCTTGTACCAGGAGGCGCCGGTTCCTTCGGCGTTTGAAACAACAGCACTGTCGTACTGTGCCATCCGCCACCAGCGGTTGTCCTGGTGGGCGACCGTGGCCTGGGGGCGCTCGGCGCTCGACGCAGTCACCGGGCGCAGCAGCTGCCGCATCACAGTCTTGGCCGCCCATGGCACGAGGCTGATCTTGGAGGGCTGCGAAATACCATGACCGCGCCGCGGCGGCTTGTCCATCTTGGGCGCAGGGAACTCGTCCTGGTCCGGGCGGAAGACTGAATCGGAGTAGTCCGCCATCATTTTGCGGATCTCCGGAAGTTTCGAGGGCAGCAGCGCCCGAAGGCCGTCCGGGCCCTTCAGAACGTCTTCAAGGGCCCAGTTGCGGCCGTGGGCCGTAGCGTATTGCATTGAAACCAAGTGCTTGACGTCCATGTACTGGGACTCCCGGACTACACGGCCACCGTATTCGTAGGGGCTGTGAAGCAAGGCCGTGACCACACGGTTGCGGGCATGGAAATAGGCCTGCCAGCCGACGAGGTCGTCCTTGTCGATCCACGAGACGTGCCAGACAGCGGACCCGGGGAGAGACACGGTGGAGAATCCGTGCTTCTTTGCCCTCAGTCCGTATTCCGAGTCATCCCACTTGATGAACAGCGGGAGCGAAAGGCCGATTTCCCGGATCACTTTGGTGGGGATCAGGCACATCCACCAGCCGTTGTAGTCCACATCGCATCTGCGGTGCAGCCACGACGTCTGCCGCAGGTTCGAGGACATGAAGTCATGTCCCAGCACCATGTCCTCGCTCGGGAGTGAAGGCTGGAACCGGTAGGGGTTCACAACCTCGCCGAAAGTGTGCAGCACCGTCCGGTTGTAGAGATCGAACATGTGCCCGCCAACGATGGTGGGCGTCTTGCAGCGGTCTGCAAAAGTCAGCAGGCGGACAATGCTCTCGGGCTCCACGACGACGTCGTCATCCATGAGAAGCACGTAGTCGCTGCCGTTTTCGACGGCTTCGAACATTCCGCGGGCGAAACCGCCCGATCCGCCAAGGTTGGACTGATTGATGATCCGAAGCTTCCCGTGGAGGGAATCGCGGACTTCCTCAAATCCCTCGGCGTCCTCGACTTTCTGCGAGCCCTGGTCCACGAGAAGAATTTCCTGGACATGCTGCAGTGATTCGGGCGTCTCCGCCAGCAGACGAAGGTTGTTGAGGCAGAAATCAGTCTTGTTCAGCGTCGTGATCTGCAGCGTCACGCTCCCGGGCTGGCTGGCCTGGGCCGGTCCCTGCCATTCTGCTTCGAGCATGACGAGCGGTTCCGAACCTGCCACGAGGTCAAACCAGTACCAGCCGCCATCACCAAAGGGCGCCAGTGAGAGGTCGAAGAAACTTTCGGAGATGCCCTCGACCCGCCGGGTGTCCACACGCTGCAGCGAGCCGCGTGCGTTGGATTTGTACACGATGACCGACCCGGTTCCCTGGGTGCGCACGTGGAGCCGGACACTCTCAACTGTCGTCCACCGACGCCAGTAGCTGGCCGGGAACGCATTGAAATAGCTGCCGAACGAGACCCGTTCCCCGGACCTGACCGACGTGGAACGCCGGGACAGAAAGTCCTCGACGTGGGCTTCTTTGGTGGAGCTGCTGAAGGACTGCGGCCTGCTCGGTTTTCCGTCGCGGTCCCCGGCAGTCGGGAGCTGGATGCCCGTCGCCGCGCCCATGTCCATGTAGAGCGGGACCGTGTCCATCTGGCTCGGGCTGGGAAGGATCACGCGCTGCAGGGTATCCCACTCCGGCTCTGACCCCACGGTTAATTCCTGTTCAGTGCGTGCTTGTTTTTCACTGGAGATGCTCATGCGTCCACTCCCCCGCTTTCGATGGTGGCGCCACTCTCAAAATGGGGGCGGATCTTGTTGTCGAACATGGTCAGGGCGGAGCCGATTGCCATGTGCATGTCGAGGTACTTGTAGGTGCCCAGCCGTCCGCCGAAGAGAACGTCCTTTTCGGCGGCAGCCAGGTCGCGGTACTTCAGGAGGCGGTCGCGGTCCGCGGCGGTGTTGATCGGGTAGTAGGGCTCGTCGCCCTTCTCCGCGGCGCGGGAGAACTCGCGCATGATGACGGTTTTTTCCGTCTGGTAAGCGCGCTCCGGGTGGAAGTGGCGCGGCTCGATGATGCGGGTGTAGGCAACGTCGTCGTCGTTGTAGTTGACCACGGAGGTTCCCTGGTAATCGCCGACGTCGAGGACTTCTTCCTCGAAGTCAATGGTGCGCCAGGACAGGTCGCCTTCGGCATAGTCGAAGTAGCGGTCCACGGGGCCCGTGTAGATGACCGGGATGTTGCCGACGACCTTGTCCTTGCTGTACTCGTGCGAGTCATCGAAGAAGTCGGTATTGAGCCGCACTTCGATGTTCGGGTGCTCGGCCATCTTCTCGATCCAGGCGGTGTAGCCGTTGGTCGGGAGGCCCTCGTACTTGTCGTTGAAGTACCGGTTGTCGTAGTTGTACCGGACCGGGAGGCGGGAGATGATGCCGGCGGGCAGGTCCTTGGGATCGGTCTGCCACTGCTTGCCGGTGTAGTGCTTGATGAACGCCTCGTACAGGGGCCGGCCGATCAGCTGGATGCCCTTGTCATTGAGGTTCTGCGGATCGGTGCCGGCAAGCTCGCCGGCCTGCTCCTTGATCAGTTCCTGCGCCTGTCCCGGGGTGAGGTTGGCCCGGAAGAACTGGTTGATCGTGGCCAGGTTGATCGGCAGGGAGTAGACCTCGCCCTTGTGGACGCCGTATACCTTGTGCACGTAGTTGGTGAACGTCGTGAACCGGTTCACGTACTCCCACACGCGGTCGTTGGAGGTGTGGAACAGGTGGGCACCGTAGCGGTGGACCTCGATGCCTGTCTGCTCTTCTTTTTCGCTGTAGGCGTTTCCGCCGATGTGATGGCGACGGTCGATGACGACGACCTTCAAGCCCAGCTCAGTGGCGGCCTGTTCTGCGATTGTCAGGCCGAAAAAGCCCGACCCTACGATGACGAGGTCAGCGGTCACAAAATCTCCTGGTTCGAATGGGGGCAGCGCAACGTTGTGCATTGTCTGCTGCTCTAGCCTACCCGAGACAGGGTATGAACCGGCGAATCGGGCCGCACCCCCGGCTCCGTCCCGCCCCCGGTCAGCGTCGCAACGGCCCGGCCTGTGGGTGTCACGACAACGCGGCCTGGCCTTTCCACATAGCCGGAAATCCGCGGGTCTGCTGCCCTCCGCCTGCCTTACCGTGGGTTCCAGGCCACGGGCCGGAAAGGATCCGTCGATGTTGCTCCATTGCACCCTGGTATCGGCACCCGGGAGTTCTGCACTGAGCCGGGAGCCGGTCGAGCTCTCCGTCGCAATTCCGTCCGGCTGCCCCGGTGCGGACCTGCAGGCGGCCGTGTCCCGGCGCTACGGAACCGGAGGGCTGTTCGTGCAGGGCGTCGCAGTGGCAGCCCTGACTGTTGGCGTGGCGCCCCTTGTCCACGGTGCCGTCCTCATCGATGGATTCACGGGAGCCTCCCCCAGAGCGGCAGCCGGGCAACCGCCGAAAGCCGCACTGATTCTTGCGGTCCATAGCGGACCGGGTGCCGGAACGATCGCCGCGCTGCGGCGCGGGCGGTTCCGGATCGGTCGCGGCGGGGCGGAAATAGCCATTCCGGATGCCGAACTTTCGCGGGACCACGCGCGGCTGGAGGTCTCTGACTCCGCAGTCACCATTGTCGATCTCGGCAGCTCGAACGGTACAAGCGTCGACGGCCGGATGGTCCGGGAGTCTGCTGTCACCACCGGCTCGATCATCCGTTGTGGCGACTCGACGATGTCCCTCATCTTCGGCACTGTCGATGCATCCGGCGACGTCCCGGACTGTGTCCTCGCGGCTGCCGGGTCCAACGTCGCCGAGCCGCTGCTTGTCCGGAACACCGTTGGCCAGGGCAACCGGGCGGCACTTGTTCTGGCTGCCACCGTGCCCCTCGTGATCGGGATCGGCCTGGCCCTCGCCACCGGCACGTGGATGTTCCTCGCCCTGACTGCAGCCTCTGCGTTCTCGGTCGTCGTTCCGGCCCTGTCCGGCCGCCATCAGCGCCGCGAACGCCGGGCGGATGTTGCTGCTGCGATGCAGCGGGACAAGGAACGACGGCGGCGCGCTGCTCCGTCCGCGGCGGAGCTGTGCGTCCGCGCCGCATCCGGAGGACCCGGTCCGGTGCCGCCCGCCGGCAGAACGGCACCGGTGTGGCTGCGACTCGGGCTGGCCGGGCAAGCGGCCAACCTCAGGCTGGAACCCGCAGACCCCCGTTTCCAGCCCCCTCCGCTGGGCCTGATGCCCCTGACGCTGGACCCGTCCGCTGTCCTGACCACCGTTCATGGACCGCGACGCGCCGTGGCCGGGCTCGTCCGTTCCTTCACCATGCAACTCGCCGGATACCCCCTCGCGTGCCGTACCAGGCTCCTCATCCACGGCTCCCCGGAGTCCCTCCCGTTTGCGGCCCGGTTCCTTCCCGCCGTGGCGCTGTCGGCCAATGGAGCCGCCACCGCCGCCATGCTGGCTGCCGGTCCCGGCGAAGGCTACGACCACGGGCTGTTGATCATCCTTGACATGGCCCCCACCCCGTCGGACGGGACGGTTTCCCACGACGCCAACGGAACGGCAACGCTGTGCGCCGTGGCCAGCGGCCACGGCTGGCGGGTGATCGACTGCTCACAGGACCCGGACCGGGACCGGGACCCAAGTTCTCCCGCCGGCCCGGGCATTGTGCTCGGCGGACACAGCGCCCGGCTCGTTGCCGGATCCGCTGTGATCCGCTTTGTCCCCGACCTCGTCCCGCCATTGGTGTTCGACCGTTTCTGCCGCCGGTCCGGATCCGCAGCGTGGCCAACGGATCCGTCCCGGGCGGCCATTCCGCGCCGCTGTGCCCTGGAGGAAGTCCTGGCCCTCTCGGCCGCCGACATTTCCCGGCGCTGGGAGCGCGGCCGACGCACGCATGGGCTCCCCGTCCCCGTGGGCGCCGGCAGCGCCGGACCTATTTACGTCGATGTGGAGGCGGACGGTCCCCACTTCCTGGTCGCCGGTACAACCGGCTCGGGGAAATCGGAGTTCCTGCGCACGCTGGCCGCAGCACTCGCGGCCAGCCATGCTCCGGACCGACTTAATCTGCTCTTCGTCGACTTCAAGGGCGGCTCGGGTCTGGGGCCGCTGACTGGCCTGCCGCACTGCGTCGGCGTACTGACGGACCTCGGCGCGAATGGCATGGGGCGCGCGTTGGTTTCGCTGCGCGCCGAAGTGCGGCGCAGGGAAGAGCTTCTGGCCGCTGCGCATGTCCCGGACCTCGCCACATACGAGTCGCGGGACGGGCCGGCCGATCCCCTGCCGCACTTGCTACTCGTCATAGACGAGTTCCGGATCCTGGTGGAGGACGCGCCCGAGGCGCTCTCCGAACTCATGAGGATCGCGACCATCGGCCGTTCACTCGGGATCCACCTCATCATGGCAACCCAGCGACCCCAGGGGGCCCTGACGGCGGACATCCGCGCCAACGTGACGAGTTGCGTCGCCCTCCGGGTCCAGTCCGACCTCGAATCGATGGACGTCATGAATTCCAGGCTCGCGGCAGGGATCCCCATCGCCAGTCCCGGGCGCGCATTCCTGACCCGTGGATCCGGCGCGCCCGAGGAATTCCAGACCGCCACCATCACGCCGCAGTCCGCGGCCGCAGGAGCTGTCACTGTGGAGACTGCCAAAGACGTCTTCGTGCGGGCGCCCGTTGCCGCGCCGCACAGCACCGACGACGGCCCCGGCCCCCGCCCCGGAGAAACACTGACGCCTGCGCAGGCGGCGGCGTCGTTGGTCGAGGTGACTGCCGGTTTGTGGCGGGCCCTCGGCGGCGCGCCACCACGCCGGCCGATAGCCGACCCGCTCCCTGCCCGCCTGCCCTATCCGGTGCCGAAACCCCGCGCAGCCGCACGGCTTCACCGTGCACCGGAAGCCGAACCGGGACGCGCAGTCGGACATGACGAGACCGCTGAGGGCACGGTCCGGCTCGGATTGGTGGACCTTCCGGAAGAGCAGCGCGTCACCGAGTTGGGCTGGAGTCCTGCCGGACACGGGCATCTCGGACTCATAGGCGGTGCCGCAGGGGGCGCGGACCAAGCCTTGGCGCTGGTCATGGATCAACTCCTGGCTGCGGAGACGGAGACGCACCTCTACTTCCTGGACTCCGCCGGCTCTTTCCTCACGGTTGCGGACTCCCCCCGTGTCGGAGCCGTGGCGGGTTTGCACGAGCTCCGCCGGGCAGTCCGGGTACTGGAACTCCTCACCGGCGAAATGACGCGGCGGCTCAGCGCGCTGGCGTCCCGTGGATCGCCTCGGCTGGTCCTGGTGCTTTGCGGCTGGGGAGCATGGGTGTCGGCGTTACGGTCCGGGCCCCTGGCGTGGGCTGAAGACCTCGTCCTGGATATTGTCCGGGACGGCTCGAAGGCTGGAATCACTGTCGTCGTTTCCGGTGAGCGTGAACTGGTGACGTCGAGGTTCTTCGCTGCTGTCCCGAACCGGGTCTTCTTCCCCGCGGGATCCACGGAGGAGGGACGGCTCACGTGGCCGCGCCTGCCGGCCCTTGAATCACTTCCGGGGCGCGTGGCCGTTTTCGGTGCATTCACAGGCAACACTGGCCCGGGAAGCCCTGCGCCGGCCGGCCACGTGTGCCAGCTCTTCGAAACGCCCGGACCCGGACGGCTCCGCACCCCTCCGGCGGTCCGGAGCCGTCCCTTCAGGGTCGAGGCACTCCCCCGTCTCGTTTCTGTTGCCGAGCTACGCACCCGGTGGGCAGGGGCCAAGGGAACGCTTCGTGCGGCCCAGCTTCGAGGAGCACCGTTTTCGGCGGTGCCGGCACCCGCACCGGCCGGACCCGCCGGCACGGCGGAGCATCCACTCTGGACTCCGCCGAGGAACTCGCTCTGCATCGGCGTCGCAGGAGACGAGCTGCAGCCGTTCACGGTTCCCTTGCCAGGGGGCAGCGTTCTAGCCGTCCTCGGAGGGGCCGGGTCCGGTAAGAGCACCTTGCTGGCGGCCCTGCCGGGCCTCAACCCTGCCGCCGGCTGGCTGGCACCGGACGCCGGAACAGAGCCCGAAGCGTATTGGTCCGGGGTGCACGCCAGCGCCCTCGCCGGCACCCTGGATTCGACAGCGGTCGCGTTGGCCGACGATATTGATTTACTGTCCGAAGCCACGAACGCCCGGCTGCTCGCGCTCAACAGTCTCGGCTGGACAGTGATCCTGACGGCCGGTTTCGACACGGCACTCAGTCAGAGGGTGCCCCTTGCCGTGAAAGCGCGCAACCAGGGACGCGGGATCCTGATTCGTCCGCGAACACCTGTCGATGGGGACGTGTTCGGAGTCCGGTTCGAACTCGAACACAACCCTCCCCCGGGACGCGCCGTCGCAATCTTCGACGGGCAGGCAACAGCCGTTCAGCTGGCCGTAAACGCACAGGACAACCCGCGGGACATCCGGCAGCTGTAAGGGTCCGCCGAACGCCCGTGCGGACCGGGCTACGATCCGGCGCACGTCGAGGCAGGCCACGGGCCAGGCCGCTGGGCCCCGTGACGCTACAGGGCAGGCGGCGCCCCGCCTGCCCGCGAGGCGAAGGCGATGACACGCTTGTCGAACAGCAGCACAATTGCGGTGGCGGCAGGAATCAGCATGGCCAGGCCGGCGAAGGGGTAGCCGCCCGCCAGGGTCGGGAAACCGATGGTCAGCACAAATAGCTGGGCCACCAGGGAGCCGGCCCGGGGCCAGCGGAAACCGCGCATCAAGAACCGTGCCACGGCATACAGCCAGACTGAAAACGCCAGCAGCAGAAAGAGAGTAAAGACGGCACCCCAAAAGGACAGCACGGGGGCTCCGGTCAGGAGCTGGGTTCCGTACCAGAGGGACGCAAACAGGAGAGCCGTTGCCTCAAGCGCCACAACGATGGCGATGACAAGAATTCCCACCGGCCTTGTGGCCCCTTTGGTCACGGCGCGGCCGGCACCGTGTTCGCCGGACCCTGGCACTCCCGCCGGGCCGCCGCCGGGATTCCCGGAGGGATTTTCAGCAGGATCGGGGGGGTTCACCGGGGCTCTTGACACACTGGCACACTACCGGACATAGTCGACTAGATGTGAGGACGCCGCCAGAAGATGTGATGCATCGCTCACAATCCCACTGCATTTTGACGCCCCACACCCCTTGTTTACACAGCGTTAACATGACACGCTTAATCCAGATGACCGAGGGGGCCCCAGAGGGCCCCTTTCTTATGAAGCCCCTAGTGAATAATTTCACAAAGGCATTTAACGTGTTCCCAGGAATGGAGTGACTGATCAGCATGGATTGGCGTAACCGCGCAGCGTGCCTTGACAAGGACCCGGAGCTGTTCTTCCCCGTAGGAAACACCGGGCCTGCCCTCCTGCAGATCGAGGAAGCCAAAAGCGTCTGCCGGCGCTGTCCCGTCGTGGACACCTGCCTGCAGTGGGCCCTCGAATCCGGCCAGGACGCCGGCGTCTGGGGCGGCATGAGCGAGGACGAGCGCCGCGCCCTGAAGCGCAGGGCAGCCCGGGCCCGCCGCGCCTCCTGATTTTCCGCCGGCCGGTGCGCCGGCCCTAGAACCGCAGCAACGGCCGCGGACCAAATGGTCCGCGGCCGTTGCCTTTAAGCCGGTTCCGGCCCTGTGGCGAAACTCTGGGTGCGGCCAAACTCAGCGTGTGGCCAGGCTCAGGACAATCTGCACGGCCGTTCCGCCCCCCTCGCGGGACTTCCACTGGATGTTCCCGCCGAGTTCACTCGTGACGAGGGTACGGACGATCTGCAGGCCCAGCCCCTCGACGTACGGCGTTTCCGGCAGGCCGATGCCGTCATCCTCGACCGTCACGGTGAGAAGCTCCTCGCCGTCTTCGCTTTCGGTACGGTCTGCAATCAGACGTACGGTGCCGGTCCGCCCCTCCAGCCCGTGTTCGACGGCGTTGGTCACCAGCTCGTTGATGACCAGGGCCAGGGGTGTGGCGAAGTCGCTCGGCAGCTCGCCGAAAAGTCCCGCGCGCTGTGTCTTGACCTGCTGCGACGGCGAGGCGACCTCTGCTGACAGGCGGAACTGCCGCCCTATGAGTTCATCGAAGTCAACGCTTTGGGCCAGGCCCTGGGAGAGTGTCTCGTGCACAAGGGCAATCGTTGCCACCCGCCGCATGGCCTGTTCGAGCCCTTGTTTGGCCTCGTCGCTGACCATGCGCCGGGACTGCATCCGCAGCAGTGCCGCCACGGTCTGCAGGTTGTTCTTCACCCGGTGGTGGATTTCGCGGATGGTCGCGTCCTTCGTGACGAGTTCCATCTCCCGCCGCCGCAGTTCCGAAACATCGCGGCACAGCACCAAGGCGCCGAACCGCTGCTGTTCGTCGCGAAGCGGGATGGCGCGCAGTGACAGACTGACACCGCGGGATTCGATTTCGCTGCGCCACGGCATGCGTCCGGTGACCACCAAGGGCAGTGTCTCGTCGACCAGCCGCCGGTCTTTCAGGAGCCCGGCGGTCACCTCGGCGAGGGACCGGCCCTCGAGGGACTCGCCGTCGCCGAGGCGGCGGAACGCGGAGACACCGTTGGGGCTCGCATACTGCACGATCCCTTCGGCGTCGAGCCTGATCAGGCCGTCGCCAACCCGGGGCGCGCCGCGGCGGGACCCGGTCGGCGAGGCAAAGTCCGGCCACAGCCCCAGCGTTCCCATGCGCAGCAGGTCGTAGGCGCACTGGCGGTAAGTGAGTTCAAGCCGCGACGGCATGCGCGAACTGGAAAGGTCCATATGGGAGGTCACGATGGCCAGCGTGCGGCCATTGCGGACCATCGGCACCGCCTCGACCCGCAGCGCCATGTCGCTGCTCCAGTTGGTTTCATTGGAGCGCTCGATTGTTCGGCTCTCCCAGGCTTTGTCGACCAGAGGCAACAGGTCGGACCTGATTCCCTCGCCCACGAAGTCGGCGTGGAACACCGTGTGCGTAGTGGAGGGCCGGACATGGGCCAGGGCCACGTAGCCCAATTCAGGATGCGGAAACCACAGCGCCAGGTCGGCGAAAGCCAGGTCGGCGACCATCTGCCAGTCGCCGACCAGGAGGTGCAGCCACTCGGCATCACCGGGCCCGAAATCAGCGTGCTCCCTGATAGGGTCCGTAAAGATTGCCACAGCACCTCCATTTGCGACACCGGGGACAACTGCCCCTAGCGTCGGACGATTGACCTCAAGAGCCTCAATGCTACCGACAGTGAGGCCATGTCATCGGCTTCGAGCGCGTTGACTTCGTCGAACATGGACTTCGCGCGGTCCAGCTGCTCCAGGTTCTGGCCCTCCCAGGCCGCGAGGCGTTCCTCCGCAGGAGTTCCCGCGGGCGTGCCCTCCAGTACCGCCGTCGTCATATCCGAAATGGTGGAATAGAGGTCGTCGCGCAGGGCCGCACGGGCCAGTGCCTGCCAGCGGTCCTCCCTCGGCAGCTTCGTGATGCGTTCGAGCAGGGAATCGGCGTGGAAGCGGTTGAACACCGTGTAGTAGACGTGGGCGATGTCTTCCACCGGCTCGGGGCTGACATGGACAATCTTTGCGATGTCCAGGAGCACGAAGCTCTCGAACAGCTCCGCCCAGCGGTGTGCCAGGTCTTCCGGGAGGTCCCAGCCACGGGCCTTCTCCAGCCAGTCGGCGACGCGGGCACGGTCATCGCCGCGCAGGTAGTCCAGCAGCCGGGCCCGCATGGGGTCCATCAGCGGTTTGAACTCTGCGACCGTCTCGGCGATGGGCCGGGAAGTGTTGCCCTGGCTGAGGACCCACCGTACGGCGCGGTCCAGGAGCCTGCGGATATCGAGGTGGACGGTGCTCCAGTGTTCTGTCGGGAAGGACGCGGGCAGTTCGTTCAGTTCCGCGACCATGACGTTCAGCTCGTAGACCTCCCTGAGCGCCACGAAGGCCTTGGCTACTGCGGCCTCGGTGGCCGAGGTCTCCTCGATGGCCCGGAAGGCGAAGGTGATGCCGCCCAGGTTGATCATGTCGTTGGCCACGACGGTCGCGATGATTTCCCGGCGCAGCGGGTGGGTGTCCAGTTCGGCGTCGAACCGTTCACGCAGCTGCTTCGGGAAGTAGGCCCTGAGTGTGCCGCGGAACCACGGATCATCGGCGAGGTCGCTGTCCCGCAGTGCCGTGGCGAGTTCGATTTTGGCGTAGGCCGCCAGGACCGAGAGCTCGGGGGACGTCAGCCCCTGTCCCTGTGACAGGCGCTCGCGAAGTGTGGCGGTGCTGGGCAGCGCTTCCAGGTCCCGCTTCAGGTCGGCTGACTTCTCCAGCCAGTCCATGAGGCGTTCGTAGCTGGGGCTCCATTCGGACACCCGCATCCTGTCGTTCAGCAGCAGGATGTTCTGGTCGATATTGTCCTCCAGCACCAGCCGGCCGACTTCGTCGGTCATGGAGGCCAGGAACTCCGCGCGCTCTTCCTTGTGAAGCTTGCCGGCGGCGACCATGCGGTCAACGAAGATTTTGATATTGACCTCGTGGTCGGAGCAGTCCACCCCGGCAGAGTTGTCGATCGCGTCGGTGTTGAGGATGACGCCCTGCAGCGCCGCCTCAATGCGTCCGCGCTGCGTCATGCCAAGGTTGCCGCCTTCGCCGACCACCTTCACACGGAGCTCACGTCCGTCGACGCGGATTGCGTCGTTGGCCTTGTCGCCGACCTCCGCGTTGGTTTCCGTGCTGGCCTTGACGTACGTGCCGATTCCGCCGTTGTAGAGCAGGTCGGCGGGGGCAAGGAGGATCGCGCGCAGGAGTTCCGGCGGGCTCAGCTGGGTGGTGGCCTCCGGAAGCCCCAGCGCGGCGCGGACCTGCGCAGAGATGGGGATGACCTTGGCCTGGCGGGGGAAGATGCCTCCGCCGTCGCTGATGAGCGACTTGTTGTAGTCGTCCCAGGAAGACCGGGGCAGCTCAAAGAGCCGCTGGCGCTCCGCAAAGGATGCGGCCTCGTCCGGGGTGGGATCGAGGAAGATGTGCCGGTGATCGAAGGCGGCCAGGAGGCGGATGTGCTTGGACAGCAGCATGCCGTTTCCGAAGACGTCGCCGGACATGTCGCCGACGCCCACAACAGTGAAGGGCTCGGACTGCGTGTCCAGGTCCAGCTCGCTGAAGTGGCGCTTGACCGACTCCCAGGCGCCTCGGGCCGTGATGCCCATGGCCTTGTGGTCGTAGCCCACGGAGCCGCCGGAGGCAAACGCGTCACCAAGCCAGAATCCGTACTCCATAGCAAGGCCGTTGGCGATGTCGGAGAACGATGCGGTGCCCTTGTCTGCCGCAACCACCAGGTAGGAATCGTCGTCGTCGTGGCGGACGACGTCCGAGGGCGGCATGACAGTTTCGCCCTGCGGCGTCGCGACGAGGTTGTCGGTGATGTCGAGGAGACCCCGGATGAACGTCTTGTAGCTCTCGATGCCTTCGGCCATCCAGGCGCTCCGGTCCAGGGCCGGGTCCGGGAGCTGCTTCGCGTAGAAGCCGCCCTTGGCGCCGGTGGGAACGATCACGGCGTTCTTGACGGTTTGGGCCTTGACCAGGCCGAGGATCTCGGTGCGGAAGTCCTCGCGCCGGTCCGACCAGCGCAGGCCGCCGCGGGCCACCTTGCCGAAGCGCAGGTGCACGCCTTCGACCCGGGGCGAGTAGACCCAGATTTCGAACATGGGCCTGGGGAACGGCAGCCCGTCGATGGCGGCGGGGTTCAGTTTGAAGCTGACGTGGGTCTTGTTCTGGAAGAAATTGGTCCGCAGTGTCGCGCGGATCAGGTTGGCGAAGGTGCGCAGCACCCGGTCAGCGTCGAGGGTGGCAACCTGTTCGATGGCGGCGTCCAGTTCGACGCTGACCTGGTCCTGCCTGCGCGTGCGTTCGGCATCGGTCAGTGTCGGATCGAAGCGTGCGCTGAACAGGGCGGTCAGCGCACGGGTAACGTCCGGGTTCGCCAGCAGGGTGTCGGACATGAACTCGAAGGAGTTTGTGTTGCCCATCTGCCGCATGTACTTGGCATAGGCGCGCAGGACGATGACCTGGCGCCAGTGCATGCCCTCGCGCAGCACGAGACGGTCGAAGCTGTCGGATTCCACTGCACCGGAGACGGCTGCGCCGAAGGATTCCCCCAGGAGTTGGCCCGTGCTTTGCGGATCCACACCGGCCGGGTATTTCAGGCCGAGGTCGTACAGGAAGAAGTCGCGGTGGTCCGCGGTTTCAATCTCGAAGGGGCGTTCGTCCAGGACTTCGAGCCCGAGGTTGTGGAAATACGGGAGAATTTGGCTGAGGCTCTTGGGTTCGAGCATGTAAAGCTTGACCCGCGCGTCCTCCTCCAGCGTCGCCCCGGCACCTTCGGGCAGGTAGACGTGCACGCCGGGCTGTTCCTTGGCGCTTTCCGCTGCCCGTTCAGCCGCCGCGCCGTACTTTTCGAAGCGGGCGATGTCTTCCAGCGCGTCTTCAACCTCGTAGTCCACGCGGTAGCCGGCCGGGAACGCCTCGGCCCAGAGGGCTGCCAGTTCCTTCGCACCTTCGGCGCCGTCGTTTTCAGCCCGTGCGTGCAGGACCTCGGAGACGCCCTCGCTCCAGGAGCGTGCGGCGCGCACCAGGCGTTTCTCCAGCTCGTCGCTGTTGACGTTGCTGACGTCAGCGTCCTTGGGCAGGCGGATCCGGAAGAACAGCCGGGCGAGAGCGGATTCGGTCATCCGCGCCTCGTAGTCGATGGACACGGCGTTGAACGTCTCCCGCAGCTCCTGCTCAATGCGCAGGCGGACGTTCGTGGTGTAACGGTCGCGCGGTAGGTACACGACGGCGGACATGAACCTGCCGTAGATGTCCGGCCGGAGGAAGAGCCGCGTCCGGCGGCGTTCCTGCAGCCGCTGGATGCCGGTGGCGGTGGCCGAGAGGTCGGGGACCTCGATCTGGAAAAGCTCATCGCGCGGGTATGTCTCCAGGATGCCCAGGAGGTCCTTGCCAGAGTGGGAGTCGGGCGGGAAGCCGGCCTCGCTCAGCACGGCGGCCACTTTTTCCCGGACTACAGGGATCTCGCGGACGGAGCCGGCGTAGGCGCTTGTAGCGAAGAGGCCGATGAAGCGGCGCTCCCCGTTGACGTTGCCGGCCGCGTCGAAGCTTTTGACGCCGATGTAGTCCAGGTACGCCGAGCGGTGGACGGTAGAGCGGGAGTTTGCCTTGGTGATCACCAGGGCGCGCTTCTCGCGGGCTTTCTTCCGGCCTGCCTCGGTGAGGTGCTGCACCTGGCGGGTGTCGGTGCCCCCGCGCAGCAGGCCCAGCCCGCTCTCTTCGCGCAGCTCCAGCACGTCCTCGCCGGATTCGTTCTTGAGGTCATATTCCCGGTAGCCGAGGAACGTGAAGTTTCCGTCGTCCATCCAGCGCAGCAGCTCCTGCGCCTGGCGCAGCTCGGCAATCTGGGCCGGATTTGCCACCTTGTCAAGGTCCGCTGCAATCTCCAGCGCCTTGGTCCGCATCTTCGGCCAGTCCTCCACGGCCGCCCTCACGTCGCCGAGTACGCGGCCGATGCCCTCGATCAGCTGCTCGCGCTTGGCGTCGTCGGCGCGGTCGATTTCGACGGCGATCCAGGACTCCATGTGCGAGGCATTGTCACCGTGGGCAATCAGGTGGGACAGGTTCGGCATTGCAGCGGTGTCGCCGCTGGAGATGCCCAGGTGCGAGGGTACGCGCGAGACCCGGACGAGCTGGCCGGTCTCGCGGTTGCGGGTGACGACGAAAAGCGGGTGCAACACGAGGTGGATCGGGGCGTGCTGGCGGACCAGTTCCGCGTTGACCGAGTCGACGAGGAAGGGCATGTCATCGGTGACGATGTAGACGACGCTGCAGTCTGCCTCATCGATGATGGAGATGTTGGCGACGCCCGGGAGCCGCTTGGCGGCCAACTGCCGGTGCGTTTCGGCCCGGGCGGTCAGGACTTCCTGGGCATACCCGCGGAAGTCCTCTTCTGCAAGGTGCTCGTAGTAATCCCCGAGGTAGCCTTCAACGGCACCGATCGAAACGGGTTGATCCTCCACGCTGGACCCAGACGACATCGACAAACGCCTCCATAAAGCAGTTCATGGCCGCCTCTTTGCGGCCCCTACGTCGACCCTAGCCCTTTGCCGGCCGCTTTGCTGTGGAAGAAAAGACAGAGGATTTACGATTTCGCTGGGCAGGTGCACAAACCAAAAGTGCGATGGCCCGGCGCAGGGCAGAGTCAGGGGCGGTTTCCAGCAGGAGCGAGCCCGCCAGCAGTGCCGCGTCGCTCGCCGCGGGGTCTGCGGGCAGGAAGGCCGTCAGTTCCAGGGCGGGCCCGTACCGCTGCCACGCGTCCCGCAGCTGACGTTCCGGGGACCGCCCCACGGCGGCTGCCCGAACCTTGTTCATCACGACCGTGGGGAAAGCACCAGGAACGGCCGTTTGCAGTTCGGCCAAACCGCGGACAAGCCGCGGGACACCGATCGGATCCGCAGCTCCGACGGCAAAGACGGTATCGGCCATTTCCAGGCTCCGCAGTGTCGCCGCGTTCCGCCGCGGCGCCATCGTGTCGAAACTGAGTTCCTCGTCGGTCTCGAGGCAGAAGCCGGTGTCCACCACCGTCACGTCGGCGATCTCCCTCGACCGCTCGAGCACCAGCGAGAGGGGGGCAGCGCGCAGTTCAGTCCACCGGTCCGCCCGCGTGATGCCGGTCAGCACGCGGAACGTCCCCGACCTGGTCGCCACCGGCGCCGCTATCCTGAGCAGGGCATCGGCGTCGAGCAGTCCCTGGTCCGCCAGCCTGCAGGCCTGCGCCAGCCCGGCAGCCTCGTCGAGAAGACCAAGCATGGCCGCAACGCTGGCGCCGTAAGTGTCGGCGTCGACAAGCAGGACGGATTGACCTTCCGCGGCCAGTTCCCCTGCGATGTTGGCAGCCACGAAGGTCCTGCCCGGCGAGCCGGCAGGACCCCACACGGCAATGATCCGCCCCTTACCTGTGTGGTCCGGGGTGCCGGCGCGGGAAGCCGTGTATCCATCGGATGTCGCTGCCCGGGACGCCGGAACGGGTGCATGGTCCACGAAGGCGCCGCCGGCCAGGTGCGGCCCCGGCCCGGCCCCGCTCAGCTGCGCCACTGCGGCCGAGATCCGTGCGGCGAGGGTGGACGCATCCACCGCACGCAGCTCCGCAGCTGCGCCGATTCCCCGCAAACGGGCCATTTCCTCCGGGCTGTCCGTCAATGCCAGAACAGCCACACCGACGGCGGACAAGCGGTCAACCAGCGAGGCCGTCAGTTCCTCGCTCCCGGCCACGACGACGGCGGCGCGGGCAAGTCCGCTCTGGCACGCTGCGAGCAGCTCCGCGAGTTCGCTGCACCGGCGGACGACGGATACCGGACCGTGGAGGCGTTCCAGGCCGCCGACCAAATCGTCGTTGGAATGTCCGACGGTCACGACGGGAATGTTCACCGCGGCGTACCACCCGGGTTCCAGACGACCGATATCTTGGCCTTGTTAGCCTGGGCCCCCAGCAGCTTCGGCATCTGCTGATCGGCCACCAGCACCATCACGACGGTGGAACGCGATGACCCGAGCGCGGAACTACCAGGGCTAATCTGCGCGATTTCGGCGCCCGGCAAAAGCAGCGTGGGCTCGCTGAAACCGTTACGGGTATCCGGAAGCGCCACCCAGACATCCACGCGTGAGCCCGCCACCGCCTGCACCGGAAGGCTCTCTTCGATGGTGATGGCCACGGGCTTGCGGTCCAGGCCGTCGAGTCGGCCTACACTCTCGCGAGGCAGCAACTGGTCCTTGCCGATCCTCTGGACGGCCACGAGACCGTCGGCAAGCCCGGTCTCCGGCGTCAGGTAGTGCTCTTCAACCTCGCCGAGGCGGACCTTGACGCGATGGAGTTTGTCGGCGGTCAGCGTCTCCCCGACTGCAATCGGCTCGCGGGCCGCATAGGCTTCGGTCGTCTGGTCCGCCGCTCCAACCAGCGAGATGACGCCCACGACCGAAGCCAGGACCAGCAGGATGCCGACCAGGAGCCGGGGGTCCTTCCAGGACGGCTTCCTCAGGCGGGCCCCGTCAGCCAGTGCGCTCCCGCTCATGCTTGCTGCTCCCCCTGTAGTCGCATCCCCGGGCTCCGGGTGCCTGACACCCTTATTGTTGCGCCCCGGCGGCCCGTGCGGAAGACGCAGGACCAAACACGGACAAACTGTGGATATCGGTCCCGGATGACACCAACGGTGGCAAAATGGAGTCATGCCCCGATTCCTGACACTCGCTGACGTTGCCGAGCAGCTCCAGATCAACTCTCCGGCTGCCTACGCCCTGGTCCGCAGCGGGGAACTCAAAGCGATCCAGGTCGGCGGCCGCGGGCAGTGGCGCATCGAGGAAAAGATGCTGGAGCAGTACATCGAGGAGCGTTACGCCGAGGCCAGCCGCATGATCGAAGAGGCGAAGCAGTCCAAGGCGGCCAGCACCTGACCCCCCGGACTAGCTGGCAGCGGCGCGGACGGACCTGAGGCCGGCCAAGGCCCCAAATGGAATGGTCGTGACCCGCCGGACGTTGAGCGGCCGCCGGTCCTCCGCGTCGTGGGTGAGAGCCAGATCCAGGAAATCCTTCCCCACCTTGTCGATCACGCCATGGAGCGCCGTCTCCCCGGGACCCTTCGACACGAGAACGGCCAGGGCCGCCCGGTCCCTGGCCAGTGCGCGCAGTGCGCTGGCCAGGCCCAGCCGCTGACCGGCCCTGGACGGCTCCGCCACCGCCAGCCGGGCGAGGCCGGCATACCGTAGCGCTGACGCGTACGGGATGAGGACCTGGTGCCCGGGCTCGTCGAGCACCAGCGCCTCGCTGCCCGCGTGGCTAAGGTTCCCCTCAAAGACGGAACCGGATGCCAGATGGACCCGGATACACAGCCCCAGGGAACCCCGGAGCCGGTCCGCAAGCTCCACACCCGCTGCATCCACCCGCGCGCGCTCCGCGATTTCCGCGTCGAGATCCAGCCGCTGCTGCGCGGCCAACTGTGCCTCCAGGTCCTCGAAGAGCGCATCCCACCGCATGGCGACAGCGTAGGCGGGCGCAGGAACCCGGTCAATCCACACACACCGGACAAACCCTAGACAAACACGTGAGACGAGTACACACTGGCGTGAAATAGATCAACCGATATCAAATCATGCTCAATGCTATTGAACGATATTGAATGATCTCAAAATGGATTCAAAGCGATGGAGGTCTGTCTGATGAATACGGAATCGTTCCTGGCGGCTGGACGCCGGCGCCAGTTGCATGGAGACGCCGCGATGGCAGCCCTGGTCCTGCTGCTGGGGTCGTTCCTCGCGGCCATGGGAAGCACCCTCATGCAGCGCTGGCATTCATCGTCCGCGCGCCAGCAGTCCCTTTCGTTCGAGGACCAGCTGGGGATCGTGGCAAACACGGCAGGCCTGATCGTCGTCACCTGGTGGGCGCTGTCCTTCGCAATCGCGGTCGTGGCGGCGTTGCTGGAGCGCAGGGGCAGGCAGCGTGCTGCCGCAGCAGCCGGCAGGTTCAGTCCGGCGTTCATGCGACGCCTCGCACTGGCCGCCGTCGGACTCCAACTGCTTGCGGCTCCCCTGGCCACTGCCGCCACGCCGCCCGCTGCCCCGACTGCCTCCGCCGGCCCCGGCGTGACCGCCCACTCAGTCCAGGCGGCCGTGCCGGCGGCGTGGACTCCGACGGCGGACAGCGCCCACCCGCAGGTCCCTGTTCGGGCCGACGCTCCCGCAACGGCGTCCCCGGCACCTTCCCCGGCAGCTGCCCGGGCTTCCGGTCGCCTCGGATTGGATCCGCAGTGGAAGCCGCAGGGGCCTGTCGTGGAACCCGGACCGCTCGCGGCCCGCCACTTGCGCGCTCCCGAGGCCGATACGGCGCCGACAGAGGTGACCGTGCGGGCCGGAGATTCGCTGTGGAGCCTCGCCGCGGCCGCTCTGGGTCCGTTTGCGTCAGACCTTGAGGTCGCCATGGAGTGGCCCCGGTTTTACCAGGCCAACCGTGCAGTCATCGGTGAGAACCCCGACTTACTGGTGCCCGGACAGGTGCTCGTCCTGCCACCCGGAACCTGACACAGCACGGCTGCCCGGTCAGCGATACTTCAGTCCGCCAGCAGCGGCGGGGCGCCCCGCGCCCCGCGCCCCGCAACCAACACCAGCACCAGCACCACGAACACAGCATGAATCCACCGTCCACCGCCAAAACCGCAAAGGAACACCAAATGACCGTCTTGCCCGGGGTCCATGCAACAGCGGCCGGCGCCGCTGCTGCGGTTGCGCCCCTCCGCCTGGTCCCCGACACCGAGGCTCCGGCCTCCACCCTTGCCGCCTCCCACGCCGACGAACCGGCCCTCCGCTCCGGCGGGGCGGCCCAGGCAGCCCAGGCGTCCCGACCCCAGGTGCGTCCTGACCCGTCAGCCGGGTCCGCGCCGCTCCGGCTTGTCGATGAGGGCCGCGAGATCTGTGCCATCTCGCGCAGCACTGTACAGGCCGCCATCGAGGTCCTCGCCGGCACCCGGCCCGTCCAGCAACTTGCCCGCCGGCTTGATCCGAGGTGCCTGGCTGCCCTCCAGCACCGGGCGGCCTTGACGCGTCGGGTGGCCTCCGGCAGCTCGCCGACCGCTGGACGGCTGCACCGGAACCCCTCCGTCCGGTCCGTCCAGGCCTGCCGGATTTCGGACGACGTCTACGAGGCCAGCGCCGTCGTGGTCGAAGAGTTGCGGGTCCGCGCCGTCGCGCTGCGGCTGGAACGCGGAAAGTTGGCCTGGCGCGTCACTGCCCTGGAGATCGGCTGAGGCGTCGCTGGGCCGCCCGGTCCGGACACGAAAGGAGGCAGAAAGATAAGGAGGACCGGAACAGCTGTTCCGGTCCTCCTTTCATCACGTCAGCCCTGGCATTATTTCAGGGCGGGCAGGCTTCAGCCGCCGCTCAGCGACGCTTCTTTTTGGCGGTGCGGCGCCCTGCATCCTGCGCCGCAGCCTTGGCCGGATTGCCCGAGCGCCCCGGGCTCTTGGCTTCGACGCGGGTCTCGGCCGCGCCGTCCTCGCCGGGAGCCGTGTACTGCAGCTGGGCCGGCTTCTCGGGGGCTTCGAGTCCCGCCGCGTGGATCTGCGGCTCGTGGTGCTCGGTGTGCTGGCCGGAGGCATCCGCCACTACGACGTCTTCGGCCGGGGTGACCTCGACGTCCAGATTGAACAGGAAGCCGACGCTTTCCTCACGGATGGCCTCCATCATGGCCTGGAACATGATGAAGCCTTCGCGCTGGTACTCCACCAACGGATCGCGCTGGGCCATCGCCCGCAGGCCGATGCCTTCCTTCAGGTAGTCCATCTCGTAGAGGTGCTCCTGCCACTTGCGGCCGATCACCGAGAGGACCACGCGGCGTTCGAGTTCGCGCATGCTCTCGGAACCAATCGCATCTTCCCGGGCCTGGTAAACCAGGCGGGCGTCGGAGAGGATCTCTTCCTTGAGGAACTCGACGGTGATCCGGGACTTGCCGCCGGCCTCGTCGATGACGTCGCGCGGAGTGAAGCTCACTGGATACAGCGTCTTGAGGTTGGACCAGAGCAGGTTGAAATCCCAGTCGTCGCCGGTGCCTTCGGCGGTGGCCTCCTCGATGAAGGCATTGATGGTGTCTTCCAGGAAGAACTGGACCTTCTCGTGCAGGTCATCACCTTCGAGGATGCGGCGGCGGTCGCCGTAGATGGCTTCGCGCTGACGGTTCAGGACGTCGTCGTATTTAAGAACGTTCTTGCGCTGATCTGCGTTGCGTCCCTCCACCTGGCCCTGGGCGGAGGCGATGGCGCGCGACACGAGCTTGGATTCAAGGGCGACGTCGTCCGGCACCGAGCTGTTCATCAGCCGCTCGGCCGCGCCGGAGTTGAACAGGCGCATCAGATCATCGGTGAGGGAGAGGTAGAACCGGGACTCGCCGGGGTCTCCCTGGCGGCCGGAGCGTCCGCGGAGCTGGTTGTCGATGCGGCGGGACTCGTGCCGTTCCGTGCCGAGCACATACAGGCCGCCGAGCTCGAGGACCTCCTCGTGTTCTTCCTTGACGGACTGCTTGGCTGCTTCGAAGCCGGCCGGCCAGGCGGCCTCGTATTCTTCGGAGTTCTCTTCCGGGTCCAGGCCGCGGGCAGCCAGTTCGGCGACGGCGGTGAATTCCGCGTTGCCGCCCAGCATGATGTCGGTACCGCGGCCCGCCATGTTGGTCGCAACCGTCACGGCGCCCTTGCGGCCGGCCTGCGCCACGATGGCAGCCTCGCGGGCATGGTTCTTCGCGTTCAGGACTTCGTGCCGGACGCCTTCCTTGGCCAGCAACCGGGAGAGGTACTCGCTCTTCTCGACGCTGGTGGTGCCGACGAGGACCGGCTGGCCCTTTTCGTGCCGTTCGGCGATGTCCTTGACCACGGCGTCGAACTTCACGGCCTCGTTCTTGTAGACGAGGTCCGCCTGGTCGATCCGCTGCATGTCCTTGTTCGTGGGAATGGCGACGACGCCGAGCTTGTAGGTGCTCATGAACTCGGCGGCTTCGGT
The DNA here is from genome assembly GCF_056394725.1 of Arthrobacter sp. 10N418. Taxonomy (NCBI): domain Bacteria; kingdom Bacillati; phylum Actinomycetota; class Actinomycetes; order Micrococcales; family Micrococcaceae; genus Arthrobacter; species Arthrobacter sp. 10N418. The sequence goes on from NZ_JBFTIK010000008.1 coordinate 88,768, forward strand.
CTCGGCGGTGCCGGTCATGCCCGCGAGCTTGTCGTACATGCGGAAGTAGTTCTGCAGGGTGACCGTGGCCAGCGTCTGGTTCTCTGCCTTGATCTCGACGCCTTCCTTGGCTTCGATGGCCTGGTGCATGCCCTCGTTGTAGCGCCGGCCGGCGAGGATGCGCCCGGTGTGCTCGTCGACGATCAGCACTTCGCCGTCGAGGATGACGTAATCCTTATCCCGCTTGAACAGTTCTTTGGCCTTGATGGCGTTGTTCAGGAAGCCGATCAGCGGGGTGTTGGCGGATTCGTAGAGGTTGTGGATGCCGAGGTAGTCCTCGATCTTTTCGATGCCGGCTTCGAGGACGCCCACGGTGCGCTTTTTCTCGTCGACCTCATAGTCCGTCTCGGGCTGCAGGCGCATGACGACCTTGGCAAATTCGCTGTACCAGCGGTTGGTGTCCCCCTGGGCCGGACCGGAGATGATCAGAGGGGTGCGGGCCTCGTCGATGAGGATCGAGTCCACTTCATCGACAATGGCGAAGTTGTGGCCGCGCTGGACGAGTTCGGAGCTGTCCCATGCCATGTTGTCGCGGAGGTAGTCGAAGCCGAATTCGTTGTTGGTGCCGTAGGTGATATCGGCGGCATACTGTTCGCGACGCAGCGCGGGGTCCTGGTTGGACAGGATGCAGCCGCTGCTCAGGCCCAGGAAGCGGTAGACGCGGCCCATGAGGTCGGACTGGTATTCGGCAAGGTAGTCGTTGACGGTAACGACGTGCACGCCTTTGCCGGTGAGGGCATTGAGGTAGGCCGGGGCCGTGGCCACCAGCGTCTTGCCTTCACCGGTCTTCATTTCGGCAATGTTGCCCAGGTGCAGGGCGGCGCCGCCCATGAGCTGGACGTCGAAGTGGCGCAGTCCGAGGGTGCGTGAGGATGCTTCGCGCACGGCGGCGAACGCCTCGGGCAGGAGGTCGTCCAGCTTTTCGCCGTCCTGGTGCCGTTCACGCAGGCGATCGGTTTCTTCGCGCAGCTCAGCGTCCGTGAAGGTCTGGAAGGAGCTCTCCAGGGCATTAATGGAATCGGCATAATTCCGCAGTTGCCGCAGGGTTTTTTTGTCCCCCGTGCGGAGAAGTTTTTCGATAAGTGATGCCACGTGAAGTTGCTCCCAGTCTCAAGCTGCCGAATTCTGGCGTGTTTAGTCTACGGGAGAGACGCAGGGCCGGTTACGCCTGTTCCCTCAGAGCGGATAGAGGCCCGCAACAGCTTCCGCGAGCGCCGGCCCTAAGTCCCCGTTCGGTGACACGACAACGCTGTCCAGTCCCAGCCACTCTGCCATGAGCTGCAGTTCCGCGGCGAGTTCGACGGCGGTGTCCGCCGGCGCGCCGGGTTCAGCATGCGCAGCCTTGGCCAGGAGCCTTCCGCCGGCGCGGTCCGCTTTGAGGTCCACCCGTGCCACGATCCCGTCGCGCAATAGGAAGGGCAGGACGTAGTAGCCGAAACGCCGCCGTGACTCCGGAGTGTAGATCTCGATCCGGTAGTGGAATCCGAACAAGGCCTCAAGCCGCCGGCGTTCGAAGACGAGCGAATCGAAGGGGCTCAACAGCGCCCGGCCGGTGGCGGCGCGGGGAAGTTTCGCTTCGGCATGCCGATACAGCGGCTTGTCCCAGCCTGCAACCGTGACCGGCTCCAGACGCCCGGCCTCCACGAGGTGTGCGACCGAAACCGCGGCAGCGCGTAACGGCGTCCGGAAGTAGTCCGCAAAACATCTCACGGTTCCTATCCCGTGGGCCTGGGCGGCGGCGTCGATCAGCCGGTCCATGGCGGCCGTCGGGTCGCGTACAGGGTCCCCGGCCGGGGCGCCGCGCCCTGGCAGGACCCTGGCCGTCAGCGTGTAGCGCCGTTCGAAGGATTCGGTCCGGGAGGCGGCGGAGACGAGACCCTCTTCGAAGAGGTGCTCCAGGACCCGTTTGACCGCATTCCAGTTCCAGCCCCAGTTGTCCGTCTGCCGGTCCTCCACGTGGCCGAGCCTGGCGGTGAGCTCGGCGGCGGTCATCGGCCTGCCGGTGGCGAGGGTTTCAAGCACTTGGGCCGTCACGCCGTTGCGCAGTTCCGGGTCCATGGCCGAAGCCCCTACCCATTTGCGGTTCTGCCACTGCACCAGGTCGTGGAAATGGTCCGGCCTGATGAAGCTGGCCTCATGGGCCCAGTACTCCATCATCCGGCGCGGATGCGCCCCAGCCATCCGCTGCAGGATCGCGCGGTCGTAGTTGCCCAGCCGGGAAAAGAAGGGCAGATAGTGGCTGCGGGAGAGCACGTTGACGGAGTCGATCTGAACCAGGTGCAGCCGGGAAAAGGTACGGCCCACCGCCCGTGCAGTCACGGGTCCGGCGGGCCGTACCTTGTCCAATCCCTGGGCTGCCAGTGCGATCCGCCGCGCCTGGTTGAGGCTCAGCGATGCGTGCACGTCAGTCCCTTCGTCGAAAAAGTCAGGACCAGCCTATGCGCTGGCGGGCTCGTCCTCGGAACGGTAGGCGAGAATCTGCTCCTCCAGCTTGGATTGCCCCGGCTCGCAGGTCTGGTCCAGGGAAATCACGCCGTACGTCCAGCCGTCACGGCGGTACACGACGGACGGAGCCTTGGTTTCCTTGTCCACGAAGAGGTAGAAGTCGTGGCCCACAAGTTCCATGTTGTCGACTGCATCGTCGAGCGTCAGGCTGGCCGCGGGAAAGACCTTCCGGCGGATCAGCACGGGCGAGTCACCGGCGGGGATGTCGTTGTCGACGTCGTAGGGTGACTTTTCTGCCGCCGGCGCCGCCTCCTGCTGATGGCTCGCCTCGACGTAGAGGGGCTCGCTGGGGCTTGCCGGTTCAAGGGTCGCCGTCGCCTCGGTGACGGACTTCGGGGTGTGCCTGCCGTGGTGGACCTTCTTGCGGTCCTTCGCCCTGCGCAGGCGTTCAAGAAGCTTGTTGTAGGCGAGATCGAACGCGGCGAACTTGTCGGCGGCGCTTGCTTCGGCGCGGATCACGGGGCCGCGGCCAAGGACAGTCAACTCAACCGTGAGCAATTCTGCAGTCTGGCGGGCTTTGGTCTCCTTGGTGACCTTCGCGTCCACCCTCTGGACCTTGTCTCCCAACGATGCGATCTTTGAGATCTTCTCGTCGGCGTATTCGCGGAAGCGGTCTGAGACCGTCAAGTTACGTCCGCTGATCATGAACTCCATGGTGCCCTCCAAATGACTTCGGTGACACGACGGCGGCACTTCCCGGGGCCAAACTGACTGACAGTCGAGCCCCTTTCCGAGCCGCTATCGACAGGTACATCTGTTCTTGGTACCCAGCTTCGACGTTAGTTCATAGCCTCCTGTTATTCATCCTTTTCCGGTTTATTTTTTTCCTTGTGGCCACCCTTTGCCGCCACGGCAGGCCCGGCGGCGTCCCGGTCCACAATGAGCGGCGGGCGTGTCGCCGCGACGACGACGGCGCCGACGACAAGCGCTCCTGCCGCCCGCAGCGCGCGGGAGGCCTCCGCGAGCGTGGCCCCCGTAGTGAGCACGTCGTCGACGATGATGCAGGGTTGTCCCCGCATGTCCGGGGCACGCAGTCCGTCCGCGGCCCGCATGGACCCGTGCACGCGCTGCGCCCGGGCGCCACGCCCCAGTCCCTTCTGGCCGCCAGTCGGGCCGGGCGGCCAATCGGGGACCGCCCGCAAGGCAAGTTCCATGCCCGGCCGCCGGCGCGTGAGCGGGGACCCGGCAGGCACCAGGCCCTTGACAAGCGGGCCTGGCCTGCGCAGGGCGTCGACGATTCTCACGCCGGAAAACTCACGGCGCCGGCTGAGCCGGCGCAGCAGAAGGTGGACGGGGCTGAATCCCCTCCTCCTGAACGCGCCGGCGCTCGTAGGCACGGGCACAAGGCACAGCCCCTGCACCTCGCCCGCGGCGGCGCTAAGGGCCCGCGCCAGCCCTTTCGACAGCACGGCGCCGAGCTGCCCCTGGCCGTGGCGCTTGAAGGACAGCACGCACTGGGCCAGCTCCGCGCGGTACACGCCCGCCGCCACGACCGGCAGGAGTGCGGTGCCGTCCATGTTCATCAGGGCCGGCGCCTGCGCCTCTGCCCGGAACGGGCTGAGCGTCAGCGACCGGACCTGCCGCTCGCAGGCACAGCAAAGAGCAGCGTCTTCAGCGCCGCAGCAGACGCAATCCACCGGTGCAGCGAGCGCAAGCAATTCGCCCGCTGCCGCCGCGGTGCGGTCGGCCATTCTCGCCAGCGCACGGGCGTAGTCGCCGCGATGCTTCGTCGCCGGCGCCGGAGACAGGTCCGGATCGGCGGTCCTGCCCCTGGCACGGTCCGTTCCGTTGGGATCACGGCCGATAGGGTCACGGCCCGGCGCATGGCAGCTCATTCCCCCAGCCTGGACCGGTCAGCGCTCCCTGCGGAAGCGCGGAGGACCGTATGTGGACAACCCGGACCGGCCCCGGGACAGCGGCGGACGACAGCCCCGCGGGCCCGCACACAGGCGTGGCGCAGGATGCCGTCACCGGCCCGGGAGAAGCCCCGGAGCAGCCGTCCGGGGCCCCCCGGGAATCAGCCTGGGAAGGCCGGGTCGATGGGACCCTTGAGCTGGGGTGACCAGCCGTTCCCCAGCCGCTGGAAGACCCCTTCCGCGGACTGCCCGAAGATCTCGTCCTGGCCGTTGCCGGCACTGAGGTCGGTAAGGCCAGGCCAGGGTGCCAGCTGTTGCGGCTGGGCGGACGTAAGGGACAGCAGTTCGGGGGTGACGTTGTCGGTGGCGGAGCCCTTCATGACAGCGACGGTGGTGTCGTCGACCCAAACGCCCTGGTCCGGGTCACGCGAGGTCAGGAGCGTCGACGGCACCGTCAGGTCGCGTGGCGTGCCGTCGGGGCTCCGGATGACGCCGGTCACCTGGACCTTCGTCTTGCCGGCCTGCTCCGAGATGACCAAGGCCCGCGCGCCGTCCCGGGAAACCCTGAACTCCTTGACGGTCCGTCCCGCAAGCCACGCCGGTGCCAGCGTCACCGTGGGCACACTGGCGCCCTCCGCCACGCCGACGGGCCGGTACGCCACGACTTCAGTGGCCCCGGTCTCCCCTGGTCCTGCCGTCCACACCCAGTCGTAGCGGCCAAACGAGGGCCGTGACAGCGCAGCCCGGGTGGTCAGGGCCCTGGCGGGCTGGCCGGGCACGATCGAGTAAAGGGTGGTCCGCGCTGCGTTCAGGAACGCCGCGGACTGCGAAACGGGAGATTCCGCCGGGACCCGCGGCCCGAGGGCGGCGACGGACTGGATGTCGGGAAGCGGCGAAAGCCTGTTGTTCTCGTACCGGACCAGATCGTTGTTGTTCACGGCAATCTGGTGGGCCGGGACGTTCTTGTCACGGACCGGCGGGAGGACCGTCCCGTTGTCATCGACGCGCACCAGGTCCTGGTTGGCGCGCAGCTCGACGTTGACGACGTCCGGCTGGCTGCGGAAGGTCAACGCCAGCTGGGTCTGCATCCGCAGCCTGTCCTCGTTGGAGGCATCCAGCAGTTCCTTGGCTGTGAGATCCACCTGGGCAGCGCCGGACACCACGGGGACCGATTCGCGGGCCAGTTTGATGCCCGAGGGGAATGCGCTGACGACGGCGCCCTTGAGGTAGGGGGCGGGCCCCCCCAGGAGCGCACTCGTCATGGCCTTGACCGTCTTGTTCCGGATGAACCACCGGACATCGGGCACCGCATACGCGAACGTGGGGTCGTAGAAGTAGATCGGATACGCGCCGTAGATGACCTTGAAGGTCTCTTCCGGGATGGCCGTCCCGTCCGGGATCTCCGCGATCCGCCATTCCCCGTCCACCTGTGTCAGCGTGGCCGGAATATTCTCCTTGGTGCCCTCCGGAAGCTGGGTGGCTACGCCCTCCGCATCGACCGAGTAGGCCAGGTCGAGCTCGTAGTTGAACACGTTTTCGACGCCGGTGCGCACCACCCGGGCGGACCGGAAGACCAAGGTGCGCTGGTCCGGCTTCCACGTCACCGACGATGCCTGCGTCAGGTACTGCCGCGCGACGGCGTAGTCGTCCTCGTACCCGCTGCCGGCAAGGTAGAAGTCTTCGATGACGGACTCAGGCCCGGCACCGGCACGGGGCGCGGACGGAAAGAAGACCGGCGCACTGGGGTTTCCGGCGGACTCATCCTTGCTCTTGCCGACCGGCCCGGACCGCGGGATCTGCGCGCAGGACGTCAGCAGGAGCAGGAGGAGGGCGAGGAGGGCAGCACCCGCACGGGTGAACTTTCTTGGCGAACCGTTCATGCCCTGTCCTTCGTTCCGGTTCCGTCGTGTCCGGGGGCGCCCGCCCCGGGAATGTGGTGGCCGGCCCCAGGAACGTGGCCGGCCGCAGGGGCACGTCCCGGATCCGGGAGATGGCCAGCCCCAGGGACGTTTCCGCCGTCTCGCCCCGGACCCGCCTCCGCGGCTGCGGAGCCGTCCGGACCCGGATCCTGGGCCGGCGGCTGCAGCAGCAGCATGGTGCGCTCGCGTCCGGCGCCCGGGAGGGCGACGTCGACAGGCTCCAGCTGGAGGGGTGATTTCGTGATGCTTTCACCCTRGCGCAGCGGAAGGGTCAGGCGGAAGTTGGAGCCGTTCCCTTTCTTCCCCCACGCCTGCAGCCAGCCGTTGTGGAGCTTGGTGTCTTCCGCGGCGATCGAAAGTCCCAGGCCGCTGCCGCCCGTGGTCCGCGCGCGGGCCGGATCAGCGCGCCAGAAGCGGTCAAAGACGCGGGCCGCCTCGGCGGACGTCATGCCGATTCCGTGGTCCCGCACCGCAACCGCGACGGCGGTGTCATTGGCGGCCACCGAAATGTTCACCGGCCGGCCCTCGCCGTGCTCGAGGGCATTCAGGACCAGGTTGCGCAAAATCCGGTCGATCCTGCGGTCGTCCATGTCCACGATGATGCTGCCGGCAGGGCCGTTGAGGGTTACCGCAGAGCCGTACCCGGCGGCGACGGGCGCGACACCGTCCATGACGTGGGAAATAAGCTGGACGATGTCCGTGGGTTCGGCGTCGAGGGTGGCCGCTCCGGCGTCAAAGCGGGAGATTTCCAGCAGGTCGGCGAGCAGCGACTGAAACCGTTCCACCTGGTTGTAGAGCAGTTCGGCGGACCGTTTGTTAATCGGATCGAAGTCCTCGCGGGCGTCGTAGAGGACTTCGGCAGCCATACGGACCGTGGTGAGGGGGGTGCGGAGTTCGTGGGATACGTCGGAAACGAACCGCTGCTGCATCTGCGACAGCGTCGCGAGCTGGGTGATCTGTTCCTGGAGGCTGGCGGCCATGTGGTTGAACGACGCACCGAGCCGGGCGACTTCGTCCTCGCCCTTGACCACCATCCGCTCCTGCAGCTGGCCGGCGGCGAGCTTTTCGGAGACGACGGCGGCATGGCTGACCGGGCTGACCACGTTGCGGGTGACGTACCACGCAATGGCGCCGATCATCAGGACCAGCAGTGCACCGCCGGCCAGCAGGACGTTCTGGATCTCATCCAGGGTCTTTTGGGCCGTGTTGAGGTCGTAAATGAGGTAGAGCTCATAGACGGTGCCGTTGAAGGTGACCTTGTTGCCGACGGCGATGCCAGGGCGGTCCTCGGTGCCCACCGGGAATTGCGTGGACGCCCAGTACTGGTCTTTGCCCGATTCCTCGACGGCCTTGCGCAGGTCCGCGGGAATGACGCTGATGGTGAGCTGGTCGGAGGCACGCGATTCGACCCAGCGGTTGCGGGGTTTGGTCTGTTCCGGCATCGCTTCAAACACATAGCGGCGCTGGATGACGGAGCCGCGCCCTTCGACGGCGGTCAGGGTGTCGGAGACCAGTGTGATGACGCTGGACTGGTCTGTGACCTGGGCACCGTCGAACGTGTCCTGGACCTGCTTGACGTTGTAGCGGGTCTCCGACTCGGCCTGGGCCAGCCGCTCCTGGAAGAGATTGTTGGCGATCTGGTTTGAGAGGTAGGCGCCGACCACGGCAAACGAACTGACGGCCAGGATGAGCGTGGTCAGCACCGTCCGGAACTGCAGCGACCGCCGCCACCGCCGGTGCACCGCGCGCAGCAGGAACCGGAGTCCCGGAAGAATGCGAGAGACCCCGGTCCGGACCAACCTGGCGACCCGGACGCCGACAATCCGTGCACGCTTGGCCCAGAGCCGGGTCCGGAAGCCCAGGGCCTGCGGGGCTGCGTCTTCGCTGTGGGGGCCCGCCTGGACAGGATCGCCGTCCGCAGGCTCAGGAACCTGCTTTGTAGCCGACACCACGAACCGTCAATACAACTTCGGGGGCTTCCGGGTCACGTTCGATCTTGGACCTTAGCCGCTGGACATGGACATTGACCAGACGGGTGTCGGCGGCATGACGGTAGCCCCAGACCTGCTCGAGGAGCAGCTCACGGGTGAACACCTGCCACGGCTTCCGCGCCAGGGCAACGAGCAGATCGAATTCCAGCGGAGTCAGGGAGATCCTGTCGCTGCCGCGGCTGACCAGGTGGCCGGCGACGTCGATGGTGACGTCCGCAATGCGCAGGGTCTCCGGGGCTTTCGTGTCGCCGGGCCGGAGCCGTGCGCGGACCCGGGCCACGAGCTCGGCAGGCTTGAACGGTTTCGGCACGTAGTCATCAGCCCCGGATTCCAGGCCGCGGACCACGTCGGAGGTATCCGCCTTCGCCGTCAGCATCACGATCGGGACATCGGACTCGGCCCGGACCTGGCGGCAGACCTCGATGCCGTCCATCCCGGGAAGCATGAGGTCAAGCAGCACCAAGTCCGGCTTGGAGGAACGGAAGACGTCAAGGGCCTGCCCGCCGTCAGCKCAGAAGACAGGTTCAAACCCGTCATTGCGCAGCACAATACCGATCATCTCGGCGAGCGCCTCGTCATCGTCCACTACCAGAATGCGTGCCTTCATGTTTATATATTCCCTTATTGAAATGGCTTTGTCGTATTCGGCCGCTCCCCGGCATGGCGCGCACCGCCCCGGGGCCGGGATCAGGTTGTGACAATCGGCGCGTTCTACTGCATGCTGTGGACAGGCCCCGATCACCCCGCCAGGATCCCAGGAGGTCCCCGTGCACGTCCCGATCTACGAGCGCGCCCTTGGCCGTGACTTCGCCCGGCTGCAGCCGGAGCTGCAGGAATATTTCTCGCTCGCGCCCGGATCCGGCCACTACGGCATCGGCGAGGGCGTATTCGATGTCGTCGGCTGCGCCCAGCCCTGGCTGCGCCCCCTGCTGCGGCTCGCGGGCGGCGAGCAGGCATTCTTCCCCGAATACGGCGAGGGCATCAGGTTCCGCATCGAAAACCACGCCCATCTGGACCCGTTCGGCCGGTCCAGCCTGACGGCCAGGCGGGAAATCTTCTTCCCCGGAACCACCCGGCTCTTCCACGACACCACCAGCCTCGACGGCACCGCGCACGGAGCCCGGCTCGTGGACTACGTCGGCCGCTACCGCCGGCTCGTCACCGACCTCAACCTCAGCGTCACGCCGCAAGGCCGCCTCCGGGGAGTGTCTGAGGCATCACGGCTGTTCCTCGGGCCGCTGCGGATTCCGCTGCCGGGCGCCCTCGATGCCAAGGCCTACGCCGAACAGTGGTGGGAACCGGCCGAAGGACCCCGCGGCCAACACCGGATCCAGGTCAAAGTCATCCAGCCCCAGATCGGCCTCGTGCTGGTCTACGCCGGGCACTTCGACTACCGGCTCGAGCCCTATCCCGAAGGCATCACCGCCGCGGGCTACCTCCCCGGGCGAGCGCGTCCGGACCGCTGGGAGAGCCGGAGCTGACCGTCCGGGCCCGAAGCGAAACCATCGCTCAGCCGAGGGCCAGCTGATTGAGCCCGTCCGCGACCTGGGTCAGGCGGGTCAGTGCCGCCATCGCGGCGGAGGGCGAATGTTGGGCCAGCCCCTCCGACGGCGTGACCCGCAAGGTTCCCAGCGCCGACGCCGGAAGTCCCAATTGCCGCCAGGGACGCCAGAGGTTTTCGACGACCTCGGGAACCCGGGGCAGCCGCGCGCCCGGATCGGCGACATCCAGCGCTCCGGCCCAGAGCCGCTTCCCCGCTTCCACCGCGCCGGCAAGCTGTTCCCACTGCCGCGAGGTAAGGGCCCGGAGCGGCACGGCGATTCCGTCCGCTCCCGCGGCCAGGATGCGGTCAAAGGGCGCCTCGACTTCCGGGACCGCGACGACGACTTCGGCGGCGCCCGCAGCGCGAAGCGCGTCAATGACCAGCTGCCACGACTCCGTGATCTCCTGGCCGGACACGGAGCGCAGCGTGCGGTAGCCGCTGGACGTCGGAATGGTTCCGCCCAGCACGGACGCTATCTCCGGTTCGTCGATCTGCACGGCGATACGGGCGCCCGGCGCCGCGTCGGCCACCCTCTTCAGGTGGCCGCCGACGCCGGCCGCCAGGGAGGCCGCAAGGTCACGCCGGGCCCCGTAGTCGATCAGGGCCCGCTCCCCGTTGTGCAGGTGCAGGCCGGCCGCAAGGCTGAGCGGTCCGCGCAGCTGGACCTTGAGATCCGCCGCCGGCGACTCCTCGGCACCGATAACATCGGCCAGGATATTGATGTCGGTGGACAGCGCCGATCTCGCCCGCATGAGGTCCTTGCCGGGGCGGTCCACGAGCCTCCAGCCATAGGGCTGGACGTCCACGGAGAGTTCCACGAGCAGTGACGCCGTCCTGCCGAGGGCATCCGAGCCGACTCCCCGGTCGGGAAGCTCGGCCAGGAAGGGAAGGTGCGGGCTGCCGAGCTCGCCGCGGACTATCCGCGCGGCCTCGGCCGGGTCCTCACCGGGCCACGGTCCCAAGGCCGTCGCGGTGACCTGGACGGGGTCAGGCAGCGCGGAGACGGCCATGGCTAGGCGTCTGCGGCGACGGCTGCGCCTGCGGAGTCATCGGCCTGGACAGGGGCACGGCCTGCGGTGCCGCCGGCGGCACCGCCTTCGGCGTTCCGGGCAGCAGCCTGGTGGTCCTCGGCGATGGCTTCGTGGTGGCGGATGACCTCGCCGATGATGAAGTTCAGGAATTTTTCGGCGAAGGCCGGGTCGAGGTGGGCCTCGGCTGCGAGATGGCGCAGGCGTGCGATCTGGGCCGTCTCACGGCCGGGGTCCCCGGCGGGAAGATTGTGCGCGGCCTTCAGGAAACCGACCTTCTGCGTGGCCTTGAAGCGCTCGGCGAGAAGGAACACCAGGGTGGCGTCAATGTTGTCGATGCTGGAGCGGATCGACAACAGCTCCGCCATCACCGCCGGGTCCACCTGGCCAGCCAGGGAGCTGGCCTCCGGGTCATAGGAATCAGCATCGGAATGAATGTGGTTCTGCTCGGTCATGGACCCAGTCTAGGGGCACGGGGGCGAATCACTTCTGCTGTTAAGCACGGTTGCAGCCGCCCCGTCCGGCCCCGCAAAAGGGACATGCCCGCCGTTCGCAGCGAACGGCGGGCATGTCCCTGGAGCGTCGCGGCAGGGTGCCGCAGACGGTTCCAAACAGCTAGCCTCCCAGCACCGCGCGGAATTCCCGGCGGCGACGGGCCTGCTCGTCGGGGTCGGGCACGGGCAGGGAAGCGATGAGCTTCTTCGTGTATTCGTGCTGCGGGTGGCCCATGACCTGGTTCCCGAGGCCCTGCTCCACCATCTTGCCCTTGTAGAGGACGCCAACCCAGTGGGAGAGCATGTCCACGACGGCGAGGTCGTGGCTGATGAACAGTGCCGCGAATCCGAACTCCCGCTGGATCTCCTTGAACAGTTCCAGCACCACGGCCTGCACGGAAACATCCAGGGCCGAGGTCGGCTCATCGGCGACGAGCAGCTTCGGGTTCAGGATGAGCGCCCGGGCCAGCGAGGCGCGCTGCCGCTGGCCGCCGGAGAGCTCGTGCGGGAACCTGTCAGCGTACGACGCCGGCAGCTGCACCGACTCAAGCAGTTCGCCGACGCGCTTGCGCGCCTCGGCCGGGCTCGGGTTCGAGTGGATGATCAGCGGTTCCGCCACGCAGTCGCCGATGGTCAGCTGCGGGTTGAAGGATGCGGCCGGGTCCTGGAAGACGAAGCCGATCTCCTTCCGGAGCGGCTTGAAAGTGCGCTCCTTGAAGTTCAGCATTTCGTAGCCGAGCACCTTCAGGCTGCCGCCCGTGGTCCGGTTCAGTCCCGCGATGGCGCGGCCGATGGTGGTCTTGCCGGAACCGGACTCCCCCACGAGGCCGAAGACTTCACCTTCGGACACGGTGAAGCTGACGCCGTCGACGGCCTTGAAGGCCGGGCTGCCGAGCCTTCCCGGGTACTCGATGGTCAGGTTCTTCGCCTCGACGAGCACCTTTCCGCCCTGGTGGGCGCGCTCCACCATGCCTTCGGAGGCGGAGTTGCGGCCAAGGTGCGGAACGGCTGCGAGCAGCTTCTTGGTGTAGTCCTCGCGGGGCTGCGCGAACAGGACCCGTGCGGGGGCCTCCTCCACAACATCGCCCTGATACATGACAACCACACGGTCGGCGAGGTCGGCGACCACCCCCATGTTGTGCGTGATGAGCACAATGGAGGTCCCGTACTTGTCCCGCAGATCCCGGAGCAGCTCCAGGATCTCGGCCTGTACCGTGACGTCCAGGGCTGTCGTGGGCTCGTCGGCCACGATCAGGCCCGGGTTCAGGGCCAGCGCGGCGGCAATCACGACGCGCTGTTTCTGGCCGCCCGAGAACTGGTGCGGATAGTAGTTGACCCTCGTTTCAGGATCCGGAATGCCGACCTTGCGCAGGGCGTCGACGGCCCGCGCCTTGGCTTCCTTCGCGGAGACACGGTGCCCCCCGGTGTCGGCGTGGGCGCGGATGCCTTCGGCAATCTGCCAGCCCACGGTGAAGACGGGGTTGAGCGCGGTGGAGGGCTCCTGGAAAACCATCGCGACGTCACGGCCGCGGATCTGCCGGAGCTTCGCCGCGCTGACGCTGATCACGTTGTTGCCGTTAATCAGCACCGCACCGGAACTCACTGCCGTCTCCGGCAGGAGGCCGAGGATGGTTTTGGCCGTGACGGTCTTGCCCGAACCTGATTCCCCGACGATGGCAACCACCTCGCCGGGGTTCACCTCGAGGCTGACGTCCTTGACGGCGTACACGTCGCCGGAGTCGGTCGCGAAGGTGACTTTGAGCTTGTCGATGTCCAGCACCGGGCGTCCGCCCGTTTTCGGCTGGTCGGAAACGGAACCGATATTGATGGTCATAGCACTTTCGATTCTGCGTCAAGGGCGGCCTGGGCGCCGGCGGTGGTGTCGGGGCCACTGGCGGGAACTTTGCTCCCGGCCTTCCTGCGGCCCCTGAGCCGTGGATCGTTGAGATCGTTCATGCTTTCGCCGACGAGCGTCAAGCCGAGCACGGTCAGGACGATGGCCGTGCCGGGAAAGACGCCGGTCCACCAGATGCCGGAGGACGCGTCAGCCATGGCCTTGTTGAGGTCGAAGCCCCACTCGGCGGCGGACGACGGTTCGATGCCGAACCCGAGGAAGCCCAGGCCCGCGAGGGTCAGGATGGCCTCGGAGGCGTTGAGTGTGAAAATCAGCGGCAGTGTGCGGGTTGCGTTCTTGAAGATGTGGCGCCCCATGATGCGGACGCTGGAGGCGCCCACCACTTTGGCCGATTCGACGAAGGGCTCCGCCTTCAGCCGGATGGTTTCCGCCCGGATCACGCGGAAATACTGCGGGACGAAGACCACGGAAATGGCGAACGAGCACGCGACGATGCCACCCCAGAAGCTGGACTGGCCGCGGTTGATGACGATCGACATGACGATGGCCAGGAGGAGGGACGGGAAGGCATAGATCGCATCGGCGATCACCACAAGAACCCGGTCCAGCCAGCCGCCGAAGTAGCCGCTGACCAGGCCCAGGGCAACGCCGAGGAAGATTGACATCGCCACGGCCACAACGATCACGATCACGGCGGTCTGGGAACCCCAGATCACCCGCGAAAAGACATCGTAGCCGCCCACGGTGGTGCCCAGGATGTGTTTGCCGCCGGGTGCCTGCTGGGCGGGGAAGGTGCCGGACGCGTCACTGAGCTGCGAGTATCCGTAGGGCGCGATGACCGGAGCAAGTACCGTCGTGAGGAGGAAGAAGATGGTCAGCACAAGGCCGGTGACGAGCATGCCGCGTTGCAGACCGACGCTTTTCCCGAAGTGCGAAATGACCGGAAGCCGGTAGATGAGGGGCTGTTTCCGCCCGCTTACTGTGGTTGCGTTCATGGCTAGTACCTCACTCGCGGGTCGATCAGGGCCGCGACGACGTCGACGACGAAGTTGGTGACAGCGACGATGACCGCCAGCAGGACAACGATGCCCTGGACGGCGACAAAGTCCCGCGCGTTCAGGTACTGGACCAGCTGGTAGCCGAGGCCTTTCCACTCGAAGGTCGTCTCCGTCAGGACGGCGCCGCCCAAAAGCAGGGCGATCTGCAGCCCCATGACCGTGATGATGGGGATCAGCGCGGGCTTGTAGGCATGTTTGGTCACGAGCCGGAACTCGCTGACGCCGCGGGACCGGCCGGCCTCAACGTAGTCCTTGCCCAGCGTGCCGATCACGTTCGTGCGGACGAGCCGGAGGAAGACCCCGGCTGTCAGGAGCCCGAGGGCAATCGCCGGGAGGACGGCATGGGCCATGACGTCGCCCAGCGCCGCCATGTTGCCGCTGCGCAGCGCGTCCAGCCAGTAGATCCCCGTCGGTGCGGCGAGGCTTCCCATGGCCAGTTCGGTCCGCGTGGAGGCCCGTCCTGCGACGGGCAGCCAGCCAAGCCAGACCGAGAACGTCAGCTTCAGCAGCAGTCCCGCGAAGAACACGGGAGTGGCGTAGCAGAGGATCGCGAAGAAGCGCAGGACGGCATCGGGTGCCTTGTCGCGCCGGTGGGCGGCAACCATGCCCAGGGGGATGCCGACGAGCAATGCCACGATGACGGCGTTGATGGCCAGCTCCAGGGTTGCCGTGCCGAACGTTGCCAGCATCTCAACCACGGGACGGCGGTCGGTGATGGTCGTGCCGAAGTTGCCTGTCGCCACCTGGCCCATGTATTCGAAATACTGCACGAGGATCGGCCGGTCATAGCCGGCGTCGTGAATCCTTTGCGCCAGAACATCAGGGGGAAGCCTGCCGCCCTGGGCGGCTGTGATGGGATCGCCGATGACCCGCATCAGGAAGAAGACCATGGTCACCAGGATGAACATGGTCGGAAGGATCAGCAGGAACCGGACGAGGATATAAGTGCCCAGCCCCCCGCCGGAAGATTTTTTCTTGGACGGAAGAAGTCCGTCGGCGTCGCTTGGCGGCGCCTCTATCAGTGTTGTCATTGGTACCTAAACTTGTGCTTTCGCGGCCTTGGGCCGGCCCCGTGAACTGCAGGTGCTGCAATGACCAGGAAAGGCGGGGCGCCGTGGGGGCGCCCCGCCTCCTAGGCTGGTCAGAACCGCAGGGATGCAGCGTTACTTGGAAACAGTTCCCAAACGGAACTTGAAGGAAGCATCGAGGGTGGAATCGACACCCTTGACGCCGTTGCCGGAGATGGCAACCTGTGCGCCCTGAAGCAGCGGAAGCGTGGAGATGTCCTTGGCCAGGGCATTCTGTGCATCCTTGATCGCGGACTCGCGTGCGCTCTTGTCCACGGTGGTGAGCTGCTTGTTGATCAGATCAGTGACCGTGGGGTTGTTGTAGTGGTTCTTCAGGAAGCCGCCGTCCGGGAAGAACGGGGTGAGGTAGTTGTCGGCGTCGCTGAAGTCCGGGAACCAGCCGAACTGGAACACGGGGTACTCATCTGCGCGGCTGGCCTTGCTGTAGGTGACCCATTCCGTGGACTGCAGGTTGACCTTGAACAGGCCGGACTTCTCCAGCTGGTCCTTGACCATGGCGTATTCATCGCCTGAGGACTTGCCGTAGTGGTCCGGGTTGTACTGCAGGTTCAGTGTGACCGGGGTGGTCACACCGGCGTCGGTCAGGACCTTCTTGGCCTTGTCCAGGCTGGGCTTGCCGCCGTCGCCGTACATGTCCTTGAAGGAGGTGTTGGCGCCGAGGAAGCCGCTGGGGACGTTGGAGTACAGCGGCAGGTAGGTGCCCTTGTAGACCTGGTCTGCGATCGCCTGGCGGTCGACGAGGTTGGCGACTGCCTGGCGGACGGCGAGTGCCTTGGCCGGGTCCGCGTCCGCGGCCTTGGCGCCGAACGGCATGGTGTTGAAGTTGAACGTGATGTAGCGGATTTCGCCGCCGGGACCGACGTTGACCTTGACCTTGGAATCCTTCTTCAGGTCATCGATGTCGGTGGCGCTCAGGCTACGGTTCGCCACGTCGATGTTGCCCTGCTGGATGTCCAGCTTCATGTTGGTGGGATCGGCGTAGTACTTGATCGTTGCGGCATCGTTGGCGGGCTTGCCCAACACGCCTTTGTAATCGGCGAAGGCCTTGAAGCTGATGAGCTCGTTCTTCTTGTACGTGTCAATCGTGTACTGGCCGTAGAACGCCTTGGCCTTGACGATCGAGTCGTCGTCGAGCAGCTTGTCGGCCGGGAAGACTTCGTCGTCCACGATCGGCGCGGCAGGGCTGCTGAGGATCTGCGCGAAGGTCTGGTCGTTGGCCAGCTTCAGCTTGAAGACCACGGTGGTGGCGTCGGGGGCCGTGACGCTGTCGACGTTCGCCAGCAGGCTCGAGGGACCGGCGGGATCGTTGATCTTGATCTGCCGGTCAAAGGAGAACTTGACGTCCTTGGAGTCCAGGGTGTGCCCGTTGGCCCACTTCAGGCCGGACTTAAGCTTGACGGTGTACTCGGTCGGCGAGGTGAAGGAGGCTGACTCGGCCAGGTCCGGGACAGGGTCGGCGCCGCCGGGCTTGGAGTTGAGCAGGAAGGAGTAGACCTGGTTCATCACCATGAACGAACCGTTGTCGTACGAGCCCGCCGGATCCAGTGCGGTGACCTTGTCCGTGGTGCCGTAGGCGATGGGGCCGCTGGCCGCAGCTGATGAGCCACCGCCGCCACCGGACGGGCCCGTGCAGGCTGTCAGTGCAAAGGCGGAAACCCCGGCGAGCGCGATGACGCTCTGGAAGGCCTTTTTGTTCATTGCCATCTGTGAACTTTCTGTTCGATGAGTCCTAGCGCAGCCCGAAGTGATGCAAGCGACTCGACGGGCGGCGCGCTGTGCTGATTCCTCGATTGAATCAGAGAATCACGCGGTGAAACGTTACATCTTGTGAGATGAGACACAAAATTTACACGAATAGGTGGAACTCATCGTTTTCTTCAGGATTACGCCCGATTCTTCGGCAGGGCAACCCTTCACGGCGCCGGGGGGAATTGTATCGGAGCACGCCATCGGCCTATGGAAACCGGCTCAGGGAATGGCGTTGGAACCCCGCGTTGGCACGGCCGGCCGGCGGCGCCGCACGGCGCGCGCAGAGTGCCGGGCGCGGGGCTGCCCGGGCCTTGGGCCGGGCGCGGAGTGCCGCACAGCGCGCGCAGGGTGCCGCGCGTGAGGCCGGGAGTGAGGCTGGGGCGGGCCTTGGGCCGGGCGCGGGGCCGGGGCGGGGCTAGAGTGCAGCTCGCTGCAGCGAGCGGGCGGCGTCAATGGTCGCCTGTCCCAGCACACGGCTGCCCTGGTAGAGCACGACAGTCTGGCCGGGCGCGACGCCCCGCAGCGGTTCCGTCAGTGTGACCACGAGGTTGCCGGGGTCTTCCCCGCGTTCGATGTGGGCGCGGGCCGGGACGGGATCCCCGTGGGCGCGGACCTGGGCGTAGCAGTCGAACTCCTCGCCGGTGCCCACCTCGGCAATGGGCAGCCCGGCCCAGGAGACCTTGATGCCGCGGATTTCGTCAATGGCCAGCAGTGCCTCCGGGCCCACGACGACCCTGTTTTCCTTCGGCCGGATTTCCAGCACGAACCGCGGCTTGCCGTCTGCGGCCGGGGTCCCCAGCTTCAGGCCGCGGCGCTGGCCCACGGTGAAGGCGTTGGCGCCGGGGTGCTCCCCGACCTTGGCGCCGGATTCATCCACGATGTCGCCCGTGGACATTTCGATCTTTTCGGCCAGCCAGCCGGCAGTGTCGCCGTCGGGGATGAAGCAAATGTCGTGGCTGTCCGGCTTGTTGGCCACGGAGAGCCCGCGGCGTTCGGCCTCGGCGCGGACTTCAGCCTTGGACGGCGTGTCCGCCAGCGGGAACATCGAGTGCTTGAGCTGTTCGTGGGTCAGCACGCCGAGGACGTAGCTCTGGTCCTTGGCCCAGTCTGCGGCTCGGTGGAGCTCGGGGTTGCCGTCGGCGTCGTTGATGACCTTGGCGTAGTGGCCGGTGCAGACGGCGTCGAAGCCAAGCGCGATGGCCTTCTCCAGGAGGGCGGCAAACTTGATCCGTTCGTTGCACCGCATGCACGGGTTGGGGGTGCGCCCGGCAGCGTATTCGTCGATGAAGTCCTGGACGACGTCTTCCTTGAAGCGCTCGGAGAAGTCCCACACGTAGTAGGGGATGCCAAGCACGTCGCAGGCCCGCCAGGCGTCGCGGGAGTCTTCGATCGTGCAGCAGCCGCGGCTGCCGGTCCGCAAGGTTCCGGGCATGCGGGACAGCGCCAGGTGGACCCCGACGACGTCGTGTCCGGCCTCGACGGCGCGGGCGGCGGCAACGGCAGAATCGACGCCGCCGCTCATGGCTGCAAGAACTCGCATGCTGGCTTTCTTTAGGGATCGGGGGCTGCAGGAATAACACGATGCCTGCCGCCCCATTCTATCGCCACGCCGAATCCTGGCCCAAAAGCCCTTGACGGTCCTCCCCCGCACTTCTAACGTCAGGATTACCGGTTATAGAACTGAAGCACGCGCCAGCGGGAATCGAGCGGACATGGCTGTTGAGAACATCGTGATCGTTGGCGGCGGACTGGCCGGGGCCACTGCCGCCAGGACCCTGCGGGCGGAAGGCTTCGCGGGGCCGGTGATCCTGCTGGCGGAAGAGTCCCACCATCCCTACCTGCGGCCCCCGCTGTCCAAGGAGTACCTGCTGGGAAAGGCCGGGGCCGACGCCCTGCCGGTAGTCCCGGCGGCGTGGTACGGGGAGAACGCCGTCGAACTGCGGATGGGCGATCCGGTGACATCGATCGACCCGGTTGCCCGGACCGTGGCCTTGCGCGACGGCGCCACGGTGGAGTACGCCGCGCTGCTGCTGGCCACCGGCTCCCGGCCCCGGAGCATCCCGCTCCCGGGCAGCGGACTCGACGGCGTCAGCACCTTCCGCACGGTCGAGGACAGCCGCGGCCTGCGCACCAGCTTCGCCGCGGGCGGCCGCAACGTCGTGATGATCGGCTCGGGGTGGATCGGGATGGAACTGGCCGCAGCGGCGAGCGCCTATGGGAACAACGTCACCTTACTGGGGCTGGAGGAGGTGCCCCTGGGGGCCGCAATCGGGCCGGAGCTTGGCGGCTTCTTCCGGTCGCTGCATGAGGCCGCGGGCGTGCGGTTCCGGCTCCCCGCCTCGGCCGCTGGGATCACCGGCGACGCCGGCCGGGTCACGGGCGTCGTCACCGACTCGGGCGAGATCCTGCCAGCGGACCTGGTGATCATCGCCGTGGGCGTCGTCCCGGAGGTCTCCCTCGCCGCGGCGGCCGGACTCGGACTGCGGAACGGAATCCTCACGGACGCGTCGCTGCGGACCTCCGCGCCGGGGATCTTCGCCGCCGGCGACGTCGCCAACGCCCTCCACCCGTTCACCGGGGAGCACCACCGCAGCGAGCACTGGTCCAATGCCCTCAACGGCGGCAAAGTGGCCGCGAAGGCCATCCTCGGCCAGGACGCGGTCCTGGACACGGTCCCGTACTTCTACACCGACCAGTACGACGTCAGCATGGAATACTCCGGGTTCCCGACCCTGGTCTCCGGGCCGCCCACCGTCCGCGGCTCGCTGGAAGCCAAAGAATTCCTCGCTTTCTGGCAGCGTGAGGGGCGCGTGGTGGCCGGCATGAGCGTGAACTGGCCGCGCTCCGACAAGCCCCAGAAGATGATCAAGGCACTCATCGCGTCGAAAGCCGCCCTGAGCCCCGGGGCGCTGGCAGACCCGGCGCTCCCGCTGGATCAGCTCCTGCCGGAGGCCTGACGGGCCACCGTGCCGGCGGTCTGGATAGTGGACTCGTGTCCTGCCATGCCGGCCCGGCGGGCACGGGCACAGGCGCCCGGCAGCGCGGCCAGCAGGGCGTCGACGTCGGCGTCGTTGGAGGAATGCCCCAGGGTGAACCGCTGGGCACCCCGCGCCGTGTCCTCATCCAGGCCCATCGCCAGGAGCACATGGGACGGACGCGGAACCCCTGCCGTGCAGGCGGAGCCGGTGGAGGATTCAACGCCGGCCAGGTCCAGCAGGAACAGCAGGGAATCGCCTTCGCAGCCCGGGAAAGTGAAGTGGGCGTTGCCGGGTAGCCGTCCGGCCCCGGGCGCGCCGCGCAGCACGGCCTCGGGGACGGCATCGCGGACGCCGCCGATCAGCCGGTCGCGGAGGGCGGCGATCCGTGACGATTCCCCGGGGAGTTTCGCGGCGGAGGCCTCTGCCGCGGCCGCAAAGGCGGCGATGGAGGCGGTGTCCAGAGTGCCGGAGCGGACGTCGCGTTCCTGTCCCCCGCCATGCTGGACCGGGGTCAGCTTCACGGCGCGTCCCAGAATCAAGGCGCCAACGCCGACGGGCCCGCCGATCTTGTGGCCGGAAATGGACATGGCGTCCAGTCCGCTGCCGCGGAAGTCCACCGGGACGGAGCCGAAGGCCTGGACGGCGTCGGAATGCACCGGGATACCGGCACGGCGGGCCATCGCGGCGATTTCGGCGATGGGCTGGATGGTTCCGACTTCGTTGTTGGCCCACATGACCGTGACCAGGGCGATTGACGCCGGGTCGTCGGACAATTCGGCCTCGAGCACGCCAAGATCCACCACGCCGTCGGCGTCCACGGGCAACCAGCGGACGTCGGCCCCTTCATGCCGTTCCAGCCACTCCACCGTGTCCAGGACGGCGGGGTGTTCGACGGCGGAGCACAGGATGCGCGTGCGCGCCGGGCTCTCGGCGCGCCGGGCCCAGTACATTCCCTTGACCGCGAGGTTGTCAGCTTCCGTGCCGCCGGATGTGAAGATCACCTCCGACGGATGGGCCCCGGCTGCCGCCGCCAGCGCTTCACGGGCGTCCTCCACGGCGCGCCGGGCACGCCGGCCCGATCCGTGCAGGGAGGACGGGTTGCCGGTCCGGGACAACTCGCGCGTCAGCGCAGCCAGGGCCTCCGGAACGAGGGACGTGGTGGCGGCATGATCCAGGTATACGGGCACACCCCAATTCTACCTGCGGTCCTGCCCGGCCTCCGGTGTACATGCAGGCATCACAGCGGCCTGATCCGCGCGCAACATTGTTCCCGCCCTGCGGTCCCCTGCATCCTGAGGTCCTCGATGGCAAGCGGCTCCACCCGGTCCGGAGCCACCCCGCAGCCGGCGGCCGCACCGCGCAGGAAAGCGCCGTTCATGGCACAGACCACCTCCGCGTGGCCAGCGGCGATGCGGTGGAAGGGGCAGTTCAACAGGACCAGCCCGCCGTCGCCGTCGCCGTCGCCGTCGGGGTGGTACCCCTCCGAGGTGAGGAGTTCCGCGAAGCCCCCGGAACCGGCTGCTGCCTGCACTGTTGCGTGGCCTGCCGCCTCGCCCCGGGCGTACGCGGCCCGGAGCAGCGCCTCGCGCGGGGATCTGCCGCCTGACGTCGAGTCCTCGATCGCGGAGACCAACAGCTCGGCGGCCAGATCGTAGTTGCGGTCCGGAACCGAAGCCCCCACTTCCTCGACGGCGGCCCGGTAGAGCTTGGCGGGTCGGCCCGAACCGGGGCCTTCCCGGCCACCGAGCTTCCGGAATTCAACAGCCAGCAGTCCGTCGTGGACAAGCCGGTCCAGATGGAAGGAGGCAGTGCTCCTGGCAATGCCAAGGGCGGCGGCCGCGGCGTCCCGGCTGACGGCGCCCTCCGCCGACGCGACGAAATCAAACAGCCTCCGGCGGTTCTCATCCCCCAGGGACGCCACGGCCGCAACCCTTCGGATCCAGGGAAGTTTGCTCATGGGACCAGCGTATCTCTAAAAACAAGATTCATTGCTTAATATCGGGTTGCGTTCTAAAATCTGAATATCCATTTTTAGAAGGAGCAAGCCATGAAATCTTCACCAGTCCTCGCCGCACCGGCACAGTCCCTCGCGTCGGACCCGCACCGCCAGGCCTTCCTGTTGTTGCGGACCGTATTCACTGTCGCGCCGATCATCTTCGGCCTGGACAAATTCACCAACCTGCTGACCCACTGGACCATGTATCTCGCCCCGGTCGCGACGTCGGTCGTCCCGCTGCCGGCCCAATCCATCATGTACGTCGTCGGCGTGGTTGAAATCATCGCCGGGCTTGCGGTGGCCCTCCGGCCGCGGTTCGGCTCGGCACTGGTGGCCCTCTGGCTCCTGGGAATCATCGTGAACCTGATCGTGCTCGGCAGCTTCTACGACGTGGCGCTGCGCGACTTCGGACTGCTGGTCGCCGCCCTGGCACTGAACAGGCTCTCTCCGCGGAAAGCCGGGTAACCGGGGCCGCGCGGGAACCCGGCCGCCGGCGCGGCGAACGGCCGGGCCCGGGCCGGCTTTGCCACCGGCACCGGCGGACGGTCAGCCCGGCTTCCCTGCCCCGCCGGGAGGCCGCCTTGATTCCGGACCGGTCCCTCCGTGTACTACGCCAGGACCCGTACCGCCCGGGGAACGACGTCGATGGTCAGGGGCAGCGCCCCGATCCGCTCGCCGTCGGCGTACGCCACGATGTTCCCGGCTGCCAGCTCCACCCGGCGGATCCGGCGCAGATGCACCGCGGGATGCCCGACATGCCGGCCGGAGTACACCTTTGGAAAGACTGCCAGCAAGCCGGCCCGGGACAGCGGACCGACGATGAACAGATCCAGGTAGCCGTCATCGAGGACGGCATCCGGTGCCACCTGCATCCCGCCTCCGATCGACTGGGCGTTGGCGACGGAAACCAGCATCGCCGGCTGCTCCCAGCGCTCGCCGTCGGCTGTGACGGTGTAGTTGATCGCCCGGATCGAGGCGAGTTCGCGGAGCATGGCGAGCTGGTAGCGCAGTTTGCCCCGGGGCCAGCGCCAGGTGTTGGCCCGTTCGTTGACGGCGGCGTCAAAGCCGGCCGAGACCACGCCGGCGAACCAGCGGCACGTGCCTCCGGATGTGACCCGGCCGGCATCGATCATCCGGCCGCCGGCGGCGAGGGACGTGAGCACCTGTGCGCAGGCGGCCCGGGTGTTGTGCCGGGGCAGTCCCAGCGCCCGTGCCATGTCGTTCCCCGTTCCGGTCGCAATAATGCCCAGTGGAACCTTGCCGTAACTGCCTTCCGCCGCACCGGAACCGGCGAGCGCATTGATTCCGAGGTGGACCATGCCGTCGCCGCCGACCACCACGAGGGCGTCGACGCCTGATTCGAGCGCGCCGTCAACGGCTGCGGCGAGCTCGGCGTAGCTGCCCTCGCACAGGAACAGGACGTCCGCCCCGGCCGCGCGGAAGTAGTCCGCCGCCTCTTTACCCGCGTGCTGCCTGCGGCCGAACGATGCCCGCGGGTTGACGGCGACGGCGATTATCATGCGCTGAATTATGCCAGTGGCCGGGAACCATCCGTGCGGACGCGCTCGTTGTTCTTCCAGCCGGTTAAACTGGCCAGGCCGGACGTCCAGATGCGCTGGCCACATAACGTAAAGGATTCTTGCTTGACGCAGGGCAGCAGCTCGCATTACCAGGTCCTCAGGATCCCCGTGACGGCGACGGACAAGGAAATCAAGGTGGCCTACCGCAAGGCCGCCCGCATGGCCCATCCTGATCACGGCGGCGATCCGGCAGCCTTCCGGCGGGTGACCCTCGCCTACGAGACCCTGATCGACGCGAAACGCCGCGCCGCCTACGACCGCTCCTACGGCAGCGGCTCCCGTGGCGCCTTCTCAACCGGTCCTGACGACGGCGCTGAGGGCGCGCACTTTGACGCCCCGGCGGCCGAAAGCCGCGCCTCCGCCCACGTGCGCCGCCCCAACACGCCGCGGAACACCGCCGCGGATGCGCCCGTTTACGTTCCTCCGTTCGAACAATTCGCCCCGGGCGGAGCTGTGCCGCTGATTCCGGAGGACACGGCACGGCAGCAGGTCCATGGCATCCCCCGCAAGCGCGGAATCTTCGGGGCCGAGGCGAGGATCCAGCGCGAACTGCGGACGGTACAGCTGATCAGCAGGCAGATCCTCCCGGCGATTCCGTCCGCCCGGCTCATCAACGGCCTGCAGTCGCCGGTGGACAACAGCCACATCGACCACGCACTGTTGGCTGGCTACCGCCTGGCCATCATCGGGTCCATGTTGCTGCCGCCCGGCGCCTATGCCTGGAACGGCAGCACACTGACGCACGGCGGACGTTCCATCGCGCCGCCCCATCTCGCCCACGTGGTGCGCCGGATGCAGGACATCTTCCCTGAGCTCAACGTCACCGGCTGGACCGTTGTCCACAGCACTGACGGCAACCTCCACGAACCGGTGATCGACCGGCACCGCAGGTCACCCGCCGGGCAGGATGCCCGGGGAGACGCTTCCGACACAGTGCAGGTGGTCAACGCCGCCGGCCTGGCCCGCGGCCTCAAACAGTTTCTGGGTTCCGGACCGGCGCCCAATACCGTCAATGTTCCCGTGCTCGCCCGCCTGCTGCGAGGTATGCACTAGGGCCTCCGGCGGCTCGCTAGGATGGAACCGTGTTCCGCATCCTCTTCCACACCCCCGAAATCCCCGGCAATACCGGCAACGCCATCAGGCTGGCCGCCATCACCGGTGCCGAACTGCACCTGGTGGAGCCACTTGGCTTTGATTTTTCCGATGCCAAACTCCGGCGGGCCGGGCTGGATTACCACGACCTCGCCGTCGTCACCGTCCATCCGGACATCGACGCGGCGTGGGCGGCGCTGAAGCCGGAGCGCGTCTTCGCCTTCACCTCCGACGGTGAAGCGTCCTATACGGAGATCCGCTACGTCCCGGGCGATATCCTGCTCTTCGGCCGGGAATCCGTGGGCCTGCCCGAGGACATCAAGCACGACCCGCATGTGACGTCGCGGGTCCGCCTGCCGATGCTGCCGGCCCTGCGCTCGTTGAACCTTGCCAATGCTGCGTCGATTGCCGTGTATGAGGCCTGGCGCCAAAACGGGTTTGCCGGTGCCAGGCTTTAACGCCCTGCCGCGACACGGAATTTTCCCGCGGCGCCGGCCCATCCGATTCCCTGGCTGCGCCGAATCACCTGTGTAGGCCGCTTTAGGGCCTGCGGCCAGGGAGACGGGGAAGGGAGTGAGGTGCGGTACGTGACAACAACTCAGGTTCAAAGACGCCCGGACCGGCAGTGCACGGCCGGCCACGCCTCCCAAGCCGGGCATCCTGGCCCGGGATCGGCGGCCGGGACCTTATGCTTGAAGGTGATGGAAACTCCCAACGCCCCGAATCCCGAGGCCACCGCTCCCCCGGGCGCTGCAGCCGACGTCAACCGCCGGCTTGGCATGCTGCTCGGACAGATCGCCCAGGGAGACCAGGGTGCCTTCGCGGAGTTCTACGAACTGACTTCCCGGCGGGTTTTCGGCATGGCACGCAGGGTCCTGATTGACACCGAGCTCAGCGAAGACACCACCCAGGAGGTCTTCCTCCAGGTCTGGCAGAACGCGTCCAAGTTCAACCCCGATGCCGGCAGCCCGCTCGCCTGGCTCATGACGATCTCGCACCGCCGCGCCGTGGACAAGGTCCGTTCCTCGCAGTCCGCCACCGACCGGGAAGCGAAATACGGCGCCAGCAGCCAGGAAATCGACCACGACTCCGTCTCGGACGAGGTCGGCAGCCGGCTTGAAGCCGAGGCCGTCGTCCGTTGCCTGGAGACGCTGACGGATACGCAGCAGGAGTCCGTGCGGCTCGCCTACTACGGCGGCCTCACTTACCGGGAAGTCGCAGAGAAGCTCAACGCGGCGGTTCCCACCATCAAGTCCCGCATCCGCGACGGACTGATCCGACTGAAGACCTGTCTGGGGGTGAGCTGAGATGACCGACATGAACGCACAGAACAACGGACGCGTCGCTGGTGGCTTCGCGGCTGATATCGCCACCGACCTCGCCTCGGGGCGGGCCGTTGACCTCGCCGAGGTCTTCGCCCTCAACGCCGTCGACGACGCCGAACGGTCCGCCATCGAGCGCTACCTCGCCTCGGCCCCTGTTGCTGAGCGGACCGCCTTCAACGAGCGCGTGCGCCAGGCTCGGGAGACGCTTGCCACCAGCTTCACTGCGGAGGAGGAACCTCCGGCCGGACTGCTGGACCGGATCATGG
Organism: Arthrobacter sp. 10N418; assembly: GCF_056394725.1. Taxonomy (NCBI): domain Bacteria; kingdom Bacillati; phylum Actinomycetota; class Actinomycetes; order Micrococcales; family Micrococcaceae; genus Arthrobacter; species Arthrobacter sp. 10N418. The sequence continues at coordinate 115,130 of NZ_JBFTIK010000008.1, forward strand.
CGTCCCTCCCTGCGCAATCAGCGGCAGCGATGGCTGGCCCCGGGCAGGCTCCGGACCGGACCGGCTTCCCGGTGTCCCCCGTGGTGGCGAAACCGATCCGGGAAGCCCCGGAAGAACCTGTCCCCGATGAGCTCGGCGCGGCCCGGCAGCGCCGGGAAGAACGACGCCGGCCGCAAGGGATGCGCAATTGGCTCGTCGGCGTCGCGGCCGCCGCAGTCATCGCCCTGGGCGGGGTGGGTGTCGGCGCCTACGTGGCCAACCAGAACGATCCGCTCAACCAGGTCATGCAGGCCGGGGACGTCCGCCAGGCCACCGTCGACGTTGCAGGAGGGGGCACAGCCACCGTGTCCATCTCCTCGTCGAAGGACGCGGTTGTGGTGAAAATGAATGGGGTGCCGGCACCGCCTGCCGGCAAGGTCTACCAGATGTGGCTGATTCCCAAGGACGGCTCGGCGCCCGTGTCGCAGGGCCTCATGGATGCCCAGGCGCTGTCGAAGCCGGCCGTCGTCAAGGGCATCGGCTCGGCCGCTTCCCTCGGCATCACGGTCGAACCCGTCGGCGGATCAACCAGTCCGACGCTTCCGACCGTGGCCGCCGCACCGCTCGGAGCCTAGCTCCCGGCGGTGGCGCCCCCGGGCGCAGGCACCGGACTCAGCGAATCCGGACACAACAAAGCCGCGCAGTCCATGGAACCCTGAAAGGATCCACGGACTGCGCGGCCTGGTTGTTTAACCCGCTGTCCGGGGCAGCCGGGCCGGGTCGCAACCCGACGGCAATCCCGCTAGATGATCAGCGAGAGCAGCATCACGAAGCCGAAGCCCACCACGGAGATCAGCGTCTCCATGACGGACCAGGTCTTGAACGTCTGGCCGACCGTGAGGCCGAAGAGTTCCTTGACGAGCCAGAAGCCGGCGTCGTTGACGTGGGAGAGGAACAGCGAGCCGGCGCCGATGGCGAGGGCCAGCAGTGCCGCGTGCGTGGGCGACAGCGAGCTGGCAAGCGGTGCGACGATGCCGGCAGCCGTCACGGTGGCGACGGTTGCGGAACCGGTGGCGAGCCGCAGGGCGACCGCGACGATGAAGCCGAGCACGAGGACGGACATGTTGGTGCCCTCGGCCCACTTCTTGACGGCATCTCCGACGCCGGCGCCGATCAGGGTCTGCTTGAAGCCGCCGCCGGCACCGACGATCAGCAGGATTGCGGCGATCGGGCCGAGGCTGGCGCCGATCTTGGTCGTGATCCTGGGTCCGGTGAAGCCCACGGCGTAGCCGAAGGTGACGATGGCCAGCAGCACGGCCAGGGTCATCGCGACGAGCGGCTGGCCGATGAAGTCGAAGAACGTCCGGATGGCCGGGGCCGTCTTGGGGTCGGACCAGACGATGTCCATGACGGCTTTGAGGAGCATGAGCACCACCGGGAAGATGATGGTCAGCAGGGTTACGAGGAAGCTCGGCTGGCGCTTGAGGCCTTCCATGTCCGCGCCGTGCTGAGTGTCGATGCCGCCCGCGACGGCGGGGGCCCCGACGGGGACCCACCGTGCGGCAAGCCGGGAAAAGAGCGGCCCGCAGATGATGACTGTGGGGATGGCCACGAGGAGTCCAAGCGCCAGGGTGGTGCCGAGTTCGGCCTTGACGGCGCTGATCGCGATCAGCGGTCCGGGGTGCGGCGGCACGAGCCCATGCAGCACGGACAGGCCCGCCAGCGCCGGAATGGCGATGCGCATGAGGGGCATCTTGGAGCGCTGGGTGACCAGGACGACCACGGGAAGCAGCAGCACCAGGCCGATCTCGAAGAACATCGGCAGCCCGATGATCACCGCGACCAGCGTGATGGCCCAGACCGTCTTGTTGCCGCTGGCCTTGGCCAGCAACGTGTCCACGACACGGTTGGCTCCGCCGGAGTCGGCGAGGAGCTTGCCCAGCATCGCGCCGAGGGCAATGAGGAGGCCGACTTCCTTCAGGACGCCGCCAACTCCGTCCTCGAAGTTGCTGATGACGCTGGCCAGTCCCACTCCGGAGGCGAGGCCCACGAAGGCCGAGCCGAGGACGAGGGCCAGGAAGGGGTGGAGCTTGAACTTGGCAATGAGCACCACGATGAGTGCGATGCCAATGCCGGCCACCACCAGAAGTTGGGTGTCGTGGCCGTTCCAGGCCTCGACGGCAGCAGGAAGCTGCGTTGCTGTCAGAGAATTCAAATTATTTCCTTGGTGCGCTGTCGTTGCGTGGAGGCTCAAGGCCTGGCGGCGTCGGCAGCGTCGAGATTCAGTCGGTCGATGATTTCCTGTGCTTCGTCCGCAGGTGTCGCGGAGACGCACAGGCTAATGAAGTTTTCGTCCGCAGTGGGCGCTTCGAGCGCTTCAAACTGGGACTCCAGCAGGGCGGGGGGCATGAAGTGCCCGTGCCTGGAAGCGAGCCGGTCCGAGATCCGGTCCTTGCTGCCCTCCAGGAAAACGAACACGACCCCTTCGCCGCGCAGGACGTCGCGGTAGCGCTTCTTGAGGGCCGAACAGGTCACGACGCCGGGGGTCCCGGCCGCTGTGTGCGCCCTGATCCAGTCGGCGATGATTTCCAGCCAGGGCCAGCGGTCCTCGTCGGTCAGCGGCTGGCCTGCGTGCATCTTCGCCACATTGGACTCAGGGTGCAGGTCGTCGCCTTCTGCAAGATCCCAGCCCAGCCTGCCGGCCAATAGTCCGGCCACGGTTGATTTGCCCGATCCTGAGACCCCCATGATCACAAGGACGGGGTGCTGCGCAGTCTTCGCCATCAAAGTCTGCCTTCCATCAAATAAATATGATTTAAACAGAGGCAAGCATATGACAGAGGTTACATTCCGGCAACCTCAGAACCCGGCGATGGTCTCCGGACCGTTGACTGTTACGACGTGGAAGGCCTCGGCGCTGCGCCCGGCCGGCAGCCCCGCACGTTCGCCGGTGTGCAGCATGAGTCCGCGCACCGTCCGTTCCATCGCGTCCGCATCGGGATGCTGGCTGACGTGGATGTGGATGGCTTCGACCTTGCTGTCCACGTGCCCGGTGACATCGACGAAGTGGTTCTCGCGTTCCTCCGGCCCTGCGAAGAGCCACAGCCAGGGCAGCTTGTACGCGTCGAGCCCGGCGGCGGCCAGCTCCGGGTAGGCAAAAGGGTTCTCCAGCGCAGGATAGACAGCCCGGGTCACAGCCTCCCCCACGGCCAGGTGGTCCGGGTGGCTTTTCTGGATCCGGTTCCAGTTGCGTTCAGGATGCATCGACAGCACGACGTCGGGCCGGATCTGCCGGATCAGGCGCACCACTTCGCGCATCACGTCGTGCGAGGGTTCCAGGAAGCCGTCCCGCTCGTGCAGGTAGTGGATGTCCGTAACGCCGACCAGGGCGGCGGCGCGCTTCTGCTCCGCCGTGCGAAGCCGCACGATTTCCTCGCGCAGCGCCGGATCGAAGCCGCCGGCATCGCCGTCGGTCATGATGCAGTAGCTGACCTGGACCCCGGCGGCCGTCCACGCGGCGATAGTGCCCGCGGCGCCGAAATCGATGTCGTCCGGGTGCGCGGTGAAACAAAGGACCCGCTCGATCCGGGATGTCCCCGGATCGAACGGGCTTTGCGCCGCGGTGGCGTTGATGGGCATCCGATCAGCCTCTGCGCTTCTTGATTTCTTCGGTCGCCTGCGGCAGGACCTGGAACAGGTCCCCGACGATCCCGAAGTCCGCGATTTCGAAGATCGGCGACTCGGCGTCCTTGTTCACGGCCACGATCACCGTGGCGGTCTGCATGCCGGCTTTCTGCTGGATGGCGCCCGAGATCCCGGCGGAGATGTAGAGCTGGGGCGAGACGGTCTTGCCGGTCTGGCCCACCTGGGCGTCGTGGCCGATCCAGCCGGCGTCCGTGGCGGCACGCGAGGCCCCGATGGCAGCACCCAGCACATCGGCGAGGTCTTCCACCGGGCCGAAGTTGCCGTCCACGCCGCGGCCGCCGGCCACGACAATCCGTGCCTCGGACAGGTCGGGGCGGCCGCTGCCCGGCTTGTCGCTGCGGGCCGTGATCCTGGCGGCCGCAGCCGTGGCATCGGCAGGAACGTCCACGGTGACGGACCCGGGTGCCGTGGCCGTCACAGCCGGCTCCGGCGTGATGCTGTTGGCCTTGACGGTCAGCACGGAGACCGGTGTCGTGGCCCTGGCCGTGGTGGTGTAGGAACCGGCGAGCACCGACTTGTGGGCCGTCCCGTCAGGGTCCACGGCCACGACGTCGGTGATGACGCCGGCGCCGAGCTTGATGCCGAGACGCGCCGCGACTTCCTTGCCTTCGGCGGAGTTCTCGGTGAGGACCACGGTTGCCTCCGAGGCCGCCGCGGCCGCCGCCAGGAAGGCCGCTTTCGGGCCCACAAGGTAATCGTCCAGGTTCTGGGCGGACGGGCGGTAGAGCGCCTGGGCGCCGTAAGCTGCCAGGGCCGCGCCGGCGTCAGTGTGCAGTTCGCCGTTGAATGCGACGGCCGCCTCCCCGAGGGAACGGGCGATAGTGAGCAGCTCGAGGCTGGACTTTTTCAGCGTCTGGCCGGGGTTGTCAATGAAAACGAGTACTTTTGCCATGTCTGGATTTCCCCTTAGAGCAGCTTCTGTGCGGCCAGGAACTCGACCAGCTGGACGCCGGCGTCGCCTTCGTCAGTGATGATGGTGCCTGCCGTGCGCGGCGGACGTGCTTCGGCTGTCGTGACCGCGGTCCAGGAACCGGCCAGCCCGACCTGCGCCGCGTCCACGCCGATATCGGCAAGGCTCAGCGTGGTGATGGTCTTCTTCTTGGCCGCCATGATGCCCTTGAAGTTCGGGTAGCGGGGATCGTTGATCTGGTCGGTGACCGAGACAACGGCCGGCAGCGCGGCCTCGACAGTATCGGTGTGGGCGTCGCCGTCGCGGCGGGCGGTGAGCTTGCCGCCGTCGAGCTCCAGCGACGACGCGAAGGTCACCTGGGGCAGGCCCAGGCGCTCGGCGAGCTGGGCCGGGACGAGGGAGGTTTCGCCGTCGGTGGATGCCATGCCCGTGAGGATAAGGTCCGCGGGGGTGTCGGCGTCGAGGTGGCGGATCGCCGCGGCGAGCGCCAGCGAGGTGGCTGCGGCGTCGGAGCCTGCCAGGGCCTCATCGCTAAGGTGAACGCCTTCGGTCGCGCCGATCTGCAGCGACTTCTTGACAGCGTTGACCGCGCCGGCGGGTCCCATGCTCAAGGCGATGACCTTGTTGCCTGCAGCTTCTCCGCCGCGGGCTTCGCTGAGCTGCAGCGCGGCTTCGAGGGCGTACTCATCCAGCTCGGACAGGATGCTCTCGGAACGATCGGTCGTGTGGCCCCCGCCCGTGAGGTGCCGGTCGAACTGGGCGTCAGGGACGTGCTTGACCAGCACGATGATCTTCAATGTCTCTTCCACTGTGTTTGCAGCAGCCTTCCATGCGGGTGGACAGCCGCCCCTGGGGGCATGGCCACGGAACGCCCGGAGTGCCGGGTTGTTCCTAGCTAACCATATTGCGGCTCGCGTGCGGCGCCTGGGTTAACGCCCGTGTCAGCACGGTCTCCGGCCGAGTTACAGACCCGGGGCTGCGGATAGGCGGCCGGTGCAGCATGGAGGCCGGGCAACACCATACGGTGCTGCCCGGCCTCCGTGTTGCTGCGGCCCCTTGCTGCGGCTGCGTGCCCTACTGGTCGGCTGCCGCGCCGAGGGTCACGTCGAGTTGCTGCTCCTGCCCGGCGCGCAGGACCGTCACCTTGACCGTGGCGCCGGCGGCTTGTTCGCGCACCGCCGCGGTCAGCTGGTTGGGGTCGCTGATGGTCAGATCCTGGAATTTCGTCACGACGTCGCCAACCTTGATGCCGGCCTTGTCAGCGGCCGAGCCGGATTCGACGGTCGCGACCTCCGCGCCCACCGAGAATCCGGAGGCTGAGGTTCCTGCGGCCTTGGCCTTCACGCTCACGCCGAACTGTGCGTGCGTGGCCTTGCCGTTGCTGATGATTTCCTGCGCGACGCGCTTGGCGTTGTTGATCGGGATGCTGAAGCCAACACCGATGTTGCCGCTGCTGCTGCCGCTGCTCGAATCTCCTCCGGCCGAGGCGATGGCGACGTTCACGCCGATGATCTCACCCTTGGTGTTCACCAGCGCGCCGCCCGAGTTACCCGGGTTGATGGCCGCGTCGGTCTGGATGACGTTGAGCGAGATAGATCCCTGGTTCGCGGTGCTCTGCCCCTGTCCGCCGCCTGGCGGGGCGAACTGGAAACCTTGGTCACCGCCCTGGGAGTTGTCGGTGCCGTCCTTGGGGGCGGCCGAGGAGGCAACGCTGATGGTGCGGTTCAGCGTCGAAACGATACCGTCCGTCACGGTCCCAGTGAGGCCCAGCGGGGATCCGATGGCGACGGCGGTGTCCCCGACGTTGAGCTTGCCGGAGTCGCCCAGTGTTGCGGGGACGAGCCCGGACGCGTTGTCGATCTTGACGACGGCAAGATCGGAGAGCGGATCGGTGCCGACGATCTTCGCGCTGTACACCTTTCCGTCACTCGTGCGGACCTCGACGGCGGCCTTGGCCGTCTTGCCGTCGAGCGTGACCACGTGGGTGTTGGTGAGTATGTGGCCGTCGGCGTCCAGGATGATTCCCGAGCCCGTGCCGCCGTCGCTGCCGCTGGTCGCCTTGATGGTCACGACGCTTGGCGAGGCTTTCAGGGCGGCTGCGGTGATGGCGTTGACGTCGTCCTTGTTGTTCACGATCACCGGGCCGGACTGGCTGGAATTGCTGCTGGCAACAGTCGTGGGCCTGTTCGTCAGCAACGCGCTGCTGCCGGCGACGACGCCGCCGCCGATCAGGCCGGCGGCAAGGATGCTGGCCACCAGGGTCGGCACGCCGAACGCCGCTTTGCGCTTGGGGGCGTGGGCGGGGTTGTTTCCATAGCCCGGGTTGGACGGGTAGGGCGGCTGGCCGCCGGAGTAGGCGCCGTAGTGGGACTGGCTCGTCTGCCCGAAAGCGCCCCTCTGCTGCTCGGGGCTGTGGCCCTGCTGCCCCTGCGGGGGCTGTCCGCCGGAAGCGGCCGGGGCGCCGAACTGCTGGGTTTCCGGCGCGGCGTGCTGGCCGTAGGCGGGCTGGTGCTGCGGATAGACCGGGCGCGGCGAACCGTCCCCGGACTTGTCCAGCGGGAGGGTCGGATTCTCGTGGGCTGATTCCGGCGCCCGGGCGTCTTGCGGCTCCGAAGAGCCCTCACGCGGCTGGGCCGGCTCCCGGTTCTCTGGTGACGCACCCTGCACTGGGTTCTCAGTCATAAGACTTCCTTTCATCCTCGTCTGCCATTAACTATGGACGCTTTGACTGATACTAGAGCGCACGTTTGCTGGGAGGTTCCTGAACGGCGCGGCAGAGGTCCGCGACTGACTATTTGAACGCTACAGCGCGTTTCGCTGGTGGCATATTCCCATTGGTGGACGGCCATTCGGGTGCACCATAGAATCAAATGGAATTGCCACAGCGACCTGCGGCTTTACATCTGCGTGGGGGCGCTGCTGCATTCTGTGATGACTGGTTCGACCGAACCGGTCACAGAAGTGCTGAAGGGTTGCACATGCGGTCTAAGTTCAATCATTTCCTCGCCGTTCTTGGCGTCGCTGGATTGCTGGCATTGCCTGCCGCTCCGGCCCTGGCCGAGGATCCGGTGACCATCCCGTCCGGCTCGAATGTCGTGGACAACGCAAACGTGCTCGGCAACCGCAAGACCGAAGTCCAGGACGCCGTACAGAACCTGCTCAAGGACCACAAGTACAATCTGTACGTCGTCACGGTGAAGACTTTCGAGAACCCGTCCGAGCCCAAAGCGTGGGCCCAGGCCGTAGCCACCAAGAAGGGCATGGGCAAAGCCGACGTCATCCTGACAATGTCTGATGACGGCAAGTTCTACTTCGCCCCCAACTCGACCAGCGCCATTGCCTCAAAGACGTCCAACATCAGCCAGAACGCCCTAGTTCCCAACCTCGACGGCGGCAAGCGCGACTTCGCCCAGGCGGCCATTGACACGGCCGCCGCGGTCGGCGATGCCGCCGGCGGCGGCAGCGGATCGGTGCCCTCCGGGGCCGGCGCCGGCAACGGCGTTCTCGTGGGAGTCGGCGTCGTCGCGGCCGGCGGCGTCGGCACGTACCTGTACCTCCGCAACCGCCGCAAGAAGGCAGGCCAGGGAACCGGCCCGGGCTACGGGCCGCAGGGTGCCGAGTTGGACCCGCTGGCCGGGCTGAGCGTGCAGGAACTGCGCCGGAAGAGCGACTCGCTGCTGATCGAGGCCGACGACGCCATCAAGTCCAGCGAGCAGGAGCTTGGCTTCGCCCAGGCCCAGTACGGTGATTCGGCCGTCGGCAACTTCACGAAGGCATTGCAGGAAGCCAAGGCCCACATGTCGGAATCCTTCAAGCTGCAGCAGCAGCTGGACGACCATATTCCGGACACCGAGGAACAGCAGCGCTCCTGGCTCGGCGAAATTATCCGCCGGGCCGAAGCCGCCCTTGCATCCCTCCAGGAACAGAAGGCGGACTTCGACTCGCTCCGGGAACTGGAGAAGAACGCCCCCCAGGCCCTCGCCGCGGTAGCTGCGGGAGCCACCGAGGCAGGGGCGAAGATTGCCAGCTCGGAACAGTCGCTGACCGAGCTGCGGGCCAAGTACGCTGACAGCGCCTTGGCGCAGGTTGCCGACAACATCAGCCAGGCCAAGGACCGGCTCGCCTTCGTGCAGAACGCCTCGGTCACGGCCCAGGAGAAGCTCGGCACGGGCGAAACCAGCCTGGCAGCGGTCGCCGTCCGGGCCGCGGAAGAAAGCCTGCACCAGACGAACGTGCTGATCGGCGCCATCACCAAGGTCGCCGGAAGCCTGGACGAGGCACGCAATGGGCTGGAATCCGCCGTCGTCGACACCTCCCAGGACCTGGCACAGGCGCGGGCGATGATCCAGTCCGGAGCCCACCCGGAGCTCGCCGGTCCCGTGGCCGCAGTCGAAGCCGCGCTGGCCGCGGTCAAGGCCGAGATCCAGGGCGGCAGGATCGACCCCATCGCCACGCTGGCCAGGGTCGAGACGGCGCATCAGTCACTGGATTCCTCCCTCACCGGGATCCGTGACCAGCAGGAGCAGGCGCGCCGGGCGCAGGCCTCGCTGCAGCAGAGCATCATGTCGGCCCAGGCGCAGATCAGCGCAACGTCGGACTACATCACCGCGCGCCGGGGCGGGGTGGGCACCGAGGCACGCACGCGCCTCGCTGAAGCCCAGCGGAATCTGGACTACGCCTTGTCCATCTCGCGCACCGATCCCGTCTCTGCGTTGCAGTACGCGCAGCAGGCGTACTCGCTCGCGGCCCAGGCAGCCCAGTTGGCGCAGTCGGACGTCGACCAATTCGGCGGCTACGCCAACCAGGGCTACGGCCGTGGCGGGATGTTCGGGGGCGGTGGAGGCGGAGGCCTGGGGGGCGCCATCCTTGGCGGCATCCTGATCAACTCCATCCTCCACGGCGGCGGAGGCGGCGGCTGGGGCGGTGGAGGCGGCGGCGGTATGTTCGGCGGGGGCGGCGATTCCGGCGGAGGCTGGGGCGGCGGTATGTTCGGCGGGGGCGGCGATTCCGGCGGAGGCTGGGGCGGCGGTGATTTTGGCGGCGGCGGTGGCGATTTCGGCGGCGGGGACTCCGGCAGCTTCTAGGCCGCTGCAGGCGGGCACGGACTAAGGGCCTCGCGGCGCGCCGGCGGGATCGACGGCCGGCGGATAGCAGTACGCAATAGATCATCTGTTCACGGAATTCAGTGGGAACCACTGAGCAGGACGAAAGGTAACACCATGAAGCAGTCCATTTTCGGCCGCATGGCGCAACTGGCGAAGGCCAACATCAATTCCCTGCTGGACCAGGCTGAGGATCCGCAGAAGATGCTGGACCAGATGGTCCGCGACTACACGAACAATATCGCCGAAGCCGAGTCCGCGGTGGCCCAGACCATCGGCAACCTGCGCATGCTCCAGGATGACTACAACGAGGACGTCAAGAACGCCCAGGACTGGGGCAACAAGGCCCTCGCAGCGTCACGGAAGGCCGACGAGTACCGCGCCAAGGGAGACGTCGGCGACGCGGAGAAGTTCGACAACCTCGCCAAAGTGGCCCTTCAGCGCCAAATGTCCTCGGAGAACGAGGCGAAGTCGGCACAGCCCAGCATTGCGTCGCAGTCCGAGGTGGTGGACAAGCTCAAGCACGGGCTGGACCAGATGAAGGGCAAGCTCAACGAGCTCACCAGCAAGCGCAACGAGCTTGTGGCCCGTTCCAAGACGGCCGCGGCGCAGACCCAGGTGCATGATGCCCTCAAGAGCATCGACTTCATGGACCCTACATCCGAAGTGGGCAGGTTCGAAGAAAAGATCCGCCGCGAAGAAGCCAAGGTCCGCGGCCAGCAGGAACTCGCCGCGTCCAGCCTGGATGCGCAGTTCAACTCGCTGGAAGACCTCGGCGAGCAGACCGAAATCGAGGCGCGGCTGGCAGCCCTGAAGTCCGGCGGAGCCCCCGCGGCCATCGGAACGGGCAACAGCGCAGCTGCCGGCTCCTCGGTCGTCGACGAAGCCGACTTCGACAAGCTTTAGCCCGTCCCGGGGCGGCTTTCCTCCGACTGCACAGGCCGGGCCGCGGCGAGGAATCCCGGAAGTCCGGGATTATCCGCCGCGGCCCGGCCTCTGCTGTGCCACTACCTGCTGTGCCCCTACCTGCGGGCACGCGTGTACCTTCCCGGCGTGTACCGTGGATTCATGTCTTCGGGAACCGCATCTTCGACCGTCGTCTGGCTCCGCGATGACCTCCGCCTGGATGACAATCCGGCGCTGACGGAAGCCGCGGCGCTGGGGCACCCCCTCACCGTTGTCTACGTGCTGGATGAGGCCTCGCAGGGTGTCCGCCCCCTGGGCGGGGCGGCGAAGTGGTGGCTGCATCACTCCCTGGCCGCGCTTGCCGCCTCGTTGGAGGCCGCGGGCTCGCGGTTGCTGCTCCGTCGCGGGCCGGCCGCCGAGGTCATCCAGGAACTCACGGCGGAAACGGCCGCCACGAGCCTGCTCTGGAACCGCCGCTATGGCGAGCCTGAACGCACCATCGACGCCCGGGTGAAGGGCTGGGCCGCGGACCAGGGCATCAGTGCAAGCAGCTTCCAGGCCAATCTCATGTTCGAGCCATGGACGGTGCGCACCGGCGCGGGAGGGCCGTACAAGGTCTTCACGCCGTTTTGGCGCGCGTGCCTCGACCAGACGGACCCGCGGCTGCCCCTCGAGACGCCGGACCGGCTGCCGGCGTCCGCCCGGCGGCCCGGCGGCGGACTGCCGGACGGTGACGCGCTGGAGGACTGGGGGTTGCTCCCCTGCCGGCCGGACTGGAGCGAAGGACTGGCCCGGACGTGGAGCCCCGGGGAGTCCGGCGCCCACAGCCGGCTCGAGGAGTTCCTCGACGGCCCTGCCGCAGATTACGGCACCGGACGGAACATCCCCGGCGTCGAAGGCACCAGCAGGCTGTCCCCGCACCTTCGTTTCGGCGAGATCAGCCCGTTCCGGATCTGGCACGCCCTCCGTGAGCGCTTCCCCCACCAGCCCCCGGCCGACGTCGGGATCTTCCGTTCGGAACTGGGCTGGCGGGAATTCTGCTGGCAGCTGCTGTACGAGAACCCGGCCCTGGCAATCCGGAATTACCGGCCGGAATTCGACCACTTCGCCTGGCAGACGCCGTCGGACGCCGAGCTGGAAGCCTGGCAACACGGCCAGACCGGGTACCCGCTGGTTGACGCCGGCATGCGCCAGCTGTGGCAGACCGGCTGGATGCACAACCGTGTCCGGATGGCGGCCGCATCCTTCCTGGTGAAGAACCTGCTGGCCGACTGGAGGCTGGGCGAGGCCTGGTTTTGGGACACCCTGGTGGACGCAGATGCCGCGAGCAACCCGGCCAACTGGCAGTGGGTGGCGGGCTCCGGCGCGGATGCCTCCCCGTATTTCCGTATCTTCAACCCTGTCACGCAGAGCAGGAAGTTCGACTCCGCCGGCGCCTACCTTCGTCAGTACGTCCCTGAACTCGCGGCGCTGGACGGCAAGGCAATCCACGAGCCGTGGAAAGCCACGGGCACCGTGCTTGGCGACCCGGCCCCGGACTACCCCGGACCCATCGTGGGGCTGCCGGAATCCCGTGCCCGGGCCCTGGAGACGTACCAGCGGCTCAAAGAGGGCTAGCCAGCGCTGACGACTCGGCCGGGAAAGGCTGGGCTGGACGCACCGGACACGCCCGGACTTTACACACGTTTTGTCCTCTAACCCCCTTTGACCCCAGTTCCGCGGGACAACAAGAAAGGCCCGGATCAACAGATCCGGGCCTTTCTTGTTACTCCATGGTTGCGGGGACAGGATTTGAACCTGTGACCTCTGGGTTATGAGCCCAGCGAGCTACCGAACTGCTCCACCCCGCGTCGCTTGATCAACACTACCTTAGTTTGGGGGCCGCCCCGACCACACCGGGCGTGAGGGTCCGGCCGTGACCGTTTCCGTCCCGGACGGGTCGTGGCCGCGGGCTTCCAAGTGGTCCTGATCGTGGGCCAGCCTGATGTCTTCGTCCCGGAGAACCTCTCCGTGGCCGCGACCTGCGCGACCCGGGTGGCGACGCTCCTTCCCAGTTGCTGGCCGCCGGGACCAGCTTCGGGCCCATGGAACCCCTGGATTGCCACTTGTCGGCCTGAGTGGACTCCGGGCGCATGCCGAGGCGTTCGCACAGCGCGGGGCAGGCTGACCGTTCGGGGCGGATGGGAAGATGCACTTCCGCCATGGCTCCAAAGCCCCCATCGGTTGCTGCGCAGGTGCCGTTTTGGGCCGCCAAAAGGGCCGCTACGGAGCAGCCGGCGGGGGAAGGACGCCCGCGGTTGCCTCGGCGGTCGCGGGTTCCCCGTCCGTCGGCACTACAGGCTCCGGGATGGCCGACTCGGGTCTGGAAATTACCCGGGGCTCCTTGGACCGCTCACGGTTCGGGCCGGCGCCGAGCCGCACGCTCAGGGCGCCGGGCCGCTCCGCAACGCGGGCCCTGAACTGGTGCGGGTTTCAAGGGGACCGACTGGTCGTTAAAGCAGAAAGCCCGGAACACTTTGTCAGTGTTCCGGGCTTTCCCTCCAGTTGCGGGGACAGGATTTGAACCTGTGACCTCTGGGTTATGAGCCCAGCGAGCTACCGAACTGCTCCACCCCGCGTCGCACTTACAACTCTACCTGCCACCGAACTTGAGACCAAATTGAGGCGGCGTGACGTGCATCTCGCCTCACGGCCCGGGATGCGCAAAAGCCGGGCCTCCCCCGTTGGCGAGGGAAACCCGGCCTGCTGCTGCATCGGCTGCCGGTCGTCAGCTGCTGGGTGTCGGCGCAGGCGTTGCCGGAGGCGACGCCGTGCCGCCAGGCGTGGGCGTCGCCGGCGCCGGAGTTGCCGGCGCTTCCAGCTTGCCCTCGGCGGCGACCGCCTTCTGCAGCGCGGCCGCGAGCCTCTTCTGCTGGTCCCCGTAGGCGGCGAAGTCGCCCCTCGCGAGGGCTTCCTGGCCGGCCTTGATGGCCCCGTTCGCATCGTCCAGGGCTGCCTTCAGCTCAGCCTTCGCATCGGTACTGGGTGCCGGGGTGCCGCCCGGGGCTGGCGTGGCCGGGGCTTGGCCCTTGTTGGCCGAGTCACCGGCCGTTGCCCCGGAGTTGCCGCCGAACAACTGGTTCAGCGCTTCATCAAGGGTGGGTGCGAACCCGATCTTGTCACCGAACGCCACCAGCACCCGCTGGAGCGTCGGGTACGACGTTTCGCCCGTGGACCGCAGGTACACCGGCTGCACGTAGAGCATGCCGCCGCCCACGGGAAGCGTCAGCAGGTTGCCGTTGAGTACAGCCGAAGCGCCCTGGCGCAGCAGGTTCAGGGCCTGCGACACGGTGGGATCGGAGTTGAACTTGTTCTGCGCCTGACCGGGGCCCGGCACCTGGGTTTCGGGCGGGATCTGCAGCAGCCGGAGCTGTCCGTAGCTGTCCGCCTTCACGCCCTTCTGGTTGCCGGCGTCCGAATCGGCGGCGAGGAAGCCGTACATGACGTTCCGGGCTGCGCCATTGACCACCTGGGGAATGAACGAGGAGGTCAGCTGGAAGGCCGGCTTCTGCTGGTCCGGCATCTGCAGGGACATGTAGAACGGCGGCTGCTTGACCTCATCCTTGACGGTGGGATCGTTCGGCACGCTCCACGCGTCGTCGTTCTTGTAGAAGCTGTCCGCCTGGGTGACGTGGTAGCGGCCCAGGAGCTCGCGCTGGACCTTGAAGAGGTCCTCCGGGTAGCGCACGTGGCTCATGAGGTCGCCGGACATTTCCGAGTACGGCTTCAGGGACGTCGGGAAGATACTCTGCCAGGCCTTCAGCATCGGGTCCTGGTCGTCCCACGCGTACAGCGTCACCGAACCGTCGTAGGCATCCACGGTGGCCTTGACCGAGTTGCGGATGTAGTTGACCGAGCTGTTCGGCAGCGCCGCGGTGCGGCCCGCCGTCGTCTGTGAGTCGGCGGTGGCGGCGGAGAGCTGTTCCTGCTGGGAGTACGGGAAGTAAGGGCTGGTGGTGTAGCCGTCCACGATCCACTTCACCCTGCCATCGACCACGGCCGGATACGCGCTGCCGTCCACGGTCAGGTACGGCGCGACCTTTTCCACGCGGTCGCGGGGATTGCGGTCATAGAGGATTTGCGAATTCGCGTTCACGCCGTCCGAGAGCAGCAGGTCCGAGGACTGGAACTTGATCGAGTACAGGACCTTGTTGAAGAAACTGCCCACGTTCGGGCCGCCGTTGCCGGTAAAGGTGTATTGCGTGTCACCGCCGCCTTCGGAGGTCGCGGGCCGGTCCTGTTCCCGGTGCGGGGCACCGTCAGGGGCGCCGACGATCGAGTAGTCGGGCGAGTTCTGGCCGAAATAGATGCGGGGCTGGTAGGTCTGGTCAGTGCCCAGGACACCGGTGGACGGGATACCCGACTGCAGGAAGTCCGGCTTGCCGTCCACGGTGAACTTGTTGCCCTTGGCGGCGACGACTCCATAGCCGTGGGTATAGACCACATGCCGGTTCAGCCACGACTGCTGGTTGGTGCTGAGCCCGTCAGGGTTGAGTTCACGGACCGCGATGACCGTGTCCTGGATCTTCCCGTCCACCGTGTACCGGTCCACGTTCAGCGCGCTCGGGAACTGGTAGTAGGGCCGGTACTGCTGGATCTGGGAGAAGGCATCGGAGATCAGGTTGGGGTCCAGCAGGCGGATGTTGGCCGTCGTCTGCGCGTCCGGGGCCAGTGCTCCGGTCGTGGCGGTGGTGGTGGCGTTGTAGACCTTCTCCTGGATCTTATCCAGGCCGTAGGCGGCGCGGGTCATGCTGATGTTCCGCTCGATGTAGCTCTTCTCGAGAGTCTGCTCCGAGGGGCGCACCTGGAACTGCTGGATGACCCAGGGGTAGACGCCGCCGGCCAGGATCGAGGTGATGATCAGCATGGCGGTGCCGATGACGGGCAGCCGCCACTTGCCGATTACCGCGGCAACGACGAAGAGCACGGCCACGAGCACCGCGGCCACGGCCAGGATCGATTTCGTTGGTATGACGGCGTTCACGTCCGTGTACAGGGCGCCGGCCCAGCGGCCGCCGTTGCTCTGCACCGTGGAGTAGCGGTCCAGCCAGAAATTGACGCCCAAGAGCATGAGGAACGCCGCGCCCGTCACCGCGAGATGGATCTGGGCGGCGCGGCTGGTGAAAATGCCCCGCTCCATGATCCGGATGCTGCCGTAGAGGTAGTGCGTGAGGATGCCCGCCAGACCGGCGACGACGGCGACGCTGATCAGGAAGCCGGTGACGAAACCCAGGAACGGCAGGGTCATCAAGTAGAAGCTGATGTCCAGGCCGAACTGGGGGTCGTTCTGCCCGAACGGCTGCTGGTGCATGAACAGGAGGACTTTTTGCCACTGGCTGGCTGCGGCGCTGCCGGCGAAGAGGCCGAACAGCACGGGCAGGCCGAGCATGACCACGCGGCGCACCGGTTCCAGCTGGATCTGGTAGCGGTTGAGGTTGTCCCGGATTTCGGAATCGGGGGCATAGACCGGACGTGCGTGGTACGCGATCCGGATGGCGTAGAACATGGCGGCGAACATGATCGCGAAACCGGCCGCGAAGATGATGATCTTTGCCAGGTTTTCCGTCAGGAAGACTTCGAAGAAGCCCAGCTGCTGGTACCAGAGGACGTCCGTCCAGACATTGGCGAAGAATATGAACCCGACCACGATCAGGGCGACGACGATCAGCGTCGGCGTGAGGGCGCCGCGTCGTGTCGGGAGTCTTCCGGGCGGGACAGTGCTGGCGGGACGGGACAAACTCGGTACCTCATAGCTGGTCGTCAAATACTGGTTTTTAGTTATCAGTCAGTGCGTTGATTCGATGCATGTGATGAAGTGTTGATGCATTGTATCGGCAGCAACTCCCATGATTGCCACGAGTGGCGGAAGAGCTTAGTTCCGCGGTCAGTCTAGTTCCTGGTGCAGGCAGGAAGACCGGATATGTCGGCACCTGACGCGGCCAGTTCGACGGCTTTCCGCGCGTCGGCCAGATTCTCGACTTTGACCACCTGGAGGCCGTCGGGAATGTGCCCCACGACGTCGTCACAGTTGGCGGCCGGGGCCAGGAACAGGGAGGCCCCGCCAGAGCGTGCGCCGTGCATTTTCTGGCCGATCCCGCCGATGGGGCCTACGGCGCCGTCGGGAGTAATGGTTCCGGTGCCGGCAATGTGTTTGCCGCCGGTGAGGTCGCCGGGTGTCACGGTGTCGATGATCCCGAGGGCGAACATCATGCCGGCGCTGGGGCCGCCCACCTTGTCGAGGGAGATCTTGACGTCGAACGGGAACGTGAACTTGTACTGCAGGATCACGCCCAGGACGAAGCGGCCAGCGGAACTCTTTGTGGGGGTGATGGTCGCGGCAACCCTGGTTCCGGCACGGTCCACGACGACGGTAACGGGTGCCCCGTTGCCCGCTGCCAGTTCCGCCTGGACGACCCCGAGGCTCGTGATGGGCTTGTCGTTGATGGAAACGAGAACGTCGCCCTCTTTGAGCTTTCCGTTCGAGGCGGAGCCATCGGGAAGGCTCGCGATCTGCATTTTCTGCTCGAACGCGATGTTCAGGTCCTTCAGGGCCGCGGCGACGGCGTTCTCCTGGGAGGTTGTCATCGCCGTAGCGCTCTCCTGCTGGGACTGCTCCTTCGTCACTCCGCTGGGAAAGATCAGCTCCTGCGGATAGACGGCTTTGCTCCCGTTCAGCCACGCCGAGAACGCCTCGAAGACAGTCACGGGACCATTGGGGCCGCCGTCGACGTACACCGTGGTGAGGTCCAGGCTGCCCTTGGCGGGAAACGCGTCGTGGCCTGTGACGCTAATGACCGGCTTGCCGTTGTCCTCGCCGAGCGTGTTGAACGTGGGACCGGGAGATTCGACGACGTAGGGGACGGGGAGGCTCATCGCCGTCACGCCGAGTGCCACCGTGAGCAGGCCCGACACCAGCATGGCCGAGGACCTCTTGTCGCGCTTCCTGGGGGCTCGGGCTCCGAAGAGAAGCCCCCTTTGGCCCGGGGCCCGGCTGTCCGCTGGGTCGCTGGCGGGCTGCTCGCCCTGGCTATTCGTCAATGAAGGACCTCTCCGTACCGGCGCGGGTGTGGGCCCTGCGGGCCCGCGGACAGCGCACTAGGGCCACAGCCTAACCCGAGGCTGCCGCCCGCAAATATTCCAGTTCCCAACACTACGCGTCCGGGTGCGCCGACCGCTCTTTGCCTACAGCGAACGTGGCGCAGTTTCGGCAGACAGCCGCTCTCGCCGCGGGGTACCGTGAAGTTGAGAAACAGCCACACCGACGATCGGCGGGATCATGACTTCCAACCCACTCAATCCGTCCAACGGCGACGAGGAACCCAAGGATCCGCTGGCAGAAATGCTCAAGAATCTGATGGGCGGCCAGGGTATGGGGAACATCGACCCCGCGGAACTCGCCAAGGCCGCCGGCCTTCCGGACGATCCGAACCTTCTCGCCCAGATGTTCTCCCAGGTCCAGGCGATGATGAGCGCCTCCTCCGAAGGCCCCGTCAACTGGCAGCTCGCACACGAGAACGCCCGGCGGGTGGCCGCGAGCGGCTCCGATCCCTCCGTCACCGCGCATCAGTCCCGCGACGTCGATGAGGCACTGCGCTTGGCCGAACTCTGGCTCGACCAGGTTACGGAGCTGCCGGCCACTGGATTGATCGGCAGGGCGTGGTCCCGCGCCGAGTGGGTGGAAGAGACCCTGGGCACGTGGAAACGGCTCACTGAACCCGTCGCCAACAGCATCGCCAATGCGCTCTCCGCGGCCATGACCGAGCAGATGCCCGAGGAAATGAAGTCGATGATGGGGGGTGCCTCCTCGATGATCCAGAACATGGGAGGCGCAATCTTCGGCATGCAGCTTGGCCAGGCCATCGGCGCCCTGTCGGCCGAAGTTGTCAGCTCCACCGACATCGGAGTGCCCCTGGCTGACCTGGAAATGGCGCTCCTGCCCGCCAACGTGGTGAAGTTCGGCGAAGGCCTCAGCCTGCCGGAGAACGATGTCCGGCTGTTCCTGGCGGTGCGCGAAGCGGCCCATGCCCGGCTCTTTGTCCAGGTCCCGTGGCTGCGGGGGCACCTCCTCAGCGCCATCGAGGCATACGCCCGCGGCATCCACATCGACACCTCAAAGATCGAGGAACTCGCGAGGGACCTCGATCCCAGCAACCCCGAAGGTATCCAGGAGGCTCTGTCCCAAGGCGTCTTCATGCCGCAGCGCACGCCGGCCCAGGATCAGGCCCTCGAAAAACTGGAGACGGCCCTCGCCCTGGTGGAAGGCTGGGTCGACGAACTGACATGGGCTGCCACAGAGAAACTCCTTCCCTCGGCCGCGGCCCTGCGCGAGACCGTACGCCGCCGCCGTGCCACCGGAGGTCCTGCCGAACACGCGTTCTCCTCCCTTGTCGGCCTCGAACTGCGGCCGCGGCGCCTGCGGGAGGCTGCCACCCTGTGGGCCTCCCTCAAGGAGGAGCGCGGGGTCGAGGGACGCGACGCCATCTGGCAGCATCCTGACCTGCTGCCCACCGCGGAGGACCTGGACGATCCGAAGGGTTTCAGCGAACGCCGGAAGCTCGCCGAGGCCAGCGACACCGAGGTTGACGACGCCCTCCAGAAGCTGCTGAACGGCGGTTTCGATGAACCGGCCGGAACAGGAACCACACAGGAAGAGGAGTCGGGCGCCGGAGAGACCGGCCCGGAGGACGCAACCGGGAGCGGCGACGGCGACGCTGGCAAGGGCAACGCCGGGGAAACCGGCTCCGAGGACGGCGGTACGCCCAAGGCGTAGGCCGCAGGGCTTAGAAAAGCTGGCCGGCCCCGGCCGGAACTTCGGTTCCGCCCGGGGCTTCTTCGTGCCGGGACTCGGCGGCGTCATCGATGTCGTCCGGAGACAGTCCCCGTGACGTTGCGAAGGACACCCCTTCCAGGAATGCCTTGGCACGCTCCGTCTCCGGATAAGCCTCCAGCAGCCGCCAGAAGGCGGCGTTGTGGTTGGCCACGAGCAGGTGCGCCAACTCGTGCAACAGCACGTAGTCGATGACCCACTGCGGCATCGGCTGGAGCTTGTCCGAGAGCCGGATGGTTCCCTGTGACGGCGTCGCCGAACCCCAACGTGAATTCTGGTTGCTCACCCAGCGGACTGAGGACGGCACGGCCCGGCCGCCGAAGTACTTCGCGGAAAGCCCGGCCGCGTGCGCGGCCAGTGCGGCATCGGTGCGCGGACGGCGCTGGCCCGCGCCGCCGGTCCCCCGTTCGCCCTGGAGCCGGAGCTTCTCGAGCATCCGGTGCACCCAGTCGCGTTCCTGGGCCCGGCTGAAGGAGGCAGGAATGGCGACGACCGCGGTGCCGTCCTCCCAGAACGCTGCAACGGTCCGGCGGCGCCGGGCGGAGCGCCGTATCTCGACCGGGGCGCCGTCGGCCGTGGTCAACGGCGTGGCCGCCGTTGCCGGGCCGGGGGCTCCGCCGGCTGGCCTCCTTGCCGGGCGCTTCGCGGAGGCGCCCATCAGAGCTCCGTGCTTGCGACCAGAACGGCCAGGACCGCTTCGCCGTATTTCTCCAGCTTGGAAGCTCCCACCCCGGCGAGCCCGGCCAGCTGTTCAAGGGACGCGGGGCGGGCCTCGGCGATGGCCGTCAGGGTGGCGTCCGTGAAGACCACGAAGGCGGGGACGTCGGCGGCGAGCGCCACATCCTTGCGCCATTGCCGGAGCGCATTGAACGTCTGTTCCTCATAGCTGGGCGGGCACTGGCTGCAGCGCCCCACCTTGCGTTCGGCCCCGGAGGAGAGCATGGTCCCGCAAACCCGGCAGGACGCCGGGACGGCAGCCTTCCGGCGCGGTGCCGCTCCCTTGCCGCGGAGGGAGGAGCTGGCCACGGAGTCGGGCCGCAGCCCGTCAAGGAAGCGCGAGGGCTTGCGGTTCGCCCGGCCGCCGGGCGTCCTGGCGGCCGACCAGGACAGGAACAGGTGCTCGCGGGCTCGGGTGATGCCCACGTAGAGCAGCCGGCGTTCCTCGTCCACGGCCTCCGGAGTATCGGCAAAGGAAATCGGCATGAGCCCTTCGCTGAGCCCGACGAGGAACACTGCGTCCCATTCAAGGCCCTTCGCGGCGTGCAGCGAAGCGAGCGTCACACCCTGGACGGTCGGTGCGTGCTGGGCCAGGGACCGCTCCTGGAGCTCGTTGACGAAGTCCGGGAGGCTGAACTGCGGTCCCCTGCTGATGACGAGCTCGTCGGCCAGCGCCACCAGCGCGGCGAGCGATTCCCAGCGTTCCCGGACGGCGCCGCCACTGTGTGGCGCCGAATCCGTGTAGCCCAGTGAGGCGACGATGTCGCGGACCAGCTGGCCCAGGGGCTCGGGCGTGGCGGTTTCGGCGACCGCCCGGGTGGCGGCGCGGAGCTGCAGGATGGCGTCGCGGACCTCCTTGCGGGCAAAGAAACGTTCACCGCCGCGCAGCTGGTAGCCGATGCCGGCGGCGGCAAGGGCCTGTTCGTAGGCTTCGGACTGGCCATTGGTGCGGAACAGCACCGCGACCTGGCTTGCCGGCGTGCCGGCGTCGAGCAGTTCGCGGATCCGTGCGGCGACTGTTGCCGCCTCGGCCTCGTCATCGGAGCATTCGGTGAATTGCGGTACCGGTCCGGCCGCCCGCTGGGCCACAAGCTGCAGGGGGGTGGCCCAGGCGGCGTCTGCGACGGGGCCGCCGCTGCGCCGTCCTGCCAGGAGATCGTTGGCCAGCTTGACCACCTGCGGAGTGGAGCGGTAGTCGCGGATCAGCTTGACCACGTGGGCCTGGGGATACATGGCTTTAAATCCAAGCAGATGCTTCGGGGACGCGCCCGTGAAGGAGTAGATGGTCTGGCTGGCGTCCCCGACCACGCAGAGGTCATCACGGCCGCCCAGCCACAGTTCCAGGAGCCGCTGCTGCAGCGGCGAGACGTCCTGGTACTCGTCGACGACGAAGTGCCGGTACTGCTCGCGGACGGTCGCGGCCACCTTGGGATCCTCCTGCAGGATGCCGACGGTGATCAGCAGCACGTCCTCGAAGTCGATGACGTTGCGGTCTGTCTTGACGTCCTCGTAGGACTGGAAGACCCGTGCGGCCGCGGTCAGGTCAAAGCCGCCCGGGTTCCCCCGGCCCTGGGCGTTTTCCAGGTAGTTCGCGGGCGTCAGCATGGACACCTTGGCCCACTCGATCTCGGACGCGAGGTCGCGGATGGACGCCCTGTCCGTGCTGAGCCGGAGCCGGCGTGCCGCCTCGGCGATCATCTGTGCCTTGTGGTCCAGGAGGTTGGGCAGCACCCCGCCCACGGCCTGTGGCCAGAAGAACTGCAACTGGCGCAGCGCCGCGGCGTGGAAGGTGCGGGCCTGGACGTTTCCGACGCCGAGATCACGGAGCCGGCTCCGCATTTCTGCGGCCGCCCGCGCGGTGAAGGTGACGGCCAGGAGCCGCTGCGGGCTGTACACCCCCGAATGCACGCCGTAAGCGATGCGGTGGGTGATGGCACGCGTCTTGCCCGTCCCGGCACCTGCCAGAACGCACATTGGCCCCTGCAGGGTGCTGGCAACCTCGCGCTGTTCGGCGTCGAGGCCTCCCAGAATCCGCTCCTCGAGAGGGCGGTCGTCCGGTGCAGGGCCGTCTGCGGGAACGCCGTCGGAGGCCGGGGTTTCGGGGCGTGGGCTGAAGTTCAAATGCTCTGTGGTCACGTTTGCTGCTCAGTCGATAGAGTGTGTCGTATGGATGGCGGGCCGCCGTGCCGGGCCCGCTAGGTGCCGCTGCGTGTGGCTGCCATCCGCGGGGTCATTCGGTTTCCGGGCGGTCCTGGATGACGCTGCCGTACCAGTGCTCGATGAGGGAGCGTGCGATGGAGAGCCTGGTGGAGATGACGATCTCGCCGTTCAGGACCGCTTCCTGCAGTTCCTGGCGGCTGAACCAGCGCGCGCGGGTGACCTCGACGCCGTCGGGCCGGGCCTCGGTGTCCGTCGTCGTGGCGGTGAACCCGAGCATCAGCGACGCGGGGAACGGCCATGACTGGGAACCAAGGTACTGCGTTGCCGTGACCCGCACGCCAACCTCCTCGCCGATCTCCCGGACCACGGCCTGTTCGAGCGACTCCCCCGGTTCGACGAATCCTGCGAGGGTCGAATAGTTCCTGGCGTCGAGGGGACCGCCGCCGCCGAGCAGGAGCCGGCCGTCCGGGCCCACCACCGTGACGATGATGGCAGGATCCGTGCGGGGGTAGTGCTCGGAGCCGTCGGCCGGGCAGCGACGGACCCAGCCGCCGGCTTCCGTCTCCGTGGCGGCGCCGCAGCGCGGGCAGTGGGTGTGGGTCGCGTGCCAGTTGGCGATGGCGCTCGCTTCGATGAACAGGGCGGTGTCCACCGGGTTCAAGCGGGCCGCGACATCGCGGAAACCTGCCCATTGCGCGGCAGCCGGGATGCCGGCCACGTGTGCCTCGAACGCCTCCGTTTGGACCTCAAACTGTTTGGGAAGGACGAAAAGGACGAGCTCGGTGCCCTCTTCCAGGCCGCCGCCGGCCACGGCGGAGCCCAGATAGACCAGGTGCTCAGGCGCGTAAGAGGTGTCCTGAAGGTGTCCTGCGAGGTCCGCGGCGTCCAGGAGGACGAGGCTGTTTCCGCTGACGAGGGCCTGCCGGCCGGAGAGCACCATCGCCCGCGCGGTGCCGGAGCGGACAAGCTCCGCCAGCATTCCGGGTTTCAGCCGGGCCGCGGAGCCACGGTCGATCAGTGCCGGCCGCACTGGAAGTACCGTGTCCATCAGGTGGTTGGCCGGAAGGTTCGGCTCCGGCGGGGACCCCGGGGCGGTGCTTTCCGATGCCGTACTGCCCAATGCGGCGTTTTCTGGTGCTGGTGACTCCGCAAGACTCATATACCCACCGTACTGACTCCCGCAGACAATTGACATTTGCGCGGGCGTCTCGGGGGGCGAGCCAACGGCGGCGGAGGCTGGAAATTATTGCGCCCCCAACAAAACGCTCTCCGGTATTTATTCCCGATCTGGAGACTCGCCGTGGTGCCTCACTGTCTTATGCGCCGCTCAATCTACCGTGGAAGCGTGAGAAGAAAACCAATCGAACTGGCAGCTGTAGCAACCGCGGCGGTCCCCGGCCTGACCCCGACCGCCGTCAGCTCTGCGCCCGACGATCCGGCGGACTTCGACTCCGCCCTTCTCCTCGACTCCGAAGGCAAACGCTGGCGCGTCCGCTCCCCCCGCCACGCCGAAGCCAGTGCACGCCTCGAGACGGAATTCATGGTGCTGCGCGCCTTTGTCCCCGGCATCCGGGCGGAGCTGCCGTTCCTGATGCCCACGGTCGCCGGAACCGTCAGGCAGGGTGAGCTGAGCACCTTCGTGTATTCGCACCTCGCGGGGGCCACGCGCTCCGTCGAGGAGCTGAGCGGCGGATCCGCCGCCCTGGCCGCCGAAATCGGCACAGCCCTCGCCGCGATCCATGACCTCCCCCGGTCACTGGTCAGCAACGCCGATCTGCCTAGCTACACGCCCAACGAGTTCCGGCAGCGCCGCCTGAACGAGCTGGACCAGGCCGCCACGACCGGCAAGATCCCGCCGCTGCTGCTGCGCCGCTGGGAACACGCCATGGAGGACGTGTCGCTGTGGCGCTTCAACCCGTGCGTGGTCCACGGCGACCTGCACGAGGACAACCTCCTGGTCGACGGCGACCGCGTGACCGCCGTGACCGGATGGACCGACCTCCGCATCGGCGATCCGGCCGACGACATGGCCTGGCTGGTCGCCTCAAACGAGCAGGCCTTCGTGGACGCCGTGCTGGAACACTACACCGCCAGCCGGAAGGACGCGCCCGACACCCACCTGCTGCGGCGGGCGGCATTGTCCGCAGAATTCGCGCTGGCGCAGTACCTGGTCAAGGGGCTCGCCGCCGGAGACCAGGACATGATCCATGAGGCCGAGTCCATGCTCACCGCACTTGCCGACGACGTCGCGGAACACGGCGGCCAACCGATCAGCGTGGAACCCCTCCCCCGGCCTGTCCCGGCGCCCGAAAACCAGCAGAACGCTGGCGGCGCTGCAGTTCCGGCGGTCCCGGGAGTCCCGGCCGGCCCGTCAGTCCCGGCTGTGGGCAAAGTAACCGTTCTCCCGGTTCCCGTGCCCGCCGCGGATCCGGTCTCCGGACCGGACGCGGTTGCCGCCGGAAACGCCATGCCCGCCGTACACGTGACGCCGATCCCCGGCGACGGGAAAGACGGGAAGAATGACGCCAGCGGTACCGAAGCAGCCGGCACGGCCGCCAGCGGCACGGCCGACCGTGTTTCGGAGGACACCTCGACGCAGTCGATCGCTGTCATACAGCCGCATCCCGGCGAGGACGCCTCAACGGCGGCCATCACCATCGTTGAGGCGAAGTCCCTCTAGTCCGGTTTGCCCACACCGGGCTGCGCGTTGCTCTGCCCGGTCGCGCTAGGTGCCGCCCGCGGGCGCCGACGTCACGCCCAGGGCAGCGGCGACGATGGTCTCCAGCCTTTCCGCTGACCCAAGATCGTGGGGGCGGACCACCTGGTTGTCGGCCACATAGTAGAACGCGGCCCGGACGTCCTCGAGCGGGACACCCTTGAGCCGGGACCAGGCCAGGCGGTACACGGCAAGCTGGACCGCCTTGACCTTCAGCTGGGCGGCCGAGGGACGGCGGCCGGTTTTCCAGTCCACCAGGTCCCAGCTGCCGTCGGCATCCCGGAATACGGCATCAATCCGGCCTCGCACCACGACCTCGCCAATCCTGGTCTCGACGGGAACTTCGACAAAGGCTGGCGCGCGGTGGGCCCACTCGGACTGGCGGAAGGTTTCCACCATGGCATCGAGACCGTAGGCCTCGTCGATATGGTCATCTGAGCCCGCCGCCTCGCCGAGATCCAGCATGCCGGCGGCGCCGAAGTACCCCTCCACCCAGGCGTGGAAGGCTGTGCCCTTGCGTGCCGACATCCCCGGTTCGCGCGGAACGGGCCGCCGCAGCCGGGCCACGACGGAGCCCGCGTCGTCCTCAAGATCCACCAGCGTTGACGCGGAAATGTGTCCAGGCAGGTGGACATCCTGCATAGTCGTCCGCCGGGACCGGCGGTCCAGCAGCGTCGCCGCCTCCTTGGCCCACCCCGCCGCAGGGCCGCGGAGGTGGTGACGGTGTCCGCCGTCGTCCGCAGGGCCGTTCAGGGCGCCGGCCAGGGCGCCGGGCTCGTCCGGTCCCAGGATCCGCAGCACCCGCTCCGCCGCTGATTCCATGGCGGCACGCCGTCCCGGCACCAGCCGCAGCCGCGTCCCCGTCCGCGGGTCGTACGGGCCTTCCAGGGGGTCGTAGGGCCAGACGGCGACCTCAAGCTCGGCGGTCAATGGGCTCTCCTCCGGCAGCAATTCCTCGCTCACGGACAGGGGGTGGATCTCCGCGGTACCGTCGGCGGAGAGGACCTCCAGTTCCGCCAGGAACGGCGACATCCCCGCCATGCCGGCCCGTGACCCCACCCACGCGGCACTGGATATCCAGAGGACGTGCTTGGCACGGGTATAGGCCACATAGGCCAGCCGCCGTTCCTCGGCTTCCCCGTGGGTCTGGACCGCTGACTTGAACTCCTTCTCGGCGTCGAGCCAGCCTTTCTGGTCCGGCTGGTCCAGGTCCCATTGCGGCAGGTCGGCGCGATCACCGCGCAGCGGCCACGGCAGTGCTGCACTTCCGCTGCTCCAGCGCGAGTCCCGGCTGCTCGGGAATGCGCCGGCGTTGAGTCCGGGCACAAAGACGACATCCCATTCCAGGCCTTTGGACGCGTGGACCGTCAGGAGCTGGACCGCCTCATGGTTCACTTCCGCCGCGGCGGCATCGAGCCCGTTTTCCTCGGCCGCTGCTGCCTCGAGCCATGCGAGGAAGGCCAGGACGTCGATCCGCTGGGACGTGTGCAGGAATCCGGCGGCCGCATCCTGGAAAGCGTCGAGGTTCCGGCGTGCCTGGTGGATGCTGGTCCCCGGCCGCGCCGCCACTTCGATGTCCAGGAGCATGGCCCGTTCCACTTCGCCGAGCAGTGTGGTGAGGTCATCGCCCATGTACGTGCGCAGCTGCCGGAGCTCGGCCGAAAGCCGCCGGAGCCGGTCCAGGGCCGCGGGCGTCAGCCTGCGCCCGTGCGCCGACGTCCAGTCCTCGCGGGGCAGCCAGTCCAGTGCCTCGACAAGGCTGGCGGCATCGGTGAGGTCGCCTTCGATCACGGCGTCGGCAGCCTCGTTTACGGTGTCGCCGGAGTCACCTGTGTCGCCGGTGTCCGGGCTGCCGGGGCGGCCTCTGCGACGGGCGAGGAAGCTGGACCAGTCCCGGAACGCCATCAGGTCCGCCGGGCCGATCCGCCACCGTGCACCGGCCAGCAGGCGCATCAGGGAGTCCGAGCGGCCGGGATCGGCCAGGACGCGGAGCGTCGCGACAAGATCGATGATCTCCGGGGTGTCCAGCAGGCCGCCAAGGCCGACGATCTCGTAGGGGATGCCGCGGGCCTCGAACTCGCGGCGGATGCATTCCATCTGGGCCCTCCGCCGGCACAGCACGGCCATCGCCGGTGGTAGGGACCCGGCCGATGGCGACGCGTCGAAGTCGGTCACGCGGAACTTCAGGACGTCCCCGGCGATCGCGGCGGCCTCGGCCACGTCCGTGGCGTACCGGCCCATCACGACCCTGCCCTGGACGGCGGCCGGGCTTGGCTGCAGGGGCGGCACCTCAACGGAGTCTGCGGTGTCCCTGGCACCCGGGGCACCGGCATGGGCCGCGGTCTTGCTGAGGGGCGCGGAAATGAGGTTGGCAGCGGAGAGGATGTTCCGGCCGTTGCGCCAGGCCGTGGTCAGGTACGACGTCGGGGCGACGGCAAGGCGCGGCACGCCACCTGTCGCGTCTGTCGCGGGCGAGCCCGCCGCGGGCGCCCAGGAGTCGTCTCCGCCGGCATTATTCCGCCCGGTGTTGTCACGGGTGACGCGGAGGGGGAATTCGCGGACGAAATGGAACAACTGCCCGGCCGACGCGCCGCGGAAGCCATAGATGGACTGGTTGGGGTCCCCCACGGCGGTCACGGCGTGGCCGTCGCCGAAGAGCCTCGAGAACAGCACGAGCTGGGCGTGGGAGGTGTCCTGGAACTCGTCCAGCAGCACCACCTTGTAGCGCTGGCGTTCCATCTGCGCGGCGACCGGGATCTCGTTGGCAACCCTGGCCGCCAGAGCCACGAGGTCGCCGAAGTCCAGGGCCCCCCTGGCCCGTTTCGCTTCGGAATATCGGTCCACCATCTCCGCGACGCTTGCCCGGGTGCGCAGCATGCCGCTGAGTTCCCCCGCGGCCTGGCTGGGGTTTTTCCTGGCAGTGGCGAGGTAGGGCAGTGCCTCAAACGCGGAGACCCGCTCCAGCACCCAGGCCCGGACCTCTGCGGGGTCGCGGAGGTGCTCCGAGCACTCCCCGGCGAGCTGGATCACCGCTTTGACGAGGGTGGACTTGGCGGACCGGAAGTGTTCGTAGTCGCCGTCGAACGCCTCCACGACCTCGCTGGCAAGCTGGAAGGACTGGGCCCCGCCGAGAAGCACCACGTCCCGTTCGACGCCGAGCCGAAGGCCGTAGTCGGAGACGATGCCGCTGGCGTACGAGTGGTAGGTGGAGACCTTGGGTTCGAGGGCGTCGTTGCTGAGCAGTCCGGCGGGGAAGATCTTGTGCTCCGGGTCCGCCGCGGCGATCCGCTGCAGGGAGGCCAGCTTGGCGCGGATCCGGGAGGCGAGTTCGCCGGCGGCCTTGCGGGTGAACGTCACGCCGAGCACTTCTTCCGGCCTGACCCAGCCGTTGGCTACGAGCCACACCACCCGGTCGGCCATGGTGGCGGTCTTTCCCGAACCGGCGCCGGCGATGACCAGCCGTGGCGACAGAGGCGAAGAGATGATCAAGGATTGTTCGGCCGTGGGGCTGTTCTTCTCCCCCAGCATGGCGGACAATTCCTCGGGGGTAAACCTGGGGTCGGGAAGAATGGCCGGGGGTGCCGGCGGGGGCGGTGCCGGAACGCCCGCCGGCTGGACGTCGGTGGTCATTCAGTAACCTGCTTTCCGCGCGCGCACAGCGGGCAGACTTCAGGGAGCCGGCAGCCGTGGCCGCCGTGGCCCCCCTTGGACGGATCGTGGCGGGCTTCGAACGTGTTCCCGGACATCACCTTGGCGGCGTCGTTGACCATGCCCAGAGCCCAGTTATCCTGCGGGTCCAGCGGGGCCTGGGCCTGGATGCCCGGGCTCTTGGTCCCGGTGCCGAGCTGGGCCAGGACCGCGCCGCCAGGGAGCGGCGGCGGACCATCATCCGCGCCGGAAAACCCGCCGGCCAGCACCGCCGCCTGGTAGGCGCCGAGCTGCGGATGCCGTTCGAGATCCGTTTTGCCGGGCTGGCTCTTGCCGGTCTTGAGGTCCACGATGACCAGGCGGCCCTCGGCGTCGATCTCCAGCCTGTCGACCTGGCCCCGCAACACGGCGGGCCGTGCCGGCCAGGAGTCCTCGCCGGAATCCGGTGCGGCACCCGCAGCGCCGGTGTTCGCCGGGAGGTCAGCGAGTTTCACTTCGAAGTCCTGCTCGACGCCCAGCAGGCTGCGGCCCTGGCTGCGCATGACGAGGACGTACTGGGCCAGTTTGCGGACCATGGATTCGGCGCGCTGGAAGTCCAGCTTTCCCTCCCAGTTGTCTTTCATGCCGAGGGCGGGCCAGCGCCGGAGAAGTTCAGCGACGTATTCGCCGCCCGAGGCGTCCGGGAGGTCCTGGGCGATTGCGTGGACCAGTGTGCCCAGGCTGCGGGCAAAGTCCGTCGCCGCCTCGCCGCCGGCGGCCTGGACGAACCAGTCAAGCGGCGACTTCTGCACGGTCTCCACCTTGGAAGGCGAGACGTACACGATACTGCCCGGGGGCACCACGGGCGTGTCCGAGGACAGCGGCGCGAGCCCCCACCAGCTCCCCGGATGGGCCCCCGGAACGGCTGGCTCCGCCGAGGCCAGGGCGCCCAGCACCGCAGCGGCCTCGCGGGATTCGGGAGCGGCGGCATCCAGCTGGGCGTACTGGCGCAGCTCGGCCACGAGGGCCCGCAGGGTAAGGGGACGCTCCACCGGGGTGAAGCCGCGACGGTCCTGGTCCGGGCGCAGCGGAGCCACATAGTCCAGGAAGGAGGACGGCTGCTCGTCTTCCGAGGAAACGGCGCTGCAGATCAGCACGTCCTTGGCGCGGGAGACGGCCGTGGAGAAGCTCCGCAGCTCGTCGTAACGGATTTCGCGCAACCGGCTGAGCGGGTCCAGCTGCAGCGCGTACTCCACGCCGTGTTCGACGGCGTCCGCGAACACGGTGCTGCCAAGCAGTTCGCCGCGCAGCCGGGTGTTGGGCCACACGCCTTCCTGCAGCCCTGGGATGATCACCACCGGCCACTCCCTCCCGGCGGCGCTGGCGGGCGTCATGAGTTCCACCGCGTCCTCCAGCTGTGCCCGCGCGGCGAGGGTGTCCATGGGGAGTTCCTGGCTCAGCAGGTATTCCAGGAATTGCTCGGGCCCGGAACCGGGCAGCTGGTCCACGAAGCGTTCCGCGGTGTGGAACAGCGCCATCATGGCGTCGAGGTCCCGGTCGGCCCGGGCTCCGGCCGTGCCGCCGGCAAGGGCGGCGTCGGTCCAGCGGCCGGCAAGGCCGGTGGAGTGCCACAGCGCCCACAGCACCGTTTCGGCGTTGCCGCCGGGCGCCACGGCCGCGTCCCGGCCGGCCCGGATCATGCGGGCAATCCTGCGGGCGGCCTGCCCCTCGATGCCAAGCGTCGCCAGGGCTCCCGGCTCCAGCAACGCCTCCACCAGCAGGGCGTCGCTGGTGCGGCCACCGCCGCCCAGGATCTCCTCCCGCCGCAGGGACTGGCGCAGCCGCCGCAGCTCGATTGATGTCGCTCCGCCGATGCGCGAGGTGAGCAGGGAAACAGCCGACTCCGGGGTGAGCACTGCCGGGTCCAGTGCCACCGCGTAGGCCTCCAGCAGCGGACGCACCGCGACCTCATCCCTGACGGCCGAATCGGCCACCGGGACCCGGACCGGGATCCCCTGGCCGGCGAGGTACCGCTGCAGCTGGCTGAGCTGGCCGCCGTTGCGTACGATCACGGCGATTTCGCCGAAGTCACGGCCGTCGTTCAGCTGGGCTTCCAGGATCCGCTGCGCCACGTATCGCAGTTCGTGGGCCGGGGACGGAAGCAGATGCGCCTCGACGCTGCCTGCGCCGGCTTCAGCTGAGGCAGCCGGGCGGGGCTGTTCAAGCCGGCGTGCGGACTGGCCGCCGGCGCGGCGTGAGATGCGCACGGCCACCGATTGCCAGGCCTCCGCCACGGCGGGAGCGTGGCGGTGGGCGGAGAAGAGCGGGCGCTCCAGGACGGTGCCGCCGGCGGGGGCCAGCAACACGGGCAGTTCGGCTACCAGGTCCGGCCTGGCCCCGCGGAAGCCCTGGACCACGGTGTCCGGGGACGAGGTGATGATGGCGTCCTTGCCGGCCGCGATGTCCGCGAGCAGTTCGAAGACGGCGGGATTCGCTTCCTGGATGTCATCGACCAGGATCAGCTGGAGCCTGTCCCGCTCCGCGGCCAGGAAGCCGGGCTCGTCCTGGAAGATCTGCCGCGCGGCCGTGATGATGCCGGCGGGGTCGAAGGCTTCGGGCATCCGAAGATCCAGGACGTCACGGTACTCGGCGTAAAGGGCAGCGGCGGCCACCCAGTCGGGCCGGCTGCAGGCCCGGGCGAGGACCACCAGGTCCTCCGCGGTCCGCCCGGATTCGATGATCCGGTCAAAGAGCTGTCGGACTTCCTGGCGGAACCCCCGCGTCTGCAGGGCAGGCCCCAGGTCCCCGGGCCACGGCAGATCGAGGCCAGGCTGCATGTGGCCTTCCAGCAGCTCCTTGATGATGAGGTCCTGTTCCGGACCGGAGAGCAGTTTCGGCGGACGCGGGAGGGGCAGGATGCCTTCGGCCTTGGCGCGCCGGATGAGATCGAAGGCGTACGACGCCCACGTGCGGGCCGGCGTCGTGCTGAGGCTCCGGTCCAGCCGGGCGGTGAAGCGGTCCCGGAGCGAATCAGCGGCGAGCCGTCCCGGAGCCAGAATGAGCATCCGCTCGGGATCCAGGCCATCGCGCTGCGCGCGGCGGACGGCGGCCTCCACCAGGACGGTCGATTTGCCGGTGCCGGGCGCCCCGGGCACCAGGACGGGTCCGGACCCGTGCGGAACGTCGACGGCGGCGAGTTGGTCCGCCGTCAGCGCCGGAACGGCGCTGTGTAGCGTCCTGGGCGGCAGCAGGCGCAACCCCGAACCGGGGGGCCGGGGACGGGATCCGCCTGCTTTGGACAGCGGGAATTCCGGACGTTGGCTGGGGGTACTCACACAGTCATTTCATCATCCGGTGCCGACATTTTTTTGCAGCTCACCATGGAGCGCAGCGTCCAGCCGCCCCGCAATGGAATCGATCCGGTCGAATTCGTCCTCCGAGGGCCTCCACCGGGCCGCCGGGAGGTCAACGCGCCATCGTCCCTCGCCGGTACGAAGGTATTCGGCGTGACTGCCCTGAAGCGGGGTGCCTTCGACCACATACAGTGCCAGGGCCTCTCGCTCATGCCCGGGCGGGGCGTCACCGCTGGCCTTGAGAACCCGCCACCAGGGCACCGCGCTGCCGTAGTGGCTCATCACCGAACCGACCTGACGGGGTCCTCCGGAGCCGAGCAGTTCCGCGACATCCCCGTACGCGACCGCTGCGCCGGCCGGGACCAAAGCCACGAGCTCCAGCACTGCTTCTACATACTCGGTGCGCATCGGTCCAGCCTAGTCGCCGGAACCGTGGCGCGAGGTCACATTCGGCCCATGCCGGGCCCCGGAAGGAGCGCGACGTGACCACGATGCGGTGTGGGCCTGTCGGGCAGGAACTGTCAGAGGCAGCAGGTAGCGTTGAAGCATGAGCACTTGGAACACCCTCCCCCGCGCAGCCTTCGACCTCGAGACAACCGGGCGGAATTCCCGCGCCGCGAGGATCGTGACGGCGTCGGTCACCGTGGTGGACTCCGCCGGCGCGGTCATCAAGGAACATGAGTGGCTCGCCGATCCGGGCGTGGACATTCCAACGGAAGCCAGCGACGTCCACGGCATCACCACCGAACAGGCGCGCCGCGACGGCCGGCCCGCAGCGGAGGTGACCCGTGAGCTCGCAGCCGTGCTCCAGGAACTTTTCGATGCCGATGTGCCCGTCATCGCTTTCAACGCCAGCTACGACTTCACGGTCCTCGCCGCCGAATCGGCCCGCTACGGCGTCCCGCAGCTGAACCGCTTCCCGGTCCTGGACCCGTACATCATGAACAAGCAGGTGGACCGCTACCGCAAAGGCAAGCGCACCCTCACGGCCCTGTGCGAGGAATACGGCGTCAGCCTCGAGAACGCGCACACATCCGCGGCCGACGCCCTGGCCACCTTGCGCATGCTCGACGCCATGGCCGGGAAGTTCCCCAAGCTCAGGATGCCCGCAACCCACCTCCACCAGCTCCAGGTCGAATGGGCCTCCGCGCAGGCCGCTGACTTCCAGACGTACCTGCGCAAGACCAAACCGGCCGCCGTCATCGAAGGCGAGTGGCCGGTCCTGCCGCCGGAGGACGCCAGCCGCGGCGACTTCTAGGCCGCCGGACAGCTGCAGCGGCGGAACGGCCGGCTTCTTAAAACGAAACCTTGGCCGGCGCGACGGCTGGTTTAGCCCACAGTTACCGGCAAATCCAGCCGTTGAGACGTAACCCACACCCCCCGGCGGACGCCGCCGCGTCGCCTGCCCCGGGCGATGATTTCGCCCGGGGCAGGCGGCTCTCTCGGAAGCGTGCGCTGCCCACGGGAACGTGGAAGATAATTCGCCCCGAGCCCTCTTGCGTGACGATTAATTCGAATTGAAGTGTCCCCGGCGCCGGGTGACACAATTATCTTTCGCGGTGCGCCTGCCTACCCGGCGCGCCAGCAGACGGCCGGGAACCGAGAGGTTCCGCGCGGCCCACCGAACTTCGGACGAAAGTGATTGCGCGATGAAAAGCAAAGCCTTGAAGTGGCTGACAACCGTTCCTGTGGCAATCGCCATGGCGGCCTCCCTCGCAGCGTGCGGCGGCGGCGCCGCACAGTCAACGGGCTCACCCACGGATGCCCTCCAGGGCAGTGACCAGACGTCACTGGACAAGTACACCACCAAGGAGGTCACCCCGCTCGACAAGATCGACAAGTCGAAGCTGGGCCTGATCACTGGCGGCACCTTGCGGGTCGGCACCCTGTCCGACGCCCCGCCGAACATCTTCATCGACCCGGCGGGCAAGTTCACGGGCTACGACAACGAGCTCCTCCGGGCCATTGGCGACAAGCTGGGACTCAAAGTCGAGTTCGCTTCCACCGACTTCTCCGCGTTGCTCTCCCAGGTCAAGAACAAGCAGTTCGACGTCGGATCCTCCTCGATCTCCACCACCGACAAGCGCCGCGAAACCGTCGGCTTCACGAACGGCTACGACTTCGGCTACATGGCCGTCGTGACCAAGAGCGACGCCAAGGTCAAAGGCTTCGCCGACCTCAAGGACGGCGTCCGCATCGGCGTCGTCCAGGGCACTGTCCAGGACGACTACGTGACCAACACGCTCAAGCTCGAACCGGTCCGGTTCCCGGACTACAACACCGTGTACGCCAACGTGAAGTCCGGCCAGGTCGACGCCTGGGTGGCTCCTTCGCAGCAGGCCACCGGCCAGGTCAAGGATGGCGACAACACCAAGATCGCCGAAAAGGTTGTCAACACCCAGAACTTCACCGCTTACGCGGTCAACAAGGACAACCAGCCGCTGATTGACGCCCTGAACGCCGGCCTCGACGCCGTCATTGCTGACGGCACCTGGACCAAGCTCACGGCCCAGTGGTACACGGACCGGCCCACCGCTAAGGAGCAGACGCCGCAGGGCTGGAAGCCGGGCAGCAAAGCCGTCCAGGTCGCCGCGAAGTAACCCGGGCGCTCCATGGATTTCCTCACATTGCTCTCCGAGACCTTCCTGGACTGGAAGGCGATCGGCGCCGTCCTCCCCAAAATGTTCGCCGTCGGGCTTCCGAACACGCTCGTTTTGGCCGTCGCGTCAGGCGTCATCGGAACAGTGCTCGGCATGTTGCTTGCCCTGATGGGGATTTCCCGGAACGCCGGCGCCCGCTGGGTCGCGCGCATCTACACCGACGTGCTTCGGGGGCTGCCGCCCATCCTCACCATTCTGGTGATCGGGTTGGGGTTCGGGCCGATTGTCCGGCAGATGACCGGATCCACCAGCCCGTACCCGATGGCGATCGCAGCGTTATCCCTGATGTCGGCCGCCTACATTGGCGAGATCTTCCGCTCCGGTATCCAGAGCGTGGACAAGGGACAGCTTGAAGCCACCCGGGCCCTGGGGTTCGGCTACGGCCCGGCCATGCGCCTGGTGGTCGTGCCCCAGGGTGTCCGGCGGGTGCTTCCTGCCCTGGTCAACCAGTTCATCGCCCTGATCAAGGAGTCCTCCCTGGTCTTTATGCTGGGCCTGCTGGCGTCGGAACGCGAGATTTTCCAGATCGGCAAGGACGCGGCGTCCACCAGCGGAAACCTCTCCCCCTACGTGGCGGCAGCGGTGTTCTACCTGGCGCTGACCGTGCCGTTGACCCACTTCGTGAACTGGATTGACCGGCGGTTGCGCTCGGGCCGGCCGGAAAAGAAAGAACCGGACGAGGCAGCTGCCGTCGTCGGAAAGGGAGCCCAGGCATGAGCGAGTTCGTTTCCGGATCGTTGACGGCACAGAATATCCACCTGTCCTTCGGGTCGAACCGCGTCCTGCGCGGCATCGACCTGCACGTCGAGAAGGGATCCACGGCTTCCGTGATCGGGCCTTCCGGCTCGGGCAAGTCCACGCTCCTGCGGGTCATGAACCGGCTCATTGAGCCCGAGCAGGGTGACATTCTGCTCGACGGCCGTTCGGTGCTGAAGGACAACCCGGACGAACTGCGCCGGCGGATCGGGATGGTCTTCCAGCAGTTCAACCTGTTTCCGCACAAGACCGTGGCGGAGAACGTCTCCCTGGCGCTGCGGAAGCTGCGCGGGATGTCCAAGGACCAGGCGCGGGAGGAAGCTCTCGCCCAGCTGGACCTGGTCGGACTCAAGCACAAGGCCGATTCCCGTCCCGCCAACCTCTCCGGCGGGCAGCAGCAGCGCGTGGCCATAGCGCGGGCTTTGGCCATGAAACCGGAGGTGATGTTCTTTGACGAGGCCACGTCCGCCCTGGACCCGGAGCTCGTCAAGGGCGTGCTGGCGCTCATGGCCGACCTCGCCAAGGGCGGCATGACCATGGTGGTGGTCACGCACGAGATGGGGTTCTCCCGCAACGTTTCGGACACCGTGACGTTCATGGACGGCGGCGTCGTCGTGGAGTCCGGTGCGCCGGAACAGATCTTCACGAACCCGCGCACGGAACGGCTGCAGGGATTCCTGGCGGACGTCCTCTAACCCTTCGCCGGTCCGGCGTTCAGCGTTGCCGGCGTTAAACGACTGATGGCACCCGCTGTTGCGGGTGCCATCAGTCGTTTGGGCACGACGGCGTCGCACGCCGTGTGCTTGGGGAAGCGCGCTTAAGCCTGCGCGGCGGCGGCGGCCTTCGCCGCGGCCGGCAGGGCGTCGAAGATCCGGTTCATCGCCGCATCGTCGTGCGCGGCCGAGAGGAACCAGGCCTCGAAGACCGACGGCGGCAGGTAGACGCCCGAGTCCAGCATGGAGTGGAAGAACGGCGCGTAGCGGAAGACCTCCTGGCCCTGGGCGTCGTCATAGTTGTGGACCCCGCGGGCCGAGGTGCCGAACGCAACCGAGAACAGGTTGCCGGCGCGCTGGATCGAGTGGTCGACGCCGGCCGCATCGAGGGCCGAGGACAGGGCCCCGGAAAGCTCCAGCGAACGGGCGTCCACGAACGAGTACACCTCCGGCGTGGCGTGGGTCAGGGTCGCGACGCCGGCGGCCATCGCCACCGGGTTCCCGGAGAGGGTGCCGGCCTGGTAGACGGGGCCGAGCGGCGCGAGGTAGTCCATGACCTCCGCCCGGCCGCCGAGGGCTGCCGTCGGCATGCCGCCGCCGATGACCTTCCCGAAGGTCAGCAGGTCAGGGGCCCAGGGTTCGGCGGCGTCGGCCGCCCCGCCGGTCAGGCCCCAGTAACCGGAGTAGCCGGTCCGGAAACCGGTGAGGACCTCGTCGAGGATCAGCAGGGCGCCGTGCTCGCGGGTGATCCGGGAGAGCCCCGCGTTGAAGCCCTCCCCCGGTGTGACGACGCCCATGTTGGCGGGCGCCGCTTCGGTGATCACGGCCGCGATGCTGGGCCCGTGCATGGCGAAGGCGGCTTCGACGGCGTCGAGGTCGTTGTACGGCAGGACGAGCGTTTCGGCGGCCGTAGCGGCCGTGACGCCGGCCGAGCCGGGCAGCGCAAGGGTTGCCAGGCCCGAACCTGCCGCGGCGAGGAGGCCGTCGAGGTGGCCGTGGTAGCAGCCGGCAAACTTGATGATGAGGTTCCGGCCGGTGAAGCCGCGGGCCAGCCGGACGGCCGTCATGGTCGCCTCAGTGCCGGTGGAGACCATCCGGACGCGTTCGGCGGCCGGGACGCGCTCCTTGACCAGGGCCGCGAGGTTTGCCTCGTCCGGCGTGGAAGCGCCGAAGGACAGGCCGCGGTCGACGGCGGCGTGCACGGCCGCCAGGACGGCCGGGTGGGCGTGTCCCAGGAGGGCCGGGCCCCAGGAGCAGACCAGGTCCACGTACTCGGCGCCGTCGGCGTCGGTCAGGTAGGGGCCCTTGGCGGAGACCATGAAGCGCGGCGTCCCGCCCACGGAGCCGAAGGCGCGGACGGGCGAGTTGACTCCGCCGGGCATCAGCTGGCGGGCACGGTCAAAGAGTTCCTCGTTGCGAGGCATGCTGGAGGTCATGGTTCCTATTCTTTCAGTTCCGCGGCCGGGTCAAGGCCCGTACAGCCTCAGCCGGCCGGCGATCCGGCCAGCAGGGCCGCCACGCGGGGCGCGACTTCGGTGCCGAACAGCTCGATGGAGCGCATCATGGCGGCGTGCGGCAGGGTGCCGTGGCTGTATTTGAGGTCGAAACGGTCCACGCCCAGGTTCTTCTTGAGCAGCGCGATCTTCGCGGCGACGGTGTCCGGTGACCCGACGTACAGGGCGCCTTGCGGGGTGCACAGGGCGTCGAACTCGGCACGGTTTCCGGGACCCCAGCCGCGCTCGGAGCCGATCCGGTTGCGCTGTGCCAGCCAGTGCGGGAAGAGTTCCTCGCGGGCTTCCTCGTCTGTGGCCGCAACATGGCCGGGTGAGTGCGTTGCCATCTGCCGCATCGGGTGCCCGTACTTGGCCATGGCCTCGCGGTAGAGCCCGGCCAGCGGGCCGAAGGAACGTGGTTCGCCGCCGATGATGGCGAAGATGATCGGGTAGCCGTACTCGGCGCAGCGCAGCACCGATTCGGGGGTGCCGCCGACGCCGATCCAGGCCGGCAGGAGATGGTGTTCCAGCGGCGGATAGACGCTCAGCCCGCTGAGGGACGGGCGGGTGCGGCCCTCCCAATGGATGGGTTTCTGCGCCCGGACCTTGTCGAAGAGTTCGAGCTTTTCCTCGAACAGGACGTCGTAGTCGGCCAGGTCGAGTCCGAAGAGCGGGAAGGACTCGATGAAGGACCCGCGGCCCAGCATGACCTCGGCCCGGCCCCCGGAGATGGCGTCGACTGTGGCGAAGCGCTCGAACACCCGGATGGGGTCATCGGAGCTGAGCACTGTCACGGCGGAGCCCAGAATGATGTGCTTGGTCCTCGCGGCCGCGGCGGCGAGGAAGACCTCGGGCGCGGACACCGCGAAGTCGCGGCGGTGGTGTTCGCCCACGCCGAAGGCATGGAGCCCCACCTCGTCGGCAAGCTCTGCCTGTTCGAGCAGTTGCCGGAGCACCTGGGCGTGCGGGACGGGGTGCCCGTCGGGGAAGACGCCGACGTCGCCGAACGTGTTCAGGCCCAGGAGGATCCGGTCCGGCCCGACCGGGTCCGCAGGAGCTGCCACGGAGCCCAGGGGCGAGGTCGCGCTGCTCATCAGGATTCCTTCAGCCAGCCGGCGAGCTCGCTCGCCCAGTAGGTGAGGACCAGGTTGGCGCCGGCACGTTTGATGCCCAGCACGGACTCGGTGATGGCGGCCCGCCGGTCAATCCAGCCGTTGGCGGCGGCGGCCTCGATCATCGAGTACTCCCCCGAGATCTGGTAGGCCGCCACCGGCACCGGGCTCATGGCGGCGACGTCGGCGAGGATGTCGAGGTAGCTCATGGCGGGCTTGACCATGACCATGTCGGCGCCTTCGGCCAGGTCCAGTTCCACTTCCAGGATGGCCTCCCGGCGGTTGGCGGCGTCCATCTGGTAGGTGCGCCGGTCCCCTGTCAGCTGCGAGTCGACGGCTTCGCGGAACGGGCCGTAGAACGCGGAGGCGTATTTCGCGGCGTAGGCCACGACGGCGGTGTTGGCGTGTCCGGCGTCCTCCAGGGCCTGCCGGATCACGGCGACCTGGCCGTCCATCATGCCGGACGGGCCCAGTACGTGGGCGCCGGCGTCGGCCTGGGCGACGGCCATCTGGCCGTAAATTTCCAGGGTGGCATCGTTGTCCACGTAGCCCTTGGCGTCCAGCACACCGCAGTGGCCGTGGTCGGTGAATTCGTCGAGGCAGACGTCGCTCATGACCACGAGCTCATCGCCGACCTCGGCGCGGACGTCCCGGATGGCTTTGTTCAGCACGCCGTCG
The DNA here is from genome assembly GCF_056394725.1 of Arthrobacter sp. 10N418. NCBI lineage: Bacteria > Bacillati > Actinomycetota > Actinomycetes > Micrococcales > Micrococcaceae > Arthrobacter > Arthrobacter sp. 10N418. The sequence goes on from NZ_JBFTIK010000008.1 coordinate 154,583, forward strand.
GGGTCCAGGGAGGCGGTGCCGCGCGCATCGCGTTCAGCGGGGACTCCGAAGAGCATGATGCCGCCGACGCCCAGCCGCACGGCCTCGGCTGCGGCGCGTTTGAGCGAGTCGGTGGTGTGCTGCTGCACGCCGGGCATCGAGGCGATGGGGTTGGGCTCGTCCAGTCCTTCCCGGATGAAGGCGGGGAGGATCAGTTCCGCGGCGGAGAGGCGGTGCTCGGCGGTCAGCCGGCGCATGGCGGGGGTGGTGCGGAGCCGGCGGGGGCGGTGGGTCGGAAAGCTCATGGTCTGTCCTTCGCTGGGTGCTCGGTTGCGGGCGGTTGAGGGGACGGGTGGGGCGCTGCTGTCAGGGAACGGACCACCGCGGCCACGAGGCCGGAGGCTGTCGGCTTTTCGGCGGTGGCCGCGACGGTGAGGCCAAGGGCCTCCGCTTCCCCCGCCGTCGAACGCCCGATCGCCACGAAGCGGCAGCGGCCAAGGGGCGCGAGGGCGGCGTGGATGCGGCGCGCGGCGCTGGGTGCGGCGGCGACGACGGCGTGCAACCGGCCGGCGTCGATCTCGGCCTTCGCCTGGGCCGTGGTGAGGACTGCTGCCGGTGGCCCGGCGTCGTGTTGCCCGGGAAGCGGCGGGCAGGCGGGCAGTCCGCGGGCCGGATTGGCCGGGTAGTCCACCGTCCGGTACGCGGTGACGGCCTGGACGGATGCTCCCCGGGCCTCCAGTCCCCGGCGGAGCCTGGGGTCGGCGATGTCGGCCTGCGGCAGGAACACGCTGGGCCGGCCTTCGGGCCAGATTCCGGCCAGGCCGGCGCCGGACTGCTGCGCCGTGGGTGCCAGGTCGACGCCGATCCCCCGCGACTCGAGCGCCCGCCGCGTGGCCGGGCCGATCGTGGCCACCTGCACGCTGCCGGGGAGCCAGGTGCACAGGGTCGCGCCGCGTTCGGCGGCCTTGGCCTCGAGCACCTGGACGGTCGTCACGCTGCTGATCACAAGCCAGGTGTAGGCCCCTGCGCCGAGGGCATCGAACGCGACGTCGAGGGAATGCTGGTCGCTGGCGACCTCGAAGTCGATGAGGGGCAGCAGCACCGGTTCGGCGCCCACGCGGCGCAGGGCCGCCACGAGCTCCCCGGCGCGGTCCGGGGTGCGGGCGACGAGGATCCGGGCGCCGTCCAGCGCTCCTGCCCGGGAGCGCGCGCCCGGGCGGTCGTCCCCGCTGTGCTGTTCCGTGGCCTGCCCCATGACGTGATGGATTCCGCGGTTCAGGAAGCGGCCAGGTCCGCGATGTCGGCGGCGCCGCGGGCCAGCAGGCCTTCGGCCAGTTCGATCCCCAGGAGGGTGGCCCCGACTTCGGTCAGGCCGTCGGTGGCCTTCTTGTCCCGGAGGCTCGCTGTGCCGTCGACAGCGCAGACGACGGCTTCGAGGTGCAGCATGCTGCCCTTGCGGTAGGCGTAGGCGCCCACGGGGGCCGCGCAGCCGGCCTCCAGCCGGGCCAGGAGTGCCCGTTCGGCGGTGACGGCGAGTCTCGTGTCGGGATCATCGAGGGCCGCGAGGGCCTGGGCCAGGACGCCCTGGGAACCGTCGGTGGATCCGGATTTCCGGGGGGCGTCGGCGGTCCGGCATTCAATGGCGAGGGATCCTTGTCCGGCTGCGGGCAGCATGACGTCGGTCTCGAGGTATTCGCTGACCGCGTCCAGCCTTCCGATCCGGTGCAGGCCGGCGGCGGCGAGCACGACGGCGTCGAGGTCGCAGGACTTGCCCTCCACGACGGCGTCGGAGGTGTTGCCCGGAAGTCCGGGAACCCGTCCAAGGCGTGTGTCCACGTTCCCGCGGATGTCCCGGATGTCCAGGTCCGGCCGCGCGGCGCGCAGCTGCGCGGCCCGGCGGGGAGAACCTGTGCCAACCGTGGCGCCGGCGGGCAGGTCCGCGAGCTTGAGCCCGTCCCGGGCGCAGAGGACATCCCGGACGTCGACGCGCTTGGGCGTCGCGGCAAGGGCCAGTCCGAGGGCCGGCCCGGTGGGGAGGTCCTTGAGGGAATGGACTGCGACGTCGCAGCGGTCCTGCAGCAGGGCATCGCGCAGCGCGGCGACGAAGACGCCGGTGCCGCCCATCTGGGACAGCGAGCCTTTGAGGACGTCGCCGTCGGTCCTGATGTGCACCAGTTCGACGGGGAACCCGCCGACGGCGGCCAGCTGGTCCGCGGTCTGCTGGGTCTGGGTGAGCGCCAGGGTGCTGGCGCGGGTTCCGATCCTGACGGTCACAGTGCTGCCTGACCTGCCGCCGGGAGGCCGGCAGGCGCCGGGGACGGGTCGTGGCCGGTGCCGACGGTGGTGTCCGCGCCCGCGATGGTGGGCTTTTCGCCGCGGAAGTTGGCGCAGCAGCCCGGGCGGCAGACGTCGTACCAGGGGCCGAGCGTGGTCAGGTGCGGCCGGTCCGTGATGTTGTTCGCGGCGGTCCGCTCACAGATCAGGTCCACGATCCCGGCCACGAACTTGCGGTGCGTGCCGGGGGTAGGGACGCGTGTGGCGGCCAGGCCGAGCTTGCCGCAGGTTTCCAGTGCCTCGGTGTCCAGGTCCCAGACTACTTCCATGTGGTCGCTGACGAAGCCAAGCGGCACGATCACGATGCCCTTGGTGCCCTGTCCGGCGAGCGCCTCGATGGCGTCGTTGATGTCGGGCTCGAGCCACGGCACGTGCGGCGCGCCGGAGCGGGACTGGTAGACGAGGGACCACGGCGCGGTGAGGCCGGTCTCGGCTTCGACGCGGCGGATGACCTCGGTGCCGGTGGCCAGGTGCTGGGCCACGTAGGCGGAGTCCTCGTCGAAGTGGCGCGGCTCGCCCTCGGAGCGTCCGGCGGCTTCGGCGTCGCGGGTCGGGATGGAGTGCGTGGCGAACAGGATGTGCACGGGAGCATCGGGGGTGCCGGCCGCGGCCAGCTGGGCGCGGACGTCGTTGAGGCCGGCGGCGGTGCCTTCGATGAACGGCTCCACGAAGCCCGGGTGGTCGAAGTACTGGCGGACCTTGTCGACTTCGAGTTTTCCGTCCAGCCCGGTGTCCGTCAGCGCCATGCCGATGTCCTCGCGGTACTGGCGGCAGCTGGAGTAGCAGGAGTAGGCGCTCGTGGTGACCATGAGGACCTTGCGGTGACCGGCGTCGTACATGTCCTGAAGGGTCTGCGGGATGTAGGGATCCCAGTTGCGGTTGCCCCAGAAGACGGGGAGCTCGATCCCGCGCCCGGTCAGTTCCGCCTCGATCCCGGCTTTGAGCTCGCGGTTCTGCTGGTTGATCGGGCTGATGCCGCCGTTGGCACGGTAGTGGTGGGAGACCTCTTCGAGCCGCTCGTCCGGGATGCCGCGGCCCCGCGTGACGTTGCGGAGGAAGGGGATCACGTCCTCCTGGCCTTCGGGGCCGCCGAAGGACGCGAGGAGCACGGCGTCGTACTCCTTCGGGGCCATCCGGACCGCTTCCGTGACGGAGTTGACGGCGGTCGGCGCCGTGACGGATTCCTGGCGATCCGGTTGGCTCATGAGAGCACCTCGAGGATCCCGGCGGCGTTGACGCGGCGTCCGGTGTAGAACGGGACTTCCTCGCGGACGTGGTGGCGGGCTTCGGTGGAGCGCAGGTGGCGCATGAGGTCGACGAGGTCCACGAGTTCGGGCGCTTCCAGGCCGAGAATCCATTCCCAGTCGCCCAGGGCGAAGGAGGAGACGGTGTTGGAGATGACCTGGGGGAAGTCGCGGCCCAGCATTCCGTGGTCGCGGAGCATCGCGCCGCGCTCGGCGTCGGGCAGCAGGTACCACTCGTAGGAGCGGACGAAGGGGTAGACGCAGAGCCACTCTGCCGGTTCGACGCCGCGGGAGAACGCCGGGGTGTGGTTCTTGGCGAACTCCGCCTCGCGGTGCACGCCCATGGCGGACCAGGCGATGTCGGTGCCCGTGAACAGCTTGCTGCGCCGGATGTCCCGGACAGCCCGCTGCAGCGCTTCGGGCTGGGGGCCGTGCAGCCAGATCATGATGTCAGCGTCGGCGCGCATGGCGGAAACGTCGTAGCTGCCGCGGTGGACCACCCCTGCGGCGGCCAGGGTCCCGATCAGGGCGTCGAACTCCCCGGCAGCTTCGCTGCTGCGCGGGACGTCCCCGGAGCGCTTGAACACCGTCCAGAGGGTAAAGAACTGCTCGGCTGATTCTTCGGTTTTAGTGACAGATTCGGCAGAAGTGTGGCTCATGCCTACCAGTCTGCCCCTTCACCGCATCTAAGTCGAAAAAAAGCACTTCTACAACGCGTAGAAGTGCTTTATTTCACATCCGGGAGGCCGCCTTCGGACGGACGGGTCCGTCAGATTTTGCGCATCCGGACGACGGCGACGCCGGCCCCGAGGGACAGGGCGACCAGGCAGACGCCCCAGCCGACCAGCGGGGACGGTCCGGCGGGTTTGACCGCCGCGGTTGCCTGCGTGGAGGAGCTGCCCGTATGTCCCTGCGCTCCGGCGGCCGACGGCGCCGGAGCACCTGCGGCCTGGGCGCCCCCGGCCTGGGGCTGCGGCGCGGCAGTCCCCGCCGGTGGGGACGGCGACACGGCGGCTTCGGCCGGGGCCGAGGCCTGGGAGCCTGCAGCCGGAGGCTGGTCAGTGCCCGCTGCCGGCTGCTGGCCAGCGGCGACGCTTCCGGAGGCGGACGCGGACGCGGCGACGCTTCCGGAGGCGGAGGCGGCGACGCTTCCGGAGGCGGACGCCGCGACGCTTCCGGAGGCGGACGCCGCGGGCTGCACGGTGCCGCTCTGGGGGGCGGCGGGCTCTGCGGCGCCGGGCTGCACGGTGGGCTGCACGGTGGGCTGCGCAGGGCCTCTTTTCTGCGCGGCGCTTTGTGCCGGGGCTTGCTGCGGTGTCGCGGTCGGTGCGGTCTGCGTCGGAGCGGCAGGCGTGGACTGCTGCGTGGGCGTCGGCTGCGGTGAGGGGCCCAGCAGTCCGCCCAGCAGATCATCGATGCCCAGGGACAGCGAGGCGTTGGCCGTGGATGTGGAGGCTGCAGCGGAAAGTCCCGCTGCGGCCTGTGAGGCAGAAATCCCTGACGTAAGGGCCAGCACCACTCCGAGGGTGGCAGCCGCTGCGCCGCGCCGGAGTCCCCAACGGTGACCGGTGTGCGCCCGTGACCCGTGGGACCTGAAAATAACCATGGTCATCGAGCCTAGCCGCCCAAACGCCGGCCGGGAAAATTTGCCTAATACGCCGCCTCCGGGTACTTGCCGGGCTCAACCGCAGCGGTTCCCGGGTGCGGTAGGACCTTGTCGGTTGCCGGGGAACTTCTTGTCGGCCAGACTGGGGTCATGCTCGAAGGGGCCGGCGGCTCGTCGGGCTCAGCAGGGTCAGGAGAGCAGTGCCCGCACCTGCCGTGGCGTGTCGGCAACGATCGCCGCGAGGCCGTTGCCGGAGAGCCAGCCGCCCACCACAGCCACGCTGCCGTCTGCGGCGCAAATGCTCCGGACTTCGTCGACGCGCCTCCTGTGGCCCAGGGAAGCGAACGGCAGCGCCCCGGCCCAGCGCACGACGTCCCAGTCCACGACGTCCCGGGCAGCGACCGGGACGGACAGGAGCGTGGAGGCGTCCCTGAGGGCGGCTTCGAAGAGCTCCCCATCGGTGCGCGGCTCAGCACGTCCCGGGGCGCCGTGCCGCGTGTCGCCGCGCCCGTAGGACAGGCGGATGACGTGGGTGCCGGGGCCGGTCCGCCCGGCGAGCCAGCCCCATTTGGCAGTGGCATGGGTGAGGGCCTTGGCCTGGATGCCCGGGCTTTGCGGGGCCACGAGGACCCCGGTGCCGCGCGGAGCGGCGTCCAGTGCCGGCACGTCCAGCACAAGCGTGACCAGGCTGACGTCGGGTCCGGCGCCGGGGCGGAGTCCTGCGAGCGCCGGCAGGGCCCTGGCGAGCAGTGCCACGGCGGCAGGGCCTTCCGTGGCAACAACGAGCAGTCCGGCGTCGTACCAGGTCTCCCCGGCGCGGATGCGCCAGCCGCCGGCGGTGCGTTCCACGGAGTCCGCCGGTGAATTGGCATGCAGCGTGACGCCGCGCTCGCGCAGCTCGGCCAGCAGCGCAGACACCAGGGTGTGCATGCCGCCGCGCAGACCTGCGACAGCTGACCCTGCCTTCTGCAGCCCGGCTTTCGGCGGCGCCGCTCCCCCGCGGCGGGCGCCGCCAGGCGCCGCTCCCCCGCGCTGGGCCGTGACGGCGGCGGCAAGGGACCCGTGCCGTCGGGTTCCGGCCCGCAGCCCGGGCGCGACCATGTCGACGTCGAGGACCTCGGGATCGGCCGAGTGGACGCCGCCGACGACCGGCGCCACGAGGCGTTCGAGGACCCGCCGCCCCATCCGGGCACGGACCAGCGCGGCGACACTCGTGTCCTCGTTGCCGGTGCCGATGGAGGCGGGCAACACCGCGTCGAGGGAGGCCCGGAGCGAGCCCAGGAAACCGAGCGAGCGGCGGACTTCAGGATCCCAGGGGTTGGCCGGGATGCCGAGCACCCCGGTGCGGGGAAGTTCCCGCGGGCCGTCCGGGAGCTGGACCCAGGCGCCGCCCGGATTGGGCCGGACGATTTCGCCGGCAAGGCCCAGCTCGGCGGCGAGATCAGCCACGGCGGATGAACGCGTCGCAAAGGACTCGGCCCCGCTGTCCAGGGTCAGTCCGCCCACGATGTGGCGTCCCACGCAGCCGCCCCATTCCCCGGAGGACTCCAGGACCGTGGTGCGGGCGCCGGCCAGGGCCAGTTCCCGCGCGGCGAGCAGGCCGGAGATCCCGCCGCCGACCACGACGGCGCTTGGCCCGGCAGGCGCCGGCCCGGCGGCAGTAATCCCGGCGCCGGCCGGGCCTGCGTCCACGCCGCTACTCCGGGGAGATGGAGTGGATGAGCTGGACGACGCGCGTCAGAACCGCCGGGTCCGTCTCCGGGGGCACTCCGTGGCCGAGGTTCAGCACGTGGCCGGGGGCCGCGGCGCCGGCCGCGATGACCGCGCGGACGTGGGCTTCAAGAACGTCCCAGGGCGCGGAAAGCAGCGCGGGATCGATGTTGCCCTGCAGCGGCACGGTGCCGCCGAGCCGGCGGTTGGCCTCGTCCAGCGGCAGCCGGTAGTCGACCCCCACGACGTCGACGCCGACGTCGCGCATGGCCGCGAGCAGTTCCGAGGTGCCGGTGCCGAAGTGGATGAGCGGTGCCCCCAGGTGCCGGACATGGTCCAGGGCGCGCGATGACGCCGGGGCAACGAAGCGTTCATAGTCAGCGAGTCCCAGCGATCCTGCCCAGGAGTCGAAGAGCTGCGCGGCGGAGGCGCCGGCTTCCAGCTGCGCGCGGAGGAACATCCCGGACGCGTCGGCCGCCCAGTTGGCCAGCGCCGTCCAGGTTTCCGGGTCAGCGTGCATCATCGTGCGCGGGCCGAGGTGGTCGCGGGAGGGTTTGCCTTCCACCATGTAGGCCGCAAGGGTGAAGGGAGCGCCGGCAAACCCGATCAGCGGGGTGCTGCCGAGCTGCGCCACCGTGAGCCGGACTGCCTCCCGGATCGGCTCGAGCGCCTCCCATGTCAGCTGCGGGAGCGCGGCGACGTCCGCGGCTGTGCGGACCGGCTGGTCCAAAACGGGGCCCACGCCGGGAACAATGTCGACGCCGACGCCGGCCAGTTTGAGCGGAATCACGATGTCGGAGAAGAATATGGCCGCATCGACGTCGTGCCGCCGGACAGGCTGCAGCGTGATCTCGGAGGCAAGTTCGGGGCGCAGGCAGGAGTCCAGCATGGCCACTCCCTCGCGCACTTTCAGGTATTCAGGGAGCGAGCGGCCCGCCTGGCGCATGAACCAGACGGGGCGGCGGGAGGGCTTGCCGCCGCGGTAGGCCGTAATCAGCGGGGAACCGGCGGTGCGGCCGTCCATCAGCGGGTGTCCGGCGTCGAGCCCGGAGGTCTCGTGGGTAGACGTGTCGTCAGTGGCCGCAGCGCTAGGAGTCATGACTTCGATTGTGCCCAAATTCGGTCCATAAAGATAACGACAGCCTGTCACCGCTTCCTCCCCGGGCCCGCGCGTGGCGGGAATCACAGGCCGGGGTGCCCATCCCCCCTCCGGTTTATTGTTCTACACGGACACGAAAAAGCTATGATGGTCGTGCTGTGGTTCTTTTCTCATTGGTGGCTACACACGCCGACATCGATCTCGAAACCGTTGCTCAGTTGAGCACCGGCGCTTCGGAGCTCGCCACATCCGCCCTCGCCGGATCGCCGGCAGTGGCGGGTGCAGTTGTGCTTGCCACCTGCAACCGCTTCGAGATCTACGGTGAGGCACCGCACCCGGACGACGTCGAAGCCGCCCGCGCGGCTCTGATCAGCCACATCAGCGGAGCCAGCGGGCTCAACGACCAACTCGTCTCCCGGGCCTTCAGCACCCGCACCGGTCCCGAGGTCAGCCAGCACCTCTTTTCGGTCAGCTCCGGCCTGGACTCCGCGGTGGTCGGCGAACGCGAGATCGCCGGGCAGGTCCGCCGCGCCCTGATCACCGCCCAGCATGAAGGCACCGCAAGCTCGGGCCTTGTGCGGCTGTTCCAGGCCGCGTCCAAGACGGCCAAGGACGTCGGCGCCCAGACTGCACTCGGCTCCCGCGGCCTCTCCATCGTCTCAGTGGCCCTGGATCTTGCTACCGACCTGTCAGAGAATCCCGACTGGTCCACCAAGAAAGCAGTCGTCTTCGGTACGGGCGCCTATGCCGGCGCCACGATGTCGCTGCTGCGCGAACGCGGCTGCACCGACGTCTCTGTCTTTTCCTCCTCCGGCCGCGCCGCCGGGTTCGTCGCAACCCGCGGCGGCACGGCGCTGGACGAGGCGACCCTGCCGGCCGCCGTCGCCGCTGCGGACGTCATGATCGGCTGCAGCGGCTCGGACACGCGCGTCGAAGCCGACGAGCTGGCCCGCGTCCGGGCAGCGTCAACCCGGCCGTTGATCGCGATCGACCTGGCCCTCACCCACGACTTCGACCCCGCAGTCGGCGAGCTCGACGGCGTCGAACTGCTGACCCTCGAGTCCGTCCGGCTCGCCGCGCCACAGGAACAGGCCGAGTCCCTGGCGCAGGCGAGCAGCATCGTGGAAGGTGCGGCCAGCGCCTTCGAGCAGGAACGCGAGGCGCGCTCGGTGGACTCGGCGATTGTCGCCCTCCGCCGCCACACGATGAACGTCCTCGATGCGGAAATGGAAAAGGTACGTGCCCGGCACGGCTGCACCGCTGCGGCCGAGGAAGTCGAATTCGCCCTGCGCCGGATGGTCAAGCAGCTGCTGCATGTGCCCACCGTCCGCGCCCGCGAACTGGCCGCCAACGGGCAGCAGGAACACTACGTCGCCGGCCTCGAAGCCCTCTACGGCATCACCGTTGACCCGCCGGCAGCGCCGGCGGCAACGGCCGAGTGCCCGGCCGGCCGCGGCCAGCTCCCCGGCGATGCCGGCGAGAGGCACACCGCCTGACCCGTCCGGCTGCTCAGCCGAACGCGTTGATGCCCGTCAGTCCGGCCGACAGCGCCCACAGGCGGGCGGCATCATCCTGGTCCACAGCGTGGGCATCCACACCCCGGATCCGTGCCTCGGGCGATCCGGACACGGTAGGCTCCGCGATATCGCAGTCCTCGCAGTAGACCCCGCCCATTCCTTCAAGCGCAGGGGATGTCGCCGCCCACACGGATGTGGCGGCACCCTGCGCCGGCGACTTGAACCGCGCGTCGACGTTGCCCTGTTCGTCCATCCAGCCGGAGGCAATCATTTCCTCCCGCGGCAAGTGCCGTTGAAGCTCAGTCATGATGCCTCCCGGATGCACGGCGAAGGCGCGCACCCCGAAGTTCCTGCCGAGGGCGTCCAGCTGGACGGCGAAGAGGGCGTTGGCCGTCTTTGCCTGCCCGTAGGCCCGCCATTTGTCGTACCCGGAATCGAAGTTGATGTCCTCGAAGCGGATGCGCGAGAGCTTGTGCCCCGTCGAGGACAGCGACACCACGCGGGCCCCGTTCCCCGCGGAGAGCGCCGGCCACAGCAGGTTGGTGAGGGCATAGTGGCCCAGATGGTTCGTGGCGAACTGCGATTCCCAGCCCGGTCCGACCCGGCGCTCGGGACTGGCCATGATGGCGGCGTTGTTGATCAGGATGTCCAGGCTGCGGCCCGCGCCCGGCGCGCCGGAGGCCAGGAATGCGGCCGCGAATTCCTTCACGCTGGACTGGTCCGCGAGGTCCAAACCGGCCACTGTGACGTCCCCGGGTGCCGTTCCGGCCGGAAGCCCGGCCGCGTCGAGGACCTCGTGGGCGTGCTCAGGCCGGCGCGCCGGCACGACCACTGCGGCGCCGGCAGCGGCCAGTGCCCGGACGGTCTCCAGGCCCAGCCCTGAGTAGCCGCCGGTGACGATGGCGGTCTTCCCCGTCAGGTCAATGCCCGCAATAACCTCGGCCGCGGTCGATTCCCTGCCGAAGCCGGAGCCGGTCTTCCGCTGCGGTGTCAGCGCGTGTGCCTCGCTCATAATGCTGCCTTTCGACTCTGACGGAACCCGTTCAGTAGACGGGCTTGCCCGGTTCAACGTCCCGCACCCAGGCAAGGATCCCGCCTTCGAGGTGGCTGACGCGTTCGTAACCGGCGGTGCGGGCCGCGGCGAGGACCGCTGCCGAACGCGTGCCGGCCTTGCAGTGGAAGACGATGTCCGCGTCCTGGGGCAGGTCCTCCCACGCCTCACCGGCCAGAATCCGGCCCTGCGGGATAAGCACCGCCCCGTCGATGCTGACGATCTCATGCTCACCAGCTTCCCGCACGTCCACCAGGTGGAAATCCTTGAGGCCCGCTTTGCGCGAGGCCAGCATGGTGGCGAGCTGGGTCGCCGTCACCGTGTGCTCGGTCCCGGCATCCGCCGTCGGGGTGATCCCGCAGAACGCCTCGTAGTCGGTAAGTTCCGTGACGCGGGTGGCCTCGGGGTCCCGGGAGACCCTGATCTCCCGCCAGGTGCCGCCCAGCGCGTCATAGAGCGCCAGCCGTCCCAGCAGGGAACGCCCGACGCCGGTGATCAGCTTGACGGCCTCCGTCACCATCAGCGATCCGACGGCGGCGCAGAGCATGCCGAACACGCCTCCTTCCCCGCAGGACGGCACGGATCCGGCCGGGGGCGCCTCCGGGTAGAGGTCCCTATAGGTGGGTCCGTGCTGCTCCCAGAAAACGCTGACCTGCCCGTCGAACCGGAAGATCGACCCCCAGACGTAGGGCTTGCCGAGGATGGCGGCGGCGTCGTTGACGAGGTAGCGGGTCGCGAAGTTGTCGGCGCCGTCGAGGATGAGGTCGTAGCCGGCGAAAAGTTCCAGGGCGTTGGACGCGTCGAGGCGGATGTTGTGGAGCCGGACGTCCACGAGCGGGTTCAAGGCCGCAATGGCATCGCGGGCGGACTCGATCTTGGGCCGGCCGACGTCGGCGACGCCGTGAATGACCTGGCGCTGGAGGTTGCTCAGGTCCACGGTGTCGTCATCGACGATGCCAAGGGTGCCCACCCCGGCGGCGGCGAGGTAAAGGAGGGCCGGAGACCCGAGCCCACCGGCGCCGATCACCAGGACTTTCGCGTTCTTGAGCCGTCGCTGGCCGATCGCGCCGATTTCGGGAATGATCAGGTGGCGCGAGTAGCGTTCCACTTCGTCCGGACTGAGGTCCGCCGCAGGTTCCACCAGCGGTCCGGGCCGTTGCTCCGGTGTAGCGGGCGCGGCATGTGCGATGAACTTGGAAGCCATACTTCAATCTATGCCCGAAGATACCGTCAGGTCATATTACCCGCGCGTAAAGTGTTCTTAACTGCAAGGGAAAGAAGGCCGACAGTGATTCATCGGGCACCGGGTGGGCGTGACCAGGCGGGCGAATCGCCGGCCGCACAGTCGCGGAGCGGCGGACAGCGCTCGGCACGGCTCCCCCGCGACGAACGCCGGGCGCAACTGCTGGCAGCTGCGCAGGAGGTCTTCGTGGCGAACGGGTACCACGGAGCGGCCATGGATGAAATCGCCGATGTCGCCCGCGTGAGCAAGCCGGTGCTCTACCAGCACTTTCCGTCCAAGCGCGAGCTGTACCTGGCGCTGCTGGACAGCCACCTCACAAAGCTCATCGAGCTCCTCATGGGCGCCCTGAATTCCACAACGGACAACGACGAGCGGGTCCAGGCCGTCATGCGCGCCTACTACCGGTTCATCGCCAGCGACGACCAGGCGCACCGCCTCGTCTTCGAGTCGGACCTGATCAACGATCCCGATGTCAGCGCCCGGCTGGAGGCCTTCAACAAGACCTTCGCCGACGCCGTCGCGCGCGTGATCGCCGAGGACACCAAGCTGCCCGAGCTGGAGGCCCAACTGCTGGGCCGCGGCCTCGCAGGAATGGCGCAGGTCAGCGCCCGGTATTGGCTGGAAACCGGCGGCGACCTCGACCTCGATGTGGCCAGCGACCTGATCTACCGTTTAGCTTGGCGCGGAATCAGCCGCTTTCCCAAAGAGACCTAGACTACAAATAGAGATGACCCCTTGATATGTATTCGACTTTGATTGGCTTGGAGGCCTTGCAGTGGAAGTAAAGATCGGCATTCAGAACATCGGCCGCGAAATCGTCCTGGAATCTACCCAGGATGCGGACGCCGTGGCAAAGGTAGTCGGAGACGCCATCGCCAAGGGCACTGAACTGCGCCTGACCGACGACAAGGGACGCCAGATCATCGTTCCGGCCAGTGTCCTGGGCTACGTCGAAATCGGGGCCGAAGAGGTCCGCCGCGTCGGATTCGGCGCGCTCTAGCCCCACCCGGCTGGCCGCCGGCGTACCCCCGCAACTGCTGCCCCGTCATTGTCCCGACGAAGATAAGGTGTCCGAAATGCTTTCCCTGATTGTGGTCGCCCTGGTGACTGTTGCCGCGGGTTTCGTCGTGTGGGCCAATGACAAGCGCCACGCCAAATACGGCATCAGCGTCCCGGCGGGGGTCTCCGCCTCAGTCGGGATGCTGAGCTGGATCATCTTCATGGCGGCAGGGTTCGGCTACCAGCCGGGCCTGACGTGGATCCCCTGGATCTTGCCGCTGTTCCTGGGCACCGCTGCGGCCATCGTCTCTGTGATGTACCTCGGCAGGCACCGGACCCGCCACGACACCGCCCGGCTCACGGCCATCCTGAAGATCTAGGGACCCTGCCGGAGGCAGAGCCGGCCTAGAGGAACTCGGCCCGGCCTTCCATGGCCGAGGACGCCAGGGCGTGCTCGCGCCGCGGGATTCGGCCAGCCGCTTTCGCCAGCCTGCCGGCGATGACCGCGTGTTTGAAGGCCTCCCCCATGAGCGCCGGATTCTGCGCCCGGGTCACTGCCGTGGCCAGCAGGACGGCGTCGCAGCCGAGTTCCATGGCGAGCGCGGCGTCCGACGCCGTACCGATCCCGGCGTCGAGGACCACCGGTACGGACGCCCGCGAGACGATCAGTTCAATGTTGTGCGGGTTCAGGATGCCCAGGCCGGTGCCGATCGGCGACCCCAGTGGCATGACGGCCGTGGCGCCGAGGTTTTCCAGCCGCAGGGCCAGCACGGGATCGTCGTTGGTGTAGGCGAATACCTTGAAGCCGCGGGCCACAAGCCGTTCGGTCGCGTCCACCAGTTCCACGGCATCGGGCAACAGGGTGTGTTCGTCGGCGATGACTTCCAGTTTGACCCAGTCGGTTTCGAGGGCGTCCCGGGCCAGCTCGGCTGTCAGGACGGCGTCCTTGGCGGTGAAGCAGCCAGCCGTGTTGGGCAGGACCCTGATGTTGTGGTCCACGAGCAGCTGGAACAACGAGCCTGCCTCCGCGGGCGAGTAGCGGCGCATCGCGACCGTGGTCAGTTCGGTCCCGGACGCGGCAAGGGCCGCCCCCAGTCCGTCCAGGCTCGGGGCGCCGCCGGTGCCCATGATCAGTCGCGATCCCAACCGGACGCCGTCGACAATAAACGGGTCGCCGCCGGACGGGGTGGCCTGGGCCGCCGGCGGTTCCGTGAGTGCAGTTTCCTTCATATCGTTCATCCTCCCTGTACTGCCGTGACCAGCTCGACGTCGTCGCCGTCGGCGAGCGCGGTGGCGTGCCACTGGCTGCGCGGCACTACCTCGGAATTCCGGGCCACCGCGACGCCGAGCCTACGCCCGTCCGCGGACTGGCCGTCCGGGCCGACGGCCCGGCCGGTGAGCTGGCTGACGAGCGTGCTGACGGAGGTGCCGTCCGCGACGGCGTGCTCCGTTCCATTCAGTCTGATGTTCATGGTGCTTCCTTGTTGGGGTTTTGTGCCTGCCTCACGTGCCCGGCTTCATCTGCCGGGCACGGACGCGGAGGCCTCAGCGGCACGGGAAAACCGGTCCGGACGGAAGCCGGACCAGCGCGGGTCCGCGGTCCCGTCCATCAGTTGCCGGCAGAGAATGGCAGCCGCGGGGGTGAGCAGGACGCCGTGCCGGAAGAACCCGGTGGCGATGATGAGTCCGGGGATGTCTCCGACGTCCGCGTCCTCCGCCACCGGGCCGTGGTACGCGACGCGCCCCAGCAGCGGCGCGTTGTCCGGCGTGCCCGGCCGGGCGCGTGCGGTGGCCTCCAGGAGTTCCAGCTCAGCCACGGCCGGCACCAGCTGCTGGGCGTCCCGCAGCAACTGGTAGACGCCGCCCGCGGAGACTGCGGACGGATCCGACGGCCCGTCTTCGCGCTGGGTGGCCCCGATCACCACCGTGCCGTCCTGCCTCGGGACGATGTAGACCGGGATCCCGCGGACCAGGCCGCGCACGGTGGAGGCCAGCAGGGGCTGCAAGTGGGCGGGCACGCGGAGCCTGAGGATGTCCCCGTAAACCGGCCGGAGCGGCAACGCGAGCCCCGCCGGGAGGCCTGCCAGGTCCGGGGCTCCGAGTCCATTCGCCACGACCGTTTCCCGGGCGTGGACCACACCGCCACCTTCGAGGCTGACCCCGCTGACGCGTCCGTCCTCCCAGAGCAGTCCGGCCGCGCGCCGGCGGAGGGCGCGGCCTGGACCTTCTCCTGCCAGCAGTGCGGCGATCCTGGCAAGCAGCTTCCGGGGGTCCACCTGGTGGTCTGCCGGGATGTCGAAGGCGCAGGAGATCGCCGGGCTCAGCAAGGGTTCCCTGCTGCGCGCTTCGCGCACGGTCAGGGGTTCGACGGTGAGGCCGCAGGCCTGCTGGACCGTCCGCAGGTCCGCGAGTGTCCGGCGGTCGGCGGCGTCCGCTCCGACGACGAGGGTCGGCGTCGTCAGGTAGCCGGTATCCGGGCGCGTGTCCGCTGCTGTTCCCGGGTCGTGTCCCGCTCCGGCGGCGCCGTCGAGTCCCGCGGCGAAGCCCGGCCACAGCCGCGAGGACTCGAGCATCAGTTCCAGGAGGCCTTCCTCCTGGTAGTGCAGTTCACTGACGGGCGCGAGCATCCCGGCGGCAGCCCAGCTGGCGCCGCTGCCGGGGGCCTCGTCGATCAGGACAACCGACCGGCCCGAGCGGCGGGCCTCCCAGGCGATGCCATGGCCGATCACGCCGGCGCCGATGACCGCGACGTCGTAACAATCATCGAGTGTCGGGGTGCCCATGAGGATTCCTTCCCTACGCCGGTACTAACCGGATCAGGTCAAGCGGTCGGCTCTGACGCCCTCTCAGCCGTGCAGTGTCCTACGCCGGTGGCGTGAACGGCTGCAGCGGGCTCCCGCGGTATGGGCCCAGTTTAGAGGAACTAGGCTGGTCCCATGAGCCAGGAAGCCCTCCACACCACTGCCCGCCTGTACCTGTGCACCGACGCCCGCAAGGATCGAGGCGACTTCGAGGACTTCGTGGACGCCGCTTTTGCCGGCGGGGTGGACATCATCCAGTTGCGCGACAAGTCCCTGGAGGCGGCCGAGGAACTTGAGCTCCTCGACGTCCTGCACAAGGTGGCGCAGCGCCACGGACGGCTGTGGGCCGTCAACGACCGGGCGGACATCGCGTCCCTCTCCGGGGCACCGGTGTTCCACATCGGGCAGAAGGACATTTCCCTCGGCGCCGCCAGGAACTTCCTGGGCAAGGGCGCCGTCATCGGGCTGTCGACCCACAGCCCCGGGCAGGTGGACGCCGCCATTGCGGCCGCGCCCGGGCGCAAGGGACTCGACTACTTCTGCGTCGGGCCCGTGTGGGCCACGCCCACCAAACCCGGGCGCGCCGCCGTCGGGCTCGACCTGGTGCGCCACGCTGCACAGGCTGTCCGCCGTGCCGGGGCCGCAGGAACCGGCACGGTCGACGGCGGAGTGCCCTGGTTCGCGATCGGCGGGATCGGCCTCGGCAATGTCGAGCAGGTCGTCGAGGCCGGAGCCCGGCGGATCGTGGTGGTCCGGGCCATCACCGACGCCGATGATCCCGCCGGCGCCGCGCGTGCCCTGCTCGCTGTGCTGGACGCCGCGGAAGCCTGAGGCCGGTCCCGGCCCCGTCGCGAACGTGGTTCCCGGGCAGCGGCGGACCTAGCCGGCCAGACCCAGCTGCGCCATCCTGATGGAGTGGTTCGCGGCGAGCTCGGCCGTCAGCCCGCTGACCAACTCCCTGGACCGGGCATCGTCCCCGACGAGTCCGCCGAGGAACGCGTGCTCGAAGCTCACCCGCTGCGCCTGCGTCAGGGCCTCGCCCAGCAGGCGCCTGGCCCACAGTGCCAGCCGGGACGCCAGCCGGGGGTCATCGGCCAGCGCCGTCTTGAGGCGGTCCCGCAATGCGGCCGTCCCCTCGTCGGCGGATTGGATCCGCTCGATCAGTTCCCGGGTCCCGGCGTCGACGTACCGGGCGATGGCACGGTAGAAGTCTGCGGAGACTGTGTCGATCACATAGGCCTTCATCAGCGATTCATACCAGTCCGCAGGGCGCGTCCGTTCGTGGAAATGGTCCACGGATGCCTGGAACGGCAGCATGGCAACCTCCGGGTCCAGGCCCATGTCCGCGAGCTTGGCGCACACGAGTTCGTAGTGCTGGAACTCGACGACCGCCATCCTGCCCAGGACCGCGCGGTCGTGCAGCGTTGGCGAATACCGGGCGTCCGAAGACAGCCGCTCGAAGGCCGAAAGCTCGCCGTAGGCCATGACGCCGAGCAGATCCCTGAGGAAGCTGTTGTAGCGGGCGGGATCAGCCGGGGATGCGCTCATGTTCCAAGACTAATGGCCCAATTCGGGCTAATCTGATTTTCGTGTCCCATCATCGCCTGACCCCCAGCGTCCACGAACAGAATAACCAGCTTGCCGGGGCTCTCAAGGCGCTGCGCACCACGTTGGAACTGCCGGGCGCGTTCCCCGAGAACGTGCTCCGTGACGCTGAGGCGGCCGTGGCCGAACACAAGCTGCCGGATCTTGATCTCACGCATGTCGAGTTCGTGACAATCGATCCGGCGTCGTCCACCGACCTCGACCAGGCACTGTTCATTGACCGCTCCGGCGAGGGTTACAGGGTGTTTTACGCCATCGCGGACGTCCCTTCGTTTGTGGCCCCGGGCGGGGCGCTCGACGCCGAAACGCGCCGTCGCGGCCAGACCTTCTACACACCGGACGGGCGGATCCCCCTTCACCCGGAAGTCATCAGCGAAGCCGCCGGCAGCCTCCTCGCCGGGCAGCTGTGCGCCGCGTTTGTCTGGGAGTTTGAGCTCGATACCGCCGCGGAGGTGTCCTCGGTGCTCGTGCGGCGGGCGCAGGTCCGCAGTCGCGCCAAGCTCAGCTACAAGGGCGTGCAGGCCGGGCTCGACGACGGCACCGCGGCGCCGGTACTGCAGCTTCTCAAGGAGGTCGGCATCAAGCGGGTGGAACTGGAGCGCCTCCGCGGCGGGGCGAGCCTGAACATGCCGGAGCAGGAAATCCAGCAACTGCCCGACGGCGGCTACCGGATCGTGGCGGCGCCGCCGCTGCCGGTGGAGGACTGGAACGCGCAGATTTCCCTCATGACGGGCATGGCCGCTGCCCGGCTGATGCTCGAGGGCAAGGTCGGCATCCTGCGCACCATGCCCGCCCCGGATGAAAGCTCCCTGCGGCACTTCCACCGCCAGACGCACGCCCTCGGCAAGCCCTGGAACGGGGAAATGAGCTACGGCGAGTACCTGCGCACCCTGGACCCCACGGACCCCCGGCAGCTGGCGATCGTGCATTCGGCCGGAATGCTCTTCCGCGGAGCCGGCTACACGCCCTTCGACGGAACGGTGCCGCAGGCCGCCCTCCAGTCCGCCATCGGCGCGGCGTACGCCCATTCCACGGCCCCCCTGCGGCGGCTGATCGACCGCTTCGTGCTGGTCATCTGCGAAGCCCTCAGCAACGGAACTGAGGTTCCGGCCTGGGCCCGCGAGGCCCTGCCCTCCCTTCCGTCCATCATGGCAACCTCGGACCAGCTGGCCGCCAAGCTGGAGCGGCTGTCCCTGGACACTGTGGAGGCGGCCCTGCTCATCAACCACATCGGCCAGGAATTCGATGCCGTCGTCATTTCCGGTTCGAAGCCGGCCAGGAACGGCAACGGGAACGGCGGGGCCGCCGGCAAGGCCAACGGGAACGGAAAGCAGTCCGGCAACGGCAACGGACCCTCCGGCATCGTGCAGATCGCCGAGCCCGCAGTCACGGCCCGGTGCCCCGGCGAGTTGGAACCCGGCACGCAGGTCCGGGTCCGGATCCTGTCCTCCGACATCACCACCCGGGAGGTCCGGCTGGAGCTCGCAGGCTGACAAGCCCGGGCATCCCACGCCTGAACTGCGGGTCCCAATTGCGGGTCCCGTCCAGGTTCCGGGCCCGGTACAGCTAGACTGGAGAGGTAGATATGGATGCCCGGTCGTTGATTTCCATCATTTCCGAATTCAACAAGCCCGCCCCTACGCGATCTTGAGACACACCCGCTGGTCCCCAGTGCCAGCATTTAGATAGCCCGCGATCGGCTTCCACTGGAATTGCCTGCGCGCCTGAGCGTGCTCCGGAACGGCCACACCCGGCCGCCCCCGTCGAGCAAGCAGCGCAGCCCAAAATGAATAAGGAAACTCACCTGTGAGTGAATTGCACACGCACCAGCTTCTGACCGACGCATCCGGAACGGAATCGATCGAGCCCGAAGAGACCATCATCTCGGACGAAAAGCCTCATGAGATTGCCGAGAAGACCTTCGCGGACTACAACGTCCGCGCCGACATCGTGGAGTCCCTTGCCGCCGCCGGCATCACCCACCCCTTCCCCATCCAGGCCATGACGTTGCCCGTCGCCCTGGCCGGCCACGACATCATCGGCCAGGCCAAGACCGGAACCGGCAAGACCCTGGGCTTCGGCATCCCTGCGCTGCAGCGCGTCGTCGGCCGCGACGACGCCGGCTTCGAAAAGCTGGCAGTTCCGGGCGCACCGCAGGCTCTGGTGATCGTGCCGACCCGAGAACTGGCCGTCCAGGTGGCGAAGGATCTTGAGAACGCCGCCACGAAGCGCAACGCCCGCATTGCCACCATCTACGGCGGCCGCGCCTACGAGCCCCAGGTTGACGCGCTGCAGAAGGGCGTCGAAATCGTTGTCGGAACCCCCGGCCGCCTCATCGACCTGTTCAAGCAGAAGCACCTGAGCCTGCAGAACGTCAAGATGGTCATCCTTGACGAGGCCGACGAAATGCTGGACCTCGGCTTCCTCCCGGACGTTGAGACCCTCATCGCCGGCACCCCCGCCGTCCGCCAGACCCTGCTGTTCTCCGCCACCATGCCCGGCCCGGTCATCGCCATGGCCCGCCGCTACATGACCCAGCCGACCCACATCCGTGCCGCCGACCCGGACGACGAAGGCCTGACCAAGCGCGACATCCGCCAGCTCATCTACCGTGCCCACAGCATGGACAAGGTCGAGGTCGTGGCCCGCATCCTGCAGGCCCGCGGACGCGGCCGCACCATCATCTTCACCAAGACCAAGCGCACCGCAGCCAAGGTTGCCGAGGAACTCGTGGACCGCGGCTTCGCAGCCGCCGCCATCCACGGCGACCTGGGCCAGGGCGCCCGCGAGCAGGCGCTCCGCGCCTTCCGCAACAACAAGGTCGACGTCCTCGTGGCCACCGACGTCGCCGCCCGCGGCATCGACGTCGACGATGTCACGCACGTGATCAACTACCAGTGCGTCGAAGACGAAAAGATCTATCTGCACCGGGTGGGACGCACCGGCCGCGCCGGCAACAAGGGCACGGCCGTGACGTTCGTCGACTGGGACGACATGCCGCGCTGGGGCCTGATCAACAAAGCGCTGGGCCTGAGCTACCCGGAGCCCGTGGAAACCTACTCCTCGTCACCGCACCTCTTCGAGGAACTGGACATCCCCGCGGGCACCAAGGGCCGCCTGCCGCGCGACAAGCGCGTGCTGGCCGGCGTCGACGCTGAGGTCCTTGAGGACCTCGGCGAGACCGGCAAGAAGAACGCCCGCGGCACCAGCGCTGGCGGACGGGACAGCGCCCGCGGCACCAGCGCAGACGGACGGGACAGCGCCCGCGGCACCAGCGCAGGCGGACGGGACAGCGCCCGCGGCACCAGCGCAGGCGGACGGGACAGCGCCCGCGATACCCGCCGCAGCGGCGGCGCCGGTGGCGGACAGGAGAGCGGACGGTCCGGAGACCGCCGTCGCCGTCCCGCCGAGGCTGATGCCTCCGCCGGCCAGGCTGCCGAGGCTGTAGCGACCGCGGCACCGGCACCCGCCAAGGCCGCGGTCGAGGTCGACCGGGCCACCCGTGCCCGCCGCCGGACCCGCACCCGCCGCCACAACGGCGAAGTGGTGACCGGGGGCGACGCGCAAGGCGGCACTTCGCAGCCGGGCAGCGCCGAGGCCTAAACCCCTTCATGACTGACACCGTCTGGGCGCCGGACGGCAGCAATCTGGTGGTACACGCGGACAACGCGGAGTACCTTCCCACGCTGCCGGACGGCGCCTTCACCTTGATTTACGTGGATCCGCCCTTCAACACCGGCCGGGTCCAGAAGCGCCAGGAAACCCGGATGGTGCTCAACGCCGGCGGCGAGGGCGACCGGGTCGGCTTCAAGGGCCGGTCCTACGACACCATCAAGGGCGCCCTGCACAAGTACGACGACGCGTTCAGCGACTACTGGTCCTTCCTCGAGCCGCGGCTTGTGGAAGCCTGGCGGCTGCTCGCCGACGACGGCACCCTGTACCTGCACCTGGACTACCGCGAGGTGCACTACGCCAAGGTGATGCTGGATGCCATCTTCGGCCGCGAATGCTTCCTCAACGAGATCATCTGGGCGTACGACTACGGTGCGCGGGCCAAGTTCCGCTGGCCCACGAAGCACGACAACATCCTCGTGTACGTCAAGAACCCGGCCAAGTACCATTTCGACAGCGCCGAGGTGGACCGGGAGCCGTACATGGCGCCCGGGCTTGTCACGCCGGCGAAGCGCGAACTCGGCAAGCTCCCCACCGACGTCTGGTGGCACACCATCGTCTCCCCCACCGGCCGGGAGAAAACGGGTTACCCGACGCAGAAGCCCGAAGGGCTGATCCGCCGGGTGGTGGCTGCTTCGAGCCGGCCGGGCGACTGGTGCCTGGACTTCTTCGCCGGGTCCGGGACGCTCGGCGCCGTGGCCGCGAAGCTTGACCGCAGGTTCGTGTGCGTGGACCAGAACCAGCCGGCCATCGACGTCATGGCCAAGCGGCTCGCAAAGCACGCCACGTTCACGTCGTTCCCGGGCAACTAGCTCGCATTCCCAACTGACTGGCAGCAGGGGCCGTTCTGGGCGCTCAAAACGGCCCCTGCTGCCAGTCAGTTGGGTCGAAGGGGATCAGCGCACCACGGGGGTTCCGCTGCCCAGGTCCTCGATCCGGGCCAGGACCTCGGGCGAGGTGAGGTTCTCGCCCAGCAGGTTCGGCTTCCCGGCGCCGTGGTAATCGGAGGACCCGGTCACGAACAGGCCGTACCGTTCGGCCAGGCCGCGGAGGAACTCACGTCCCTCCTCGGGGTTGTCCCGGTGGTAGATCTCCAGGCCGGCCAGCCCGGCGTCGATCATCTCCCGGTAGGTGCGCTCTCCCACGATCCGTCCGCGGGAGGAAGCAACGGGGTGGGCAAAAACCGGCACCCCGCCCGCCGCCCGGACCAGTTCGACGGCGAGCGCCGGCTCCGGCGCGTAGTGCTGCACCCAGTAGCGCGACCTGGAGGTCAGGATGGAACTGAAAGCCTCGGACCGGTCCTCCACAACGCCGGCGGCGACGAGCGCGTCGGCAATGTGCGGCCGGCCCAGCGTTGCCCCCGGAGCCACATGGTGGATGACGTCGTCCCACGTCAGCGGGTAATCCTCGGAGAGAAGGCTGACCATCCTCTTCGCCCTCGTGTGCCGAGCGTCCTTGGCTTTCGTGATTTCCTCCAGCAGCCCCGGGTGCGCCGGGTCATGCAGGTAGCTCAGGAGGTGGACGCTGATTCCGTCCTCCGTGCGGCAGGAAACCTCCATGCCGGGCACGAAAGCGATGCCGTGCTCCCGGGCCGCCGCGGTGGCCTCCGCCCAGCCGCCGGTGGAATCGTGGTCGGTCAGGGCTACGGCGTCGAGCCCGGCGTCAGCAGCCGACGCAATGACGTCGGCCGGCGCCTGGGTGCCGTCGGAAACATTCGAGTGGGCATGCAGGTCAATCCTCACTCCACCAGCCTAGTTGACGGCCGCTCTCCGGCGGCGCGTGCCCGTTGGCCTAGGCCGTGCAGCTGATGAGACTATGGGACGGTGAACGATGCAGATAACACCCAAGTCTCCGCTTCCCAGCCCCTGGACGAGCGCGTCAACAACCGCTCCCAGCGGCCCACTTCCGACGCCTTCAAGGCTTTCATGGCCAGTAACTGGGCGCCGTCCCAGCAGCAGCTCCCCGAACGGGACGCTGTCGCCGGCCACACCGCCGCCCGGCGCCGGGCCATTTCCGGCCAGTTCAAAGGTGAACGCCTGGTCATCCCCGCCGGCCCGCTGAAGGTCCGCTCGAACGACTGCGATTACCGCTTCCGCCCGCATTCGGCCTTCGCGCACCTCACCGGCCTGGGCCTGGACCATGAGCCGGATGCCGTCCTGATCCTCGAACCAGTGGCGGAGGGCACCGGCGACGACGGCGGCAACCACCACGCGACGCTTTACTTCCGCCCGCTCGCAGGCCGGGATACCGAGCAGTTCTACGCCGACTCACGCTCCGGCGAGTTCTGGATCGGCGCCCGCCCCACCCTTGCTGAATTCCATGCCCGGCTCGGCCTCGAAACGGCGGACATCAGCGGACTCGAAACGGCGATCACTAAAAACGTCGGCGCCCCCGAAATCGGCGGCATCTCCATCCGGCTGGTCCGCAAGGTCGACGAGAATATCGATGCGCTGGTGGACACCGCCCGGTACAACACCGCCAAAGACCCCGAAAACCTGGACCTCGGCGTCCTCGATGCCCTCGACGAAAAGCTCACCGAGGCACTTTCCGAGCTGCGCCTGCTCAAGGACGAGTGGGAAGTCGAGCAGATGAAGACCGCCGTCGCAGCGACCGTGCAGGGCTTCACCGAGGTCGTCAAGGCCCTCCCGCGGGCACTGACCCACCACCGCGGCGAGCGCGTTGTGGAAGGGGCATTCTTCGCCCGCGCCCGGGAGGAAGGCAACGAGCTCGGCTACGACACCATCGCCGCCTCAGGCAACAACGCCACTGTCCTGCACTGGACCCGGAACACCGGCAAGGTCACTGCCGGCGAACTCCTGCTCCTTGACGCCGGCGTCGAGGCGGACTCGCTGTACACGGCGGACATCACGCGCACCCTGCCCGCCAACGGGACGTTCTCGGACGTCCAGCGCAAGGTCTATGAGGCAGTGCTCGACGCCGCCGACGCCGGCTTTGCCGCGGCGCAGCCCGGCACCAGGTTCCGCGACATCCACACCGCCGCCACCACGGTGCTGGCGGAACGGCTCGCCGAGTGGGGCCTCCTGCCGGTCTCCGTCGAGGAAGCTATCAGCACCGAAGGCCAGCAGCACCGCCGCTGGATGCCGCACGGCACCAGCCACCACCTCGGCCTGGACGTCCACGACTGTGCCCAGGCAAAACGGGAACTGTACCTGGACGGCGTCCTGGCCCCGGGCATGGTGTTCACGATCGAACCCGGCCTGTACTTCAAGAACGAGGACCTTGGCATTCCCGAGGAATACCGCGGCATCGGAGTCCGCATCGAGGACGACATCCTCATGACGGCCGAGGGCCCGGTCAACCTCAGCGCCGCGCTGCCGCGCAAGGCGGACGACGTCGAGTCCTGGATGGCAGGGATCTACCAGGAAGCCGACGGCCAGACGCCGTAGCTCCTCCTAACAAGTTGACCCCCGCCGGATGGATCCGGCGGGGGTCAACTTGTTGGTAAGGGGATTGGCGGCCCGGAATCCGGGAGCTTACGGCTGGGTGCCGTCCTGAGGCTGGCGCTCGTCGCCGGCCTGCTGCGCCTTCTGCACGTCGGATGCCCGGAGCCCGTACTGGGGCCTGCCGTCCGGAAGGTCGGGGTAACTGACCCCGGACGTCCGTTGTCCGGGCTCAGCCGCCTGCACCGGCGCCGCCGCCTGGGCTCCCTGGCCCGGTTGGGGTGCGCCGTCATACTGCCCGGCCGGCTGGTTGCCGGCCTCCGGCGTCCTCTGTCCGTAGGGATCATTCCAGCCCGCCGGCCGCTGCGGGGCATGCCCCTGCGCGCCGGGGTACTGCGGACCCTGCGGGGGCGTCTGCCCCCGGTAGTCGTGCTGCGGGTATCCTGCGGCACCCGCCGCGGACGCGTCACGCTGGGTCATCGGGAGCTGGTGCAGCAGGCGCCGCGCCTCGCCGGCCGCCTCGAAGGACACCACTACGTCGTAGTTCGTCGCCACCACCTGGCTCGTCGACGTGAAGTCACGCTTTCCGCGTTGCATCGCGTACGTGACAATGCCGAAGAGCATGAAGAACGCGGCCCCCATCAGCACCGAGGTCACAATCGAGAAGTAACCGCCGGTGGGCGAGAAGAACGACAACATGACGCCGACGAACAGGCCGAACCACATGCCGCTCAGCGCGCCGGAGAGGGCCACACGGGGATAGGTGAGCCGTCCGGTCACCCGCTCCACCATCTTCAGATCGTTGCCCACAATTGAGACCATCTGCACCGGGAACTGTTGGTCCGCCAGATAGTCCACCGCCTTCTGGGCATCCAAATAGGAGTAGTAGGAGCCGACAACGTCACCCTTGGGGACGGTGCGGGCCTCGTCCGGGCCGTTGGGGGCACCGGCTCTCGGAGCACCAAAAATGTTTGACATACGCCCATTCTCACCCATCAGGCTGGTGGACGGCTGTAAATTCAGCTAAAAGAGAGCAGACTCGGTAGCCTGTACAAGTGAGCACAAATCTTTCGCGCGTGTTTGTTGCGCGACTTCTCGGACTGGATGTCTTCGACCCGCTGGGCGACCGCCTGGGCCGGTTGCGTGACGTCGTGGTGCTCTCCCGCGGCACCCGGGGGGCCCCGCACGTGGTGGGCATCGTCGTCGAGGTCCCCGGTAAGAAGCGTGTGTTCGTCCCGATGACCCGGATCACCTCTATCGACCAGACCCAGATCATCTGCACGGGCCTGGTGAACCTGCGCCGCTTTGAGCAGCGCGGAGCGGAGACCCTCGTCGTTGCCGAAATGTTCGACCGCCGGGTGACGCTTGCTGACGGCAGCGGCGATGCCACCATCGAGGACATCGCGATGGACAGGCACCGCTCCGGCGACTGGTTCGTCAGCAAGCTCTTCGTCCGCCGCGGCCATTCCCTCTCCCCGTTGAGCAGGCTGCGCCGCAACGAGACCATGATCATCGACTGGGCCGATGCCCAGCAGGGCGCCCGCACCGAGCCCCAGGCCGCCACCCAGTTCGTCGCCACGCACGAGGACCTCAAGCCGGCCGACTTCGCTGAAGCGCTTCAGGAGATGAGCGACAAACGCCGCTTTGAAGTCGCCAGCGAGCTCCAGGACGAACGGCTCGCCGACGTCCTCCAGGAGATGCCCGAAGGCGACCAGGTCGAGATCCTCTCCGCCCTCGACGTCAACCGTGCCGCGGACGTGCTGGAGGAAATGGACCCTGACGACGCCGCCGACCTCCTTGCCGAGCTCCCCAGCGCACAGGCCGAGGAGCTGCTCCAGCTGATGGAACCCGAAGGCGCAGAAGACGTCCGCCGGCTGCTCGAATACGACGAGGACACCGCAGGCGGCCTGATGACACC
Organism: Arthrobacter sp. 10N418; assembly: GCF_056394725.1. Taxonomy (NCBI): domain Bacteria; kingdom Bacillati; phylum Actinomycetota; class Actinomycetes; order Micrococcales; family Micrococcaceae; genus Arthrobacter; species Arthrobacter sp. 10N418. Next base: position 180,762 of record NZ_JBFTIK010000008.1, read on the forward strand.
AGTCCCGGTCATCCTGCCGCCCGAAGCCACCGTCGCCGAGGCACTCGCCCATGTCCGCCGCGAGGAACTCTCCCCCGCGCTGGCATCGTCGATCTTCATCGCCCGGCCCCCGCTCGAAACGCCCACCGGACGGTTCCTGGGCGTCGTGCACATCCAGCAGCTGCTGCGATTCCCGCCGCCGGAACCGCTGGGCAACCTCGTGGACAAGACTCTGGAGCCGGTCTCGGACCAGGCGCACATCAGTGAAGTGGCCCGCACGCTGGCCACCTACAACCTCAACTCGCTCCCCGTCGTCAACAGCGACGGACGGCTTGTGGGGGCGGTGACTGTTGATGACGTGCTGGATCACCTGTTGCCCGATGACTGGCGCGCCCACGAGGACGACGCCCCGATAAGGAAGCTTGGAGGCCGCGTTGGCTGATAACAGCACCCCGAAAACCTCCGGCGTCCGGCCGGGCAGCAGGGCTACAGGCAAAGGCAGCCTCGACACCCCCCTGAGCGGGCGTGCGCGGATCCTGCCCAAGTTCTCCCCGAACCCGGACGCCTTCGGCCACGCCACCGAGGGCTTCGCCCGGTTCATGGGGACGCCGACGTTCCTGGTCTACATGACGATCTTCTGCGTCTTCTGGCTGCTCTGGAACACGTTCGCGCCGAAGGAGTGGCAATTCGACTCCCAGGCGCTCGGCTACACCCTGCTGACCCTGATGCTCTCGCTCCAGGCCTCCTACGCGGCGCCCCTGCTGCTGCTGGCGCAGAACAGGCAGGATGACCGGGACCGCGTCTCGCTCCAGCAGGACCGCCAGCGGGCCGAGCGCAACCTCTCCGATACCGAATACCTCACGCGGGAACTCGCGTCCCTGCGGATCGCCCTGCGCGAGGTCGCCACGCGAGACTACGTCCGCGCAGAGCTGCGCAGCTTGCTCGAGGACATGCTGGAAGCGCAGGAGGAACTGCGCACCCATGATCCTTCCGCCGGCGTCCACGAGACCCCGCGGGACAAGGTCAAGGAAAAGATGAAGGAGCGGCGCGACAAGCAGCGCGGCCCGCGGACGCAGCAAATCCCGCGCGTCAAGTCCGGCAGCAAGCGGGAGGCCCCGCGAGCGGACGCCACAGAGAACCCGCCCGGGCCCCCTGCCGACCCCGCCCGTCTGCCCGCGCACCGCACCTTCCCCGAGAGCTGAGCATTCATCGCATGAGCACCCCGCTGGACCGCGCATCCCTGGAAGGGGCCGTGCACGCGGCACTCGCCACCGTGATCGACCCTGAGCTCCGCCGGCCGATCGTGGAGCTGGGCATGGTCGAGTCGGTGGAGGTTTCCGACGCCGGCAGGGTCCGGATCACCGTGCTCCTGACCATTGCGGGCTGCCCCCTGCGGGGCACCATCACCCGCGACTGCGAGGCCGCCCTCGCCGCCGTGCCGGGCGTCACCGCCGTCGACGTCGAACTGCTGGTCATGACGCAGGAACAGCGGGACGCCCTCAAGGAGCAGCTGCGCGGCGCCGGCGGGCAGCGCGGAATCCCCTTCAACGAGCCCGGCTCGCTGACGAAAGTGTATGCCGTGGCGAGCGGCAAGGGCGGCGTGGGCAAATCGTCCGTGACCGTGAACCTGGCCTGCGCCCTGGCCGCGCAGGGGCTGCGCGTCGGGATCGTGGACGCCGACGTCTATGGCTTCTCCGTCCCGGCACTGATGGGTATCACCCAGGCACCCACCCGGGTGGACGACATGATCCTCCCGCCCGTGGCCTTCGGGGTCAAGGTTATCTCCATCGGCATGTTCGTCACCGGAAACCAGCCCGTGGCCTGGCGCGGCCCGATGCTTCACCGGGCTCTGGAGCAGTTCCTCACGGACGTGTATTTCGGCGACCTGGATGCCCTCTTCCTTGACCTGCCCCCGGGGACCGGGGACATCGCCATCTCGGTGGCCCAGCTCCTGCCGAAGGCTCAGATCCTGGTCGTAACCACCCCGCAGGCGGCCGCCGCGGATGTGGCCGAGCGCGCCGGGACCATCGCCACCCAGACAGGCCAGACCCTGGCCGGCGTCGTGGAGAACATGTCCTACCTCGAGCTGCCCGACGGCGGCCGGCTGGAGCTTTTCGGCAGCGGTGGCGGCGCCGTGCTCGCCGAGCGCCTCTCGGCAACAGTAGGGGCCGATGTCCCCCTGCTCGGTCAGATCCCGCTGGATATCCTGTTGCGGGAGGGCGGGGACGCCGGGATGCCGCTGGTGCTGGACCGTCCGGAGACGCCGGCGGCCAAGGCCCTGGCGGGGATCGCGGGGAAACTCGCGTCGGTCCCCCGCGGGCTGAAAGGCATGTCACTCGGGCTGCAGCCGCGCTGACTCAAGACGGTGATGGTCCGGTGGTCCGGTCCGCCAGGTCACGGGGCCTAGGTGGCCTCTGAGTCAAAGGGCGCCGGCTCGCCGTCCGGCAGGCGTTCGACCACACGGGCCGGGCGCTGGTCGGCCGCAGCCGCCGCGGCGGGCACCGCTGCCGGGGCCCCGGCACTCATCGGTTTCGTGTCGTCCTCGAGCAGCGCTTCCTTGATGATCCTGCGCGGATCGTATTGCCGGGGATCGTACTTCTTCCAGTCGACATCATCGATGTCGATGCCGACTTCTTCCTTGATCTGTTCGCGCGCACCGGACGCCATCCGGCGGACTTCCTTGACGATGTTTGCAAGTTTCTGCGTGTATTCGGGCAGCCTGCTGGGACCGATCACCAGAAGGCCGATGATCAGCAGAAGAATGAACTCCGGTCCGTTGATTCCAAGCACTTTAGGAAGATTACCCTCTCGGTCGGGCCGGCGACGATTCGCGCAGCTCCAGGCGCCGGCCCTCCGCCGGGGATCGGTCCGTCATGGTGCCAGCATCCCCAGGATCCTGCCGAGTCCGCGTTCCATCCGCTCCGGCACTCCGCCCGGCGCCGGCGCGTCCCCGGCGGCGCCGGCGCGGGACCTGATGAGGGCGGCCACGCCGTCGCCGGCCTGCGTGGCCGGCTGATCCGACACGTAGGTGAAGGTGACCGTGGCGGTCTGGTAGATGGCCCGGTAGGGCGCTGCCGTGTTGACCCAGAGGCTGCCGCCGGCCCGTTCCGCGACGCGGCCGGGGCCGTCCGGTCCCGCCACGGTGAAACCGTCAGCCGTTGAGGTGTGCCCCGTGAGGATGTTGACAGGTGGCCCGCCGGGCGGCCGGCCGGCGCCCGGCAGCCCGTTGACAGCGGAGGACGGCGTGGCCCCCTGCTGGGCCGGGGGACGCTGCGGGAGCAGGGCACCGTGCTGTTCGAGGACGGTGGCGAAGTGCCGGCCGTCTGTGAGGCGCAACTCCAGGACGTCCTCACCGGACACGACGCCGCTGCGCGCCCAGATCATGTGGAAGCCCAGCTCCCGCAGCTCGGGACACGTCCAGCCCTGGGAACGGAGCGTCGCGAGCTGCCCGGCGGTGAGCGCCCCTGCGGGCGCCAGGTCCGGCTCGCCGCTGAGGCTTAGGCCGATCCCTGCCCCGGGTCCGGCTTCCCCGGGGAGGCTGGCCTTCCTGGCGTCCCCTGATGCGGGCGATCCACCGGAGACCAGCGCTGCGGGCGCGTCCTGCTGTGTGAAGCTGGAAAAGGCCGGTGTCTCCGTGCCGCCCGCGGCAGGCGAGGGATCACCGCCCATCAGGTAGGCGGTGCCGGCCATGAGGGCCAGTGCGGCCGCGGCCCCGCCGGCCAGGAGGGCGGCGGAGACGCGATCGTCAGGGGGACTCCCCCGGTCCAGGGCCGCAGGTTCCCGGGCTTGCCGCTCGGCTGCCAATTGCTGTGTCCGTGCCAGCAAACGCGCCGTCAGGTCATCACTTGCTTCGGGGACGGCCGCCTCGCGCAGGCGCTCCAAATACTGGCGTTCGCGCTGCTGTTGCGCGCGGCACTGGGCACACGACTCAAGATGGCCGTGGTCGCCCCCGGTCCGCCGGCCCGGGAGGATCCCACCTGCAATGCCGCCCGGCCGCGTCCGTCCGCACCGCGCCCCGCCCAGCAGGCGTTTGAACAGGCCCATCGCCTTTTTCAGAGGAGGCCGGCGATGCGCGGTATCTTCAGCCGCGGCTTGAGCGATTGCTTGGAGGCGGGTTTCGGCCGCGGATCCCGGTGCGCAAGCTTCTCCCGGAGCATCGTCCGGCCGCGGTGGATCCGCGACCTCACGGTTCCAAGCTTGATGCCCAGCGCGACAGCCACCTCATCGTAGGACAGGCCTTCGAGATCGCAGAGCACGACAGCGGCGCGGAAGTCAGGCGGCAGCTCCTCCAAGGCAGCCTGCACATCGAGGTCCAGGTTGTTGAACTCGAAACTTTGCTCAGGGCCGGGCTCGCGTCCGGGAAGCCGCGACTCGGCATCCTCGGCGAGCGCATCGAAGCGGATACGGCTCTTCCGCCGCGCCTGGTCCAGGAACAGGTTCGTGGTGATCCTGTGCAGCCAGCCGTCCAGTGTGCCGGGCTTGAAATTGTCCAGCGAGCGGAAGACCCGGACGAAGACCTCCTGGGTCAGGTCCTCGGCGTCGTACTTGTTACCGGTCAGCCGGTACGCAAGGCGGTAAACCTTGGCGGAGTGGTTGGTCACCACTTCTTCCCACGTCGGCCGCACCCATTCGGCTTCCGCCGCGGCCTGGGTCTCTTCAGTTGACGGGACATCTGCCAGTACCGACATCGTCCGCTCCCCTCGTGGATGTTACTTACGCCTGGATGGCGCCTGCTGAAACAGGCCCCGCACCCTTGATTCGACGCCGATCACCACGCGGATGAGCGGACTCCCATCATTTCAAAACAAGCTGTGAATTTCCTGACCCGGGATGCCCATTCCGCCGTCGGCGCAACCCTCCCGGACCAGCCGCGCACGTGCCCGCCGTCGGGGCACGTTCCGTCGGCTGGGCCACGGCCGCGCCGCCTCCCGGCCCGGCCGCGCCGGACACAGTACGCTGTAAGGAACACTCCCCTGCCGCCCAGAAAGCGATACCCATGAGCGCCGACAAGTCCACGAGCTGGTCCTACGCAGAAGATCTGCCTGCCGAGGATGAGGTCCTGTTGCACGCGCGCGAACGCTCCTTCGAACTTGGCGTGACGCCGATCGGCCCCGGCGTTGGTGCGGTGCTCACCGTCCTGGCCACCGCGTCCAAAGCGCAGACGGCTGTGGAGATCGGGACCGGAGCCGGCGTGTCGGGCGTGTGCATCCTGCGCGGACTGGGCCCGCAGGCCGTCCTCACGACGATCGACGTCGACGTCGAACACCTGAAGGCCGCTCGTGAAGCGTTCCAGGAAGCCGGCAGCCCGGCCAACCGTACACGCACCATCTCCGGCCGGGCAGGCGATGTCCTCCCCCGGCTGACCGACGGGGCGTACGATCTCGTTTTCATCGACGCCGACAAGCCGAACTACCCCAGCTACGTCGAACAGGCCATCCGGCTGCTCAAATCCGGCGGCCTGCTGGTCCTCAACGATGCTCTGGACAAGGACCGCGTGGCCAATCCGGCAGCACGGGAAACCACTACCGCTGTGCTGCGCCAGGTGGGCAAGTCCATCCGCGACGACGAGCGCCTCGCGTCAGCCATGCTGCCCACCGGTGACGGGCTGCTGATCGCGGTCAAGAAGTAGGCAACGACAGCCGGACATCGAAAAAGGGGCGGGTCCCGCAGCCAGTGGCTGCGGGACCCGCCCCTTTGCGAAGCTCTTTTAGCGCGAGACCACTTCGGTGACGCCGACAAGGCATTCCTTCAGGTTTGCCGCTTCTGCGGCGTTAAGCTCGACCACGAGCCGCCCCCCGCCTTCGAGCGGGACGCGCATAATCAGGCTGCGTCCCTCTTTCGTCACTTCCATAGGGCCGTCGCCGGTGCGTGGTTTCATAGCCGCCATAAGGAATATCCCCTCCATTAGTCCCGTGACTTACCAGCCCGGCCGGGCTGCGTCCGCTTGGTCAAACAAGCTGCCCGGCGGCCGCCGGGACGGCGCCGTAGCTATGAACTCAGTTTGCTTCTTGTCCTTGCTTATCCTCTATTATCGCGTAACAAGCCCGCCGGAGCTAATCGTTGGACTTTCCCGCGCGCCCTGGAAAACCGGGCCGGCACCCGGTAAAGGTGTTGCGGGTCACGGCGGATAGTCCCCGCCGCCCGGCAGCGGCGCCCACGCCCACAGCCACACGATCCAGACGATCTGAAGCAGCACGAACATGATGACCACCGTGCCGCGGTACGCGCGGGACCGTGAGAGGCAGGCCGCGCTGAGGGCGAGCGGGAACAACGGCAGCAGCATCCGGAACGTGCTTGTCTGGGGGTACAGGAACACCAGGAGATAGCCCATGTAGCAGCTGCACCACAGCCTCAGCTCGGTCCCCAGCGCCACCACGGGCCGGGACATCATCAACAGCATGAATGCAGCGACGGCCGCGAAGGGTGCCAGGACTCCGAGGGCCGGTCCGAAGAGGAGGATTCCGGCGTCAAACCACGGTTTGAAGGGCACGAGATCGTGACCCCGCCAGACGGCTTCGGTCTTGGTGTACGCCGCCATATCGCCGGTGACGGCCCACGCGATGGCTGGCCATACCAGGGCCCCGATGCCGCTCGCCACAGTGAGCCCGGCCAGGGACCAGAGCTGCGAACGGGTGTGGGCGTCCCCTCGGCGGCGGTCCGCCGCGTAGCGCTCCCACAGGCGGAAGAGCAGGAGCAGCCCGGCCATGGCCGCAAAGGGAACCCCCGTGGGCCGTGACAGGCCCATCAGCAGCGCCGCCGGCACGGCCCACAGATACCGGCGCCGCAGTACGAACAAGAGTGCGGTGCCGAGCAGCAGGAGGTTCAGGGACTCCGCATACGGCACCTGCAGCACCGGCGCGACGGGGAAGGACGAGAACATCACGGTCCCCCACAACGCCGTGCGGTGGCTGGCCTTGTGCCGGAAGATGCGGTAGGCCACCAGGGCGGCGCCGAGCCCGGAAGCCATGGCGATCACCGTCAACGACCACGCCGGGGCCATCCCGGTCAGCCCCGCCAGCACCCTTCCCAGCACGGGAAACAGCGGGTAGAAGGCCCAGGCGTTCTCCCGGACGTTCCCGGCCCCGTCGGTGGGCAGAATGTCCGGATAGCCGTTCTGCAGGGCTTCGCCGTACCAGCGGGCGTCCCAGATGTTGATGAAATTCCAGTAGTCGGGTTGGGCGGGAAACCACGGGTTCACGCCCTGATGCAGCGCTGCGGCCGTGAAAATGCAGGCACTGACGAACCGGGCCGCGACGTAGAGCCCTCCCGCCTGCGCCCACCACGGCCACCGCGCCATCCTGGCGCCAAACGCTGCCAGGCGGCTCCAAGCCGCCGCTTTGAGCCCCCGCGGCAGCCGGGCCTCAAACGCTCCCGGGACGGTTCCTGGGTCGTTCAGGTTGTTCGGGTCGTTCAAGGATGCTGCTCCGACTGCGGGGCCAGGCGCTCCACTTCCTTCCCGAGGTCCTCGATCCTGCGGTCCCTGGCGGCGATCTGGTCCCGCAACTCATCAAGCACCTGGTCCACCTGGTCCATGCGGTAGCCGCGCAGTCCAACGGCGAAGCGGAGCTGGTCAATGTCCGACGGTTCGGCGTCGGCGGGCAGGAGGACGGAAGGCAGCGAGGCGACCGGCTCGTCGAAGCCGTCCTCGAAGGGCTGGCTGCCGTCCCGCCGGCCCCGGCGGAGGACGTTCGACGCCCGGCCGGTGCCGAGAAGGACGGCGCCGCCAATCAGCACAATCGCAAAGAAGACCAGGAAGAGACTCACCAGTCCATCGTGCCAGACGACGGCGGCCCGGTGGATCAGGCCCGCGCGCTGTTGCCGTTTCCGTTGGTGGTGCCGCCGCTGGGGTTGCGGTGCCGGGCGGCGCCCTCTACGACAAGCTCCACGGCCTGCGCCGGATCATCCACGAGCTGGACCAGATCGAGGTCCTCCGCCGACATCATCCCCTCCGCCACCAGCGTGCTGCGGATCCAGTCGAGCATGGGACTCCAGAAGACCGTTCCGAGCAGCACGATCGGGAAGGACGTCACCTTGCGCGTCTGGACCAGGACCATTGCTTCGAAGAGCTCATCAAGGGTTCCGAGGCCGCCGGGAAGGACGATGAAGCCCTGGGCATACTTCACGAACATGGTCTTGCGGGCGAAAAAGTAGCGGAAGTTGATGCCCAAGTCCACCCACTGGTTCATGCCCTGCTCAAAGGGCAGTTCGATCCCCAGGCCCACGGATACGCCGTTTCCCTGGACGGCGCCCTTGTTGGCGGCTTCCATCGACCCCGGTCCGCCGCCGGTGATGACGGCAAGGCCGGCTTCAGCCAGCTTGCGGCCCACCTCGACGCCGAGATCATAGTAGGCGCTGCCGGGCACGGTGCGGGCGGAGCCGAACACGCTGACCGCCGGGCCAAGGTCGGCGAGGGCGCCGAAGCCTTCCACGAACTCACTCTGGATCCTCAGGACGCGCCAGGGGTCGGTGTGGACAAACTGGCCCGGGCCCTTCGTGTCAAGCAGGGTCTGGTCGGACATGGTGACTTTGGCCTGCTTGCGCCGCAGCTCCAACGGGCCTTTGTGGCGTATCCCGTTGGGCGGCGACGTGTCCCGGGTTTCGCGGGAGGGCTTGCCGGCGGGGTCCTGCTCTGGGCTGCGCTGCGGATCGGTACTCATGCCCATAGGCTAGCGCGGAACCCGGCCCCGGACGGTCCGGCGCGTCGGGCCTGTCCGGATGCGGCGTGGGCCCGGCGGCAGGGATGGCGCCGCCGCAGGAACAGCCTGACCTGCAGGTATCTCTTGAATCACGATCTGCACGAATCCCCGTGATAGCGGTCATATGCGGCTAATGTTCGCTAGATTCTTCTTATGACTACTCAAGTGCCCGGCGATGCGCTCGTCTCCCTGAATGCCGTCAATAAGCATTACGGCCAGCTGCACGTCCTGAAGGACATCAACCTGAACGTCCGCAAGGGCGAGGTTGTCGTTGTCATCGGCCCGTCGGGTTCCGGCAAGTCAACCTTGTGCCGTGCCATCAACCGGCTCGAGACGATCGACGACGGCGTGATCCGCATCGACGGCAAGGAACTGCCCAAGGAAGGCAAGGAACTTGCCAAGCTGCGGGCCGACGTCGGGATGGTCTTCCAGTCGTTCAACCTCTTTGCCCACAAGACGATCCTCGAGAACGTCACGCTCGGCCCCGTGAAGGTCAAGGGTGTCTCCAAAGCAGATGCCGACAGGGATGCCATGGCCCTGCTGGAACGGGTCGGCGTCGGCCACCAGGCCCCGAAGCTGCCGGCGCAGCTCTCCGGCGGCCAGCAGCAGCGCGTCGCGATTGCCCGAGCCCTGGCGATGAAGCCGAAGGTCATGCTGTTCGACGAACCGACGTCGGCCCTCGACCCGGAAATGATCAACGAAGTCCTGGACGTCATGGTCCAGCTCGCCAAGGAAGGCATGACCATGATCGTGGTCACGCACGAGATGGGCTTCGCCCGCAAGGCCGCGGACCGCGTGGTGTTCATGGCCGACGGCCAGATCGTCGAGGACGCCAGCCCCGAGGAATTTTTCACGAACCCCAAGAGCAGCCGGGCGAAGGACTTCCTGTCCAAGCTGCTGACGCACTAGAAGTACAAAGCATTCTCCGGCCGCCGCGCGGCGGCCGCCCAATGAAAGGTACCTGATGAAGAAATTCTTTACCCGGAAGAGGCCGATGCTGGTCGCAGCAACCGCGGCGCTGGCTCTTTCCCTCAGCGCCTGCGGCGGAACCGGCGGCGGCGCCTCCCCGACCAGCACGGAGCAGGCGCCGTACAAGGTCGCCGACAACGTCTCGATTTCCGGCAGCCCCACCTTCGACGCCATCAAATCCAGCGGCAAGGTACGGATCGGCGTCAAGCAGGACCAGCCCGGCCTTGGGTTCAAGGACGCGGCCACTGGCGAATACACCGGTTTCGACATCGAAATCGCCAAATGGATCGCTGCGTCCCTTGGCATCAGCAAGGACAAGATCGAGTTCAAGCCGATCCCGTCCGCCAACCGCGAGTCGGCGATCACCAACGGTGACATCGACTACTACGTCGGCACCTACTCCATCACCGACAAGCGCAAGCAGCTCATCGACTTCGCCGGCCCCTACTTCGTCACCGGGCAGGGCCTGCTGGTGAAGAAGGACAACTCCACGATCAACAGCGAAAAGGACCTGTCGGGCAAGAACGTCTGCTCGGCCACCGGCTCCACGCCGATCCAGAACATCAAGGCCAACTTCCCGGGCACGAAGACCACCGAGTTCGATACCTACTCCCAGTGTGTCGAGGCCCTGAAGAGCGGACAGGTCGACGCCGTCACCACCGACCAGGCCATCCTGCTCGGCTACGCCGCCCAGGAGCCGGACAGCCTGAAGGTTGTCGGCCAGCCGTTCACCGTTGAGAAGTATGGTGTCGGCCTGAAGAAGGGCGACACGGCGCTGCGCCAGTTCGTCAACAAGACGTTCACCGACGGCGGGACCGTGTGGCAGAAGCTCTACGACCAGACCCTGGGCCAGTCGGGCACCAAGGTCCAGCAGCCCGCAGTAGAGAACTACTAAACCGACGCTGAGGGGGCGGCCGCAGTGCCGCCCCCTCAACACCTGCTGAAAGCGACGATTCTGTGAATACGCTGCTGAACAATTCGGACCTTTTCGTGACGGGGTTCCGGAACACGCTCATACTCTTCTTCATCTCCGCGATCTTTGCGCTCATCCTCGGCACCGTCGTCGCCACCCTGCGCGTCTCGCCCGTTCCCGCCATGCGCGCGGCGGCAACGCTGTACGTCAATGTGGTGCGCAATACGCCGCTGACCCTGGTGCTCTTCTTCTTCGCCCTCGGCTATCCGAAGCTCGGGCTGGTACCCATCGACTTCATGACGGCGGCCATCATCGGCCTGAGCCTCTACACCGCGACCTACGTGGCGGAGGCTGTCCGGTCCGGCATCAACACCGTCCCCGTGGGGCAAGCCGAAGCCGCCCGCGCCATCGGCCTGCCGTTCACGCAGACGCTGACCCTCGTCATCCTGCCTCAGGCCTTCCGCGCCGTCATCCCGCCGATGTTCAGTGTGTTCATCGCCCTGCTCAAGAACACGACTGTTGCAGCAGGTTTCTCCGTTTTCGAGGCCGGAGCCATCCGGGCAAACCTCTCCGAGCGCGGCGAGCCGGCACTGACCGGGCTCCTGTGGATCGCGCTCGTGTTCATCGTCCTCGTATTCATCCTTTCCGCACTGCAGCGAAAGCTTGAACAGAAGTGGAAGGTTGCCCGATGAGTTCCGTTCTTTTCGACGCTCCCGGGCCCAAAGCCCGTTCACGCTACCGCATCCTGGGGGTTGTCACTGCCCTCGTGATCCTGCTGATCGTCGGCTTCGTCATATTGCGGTTCGCCCAGAGCGGCCAGTTCGAGGCCAAGAAGTGGCAGCTGTTCACGTTCCCCCTGGTCCAGCAGACCATCGCCCAGTCCGTCGGAGCCACCCTGGCCGCGTTCGGCACCGCAGCCGTCCTCAGCCTGGTGCTGGGCGTCTTCCTGGCGTTCGGGCGCCTTTCGGACCGCCGCTGGATCAGCCTCCCGTGCTACGGCTTCACGGAGCTTTTCCGGGCAGTACCGCTGCTGATCCTGATGATGATCTTCTACTACGGCCTGCCGACCGTGGGCGTCCAGGGGATCACGCCGTTCACCGCCGTCGTCGCCGGACTGGTGCTCTACAACGGGTCCGTCCTGGCCGAGGTCTTCCGGGCCGGCATCGAATCCCTGCCGCGCGGCCAGAGCGAGGCCGGCTATGCCATCGGGCTGTCGAAGAGCACTGTCATGACCAGCATCCTGCTCCCGCAGGCAGTCCGCTCCATGCTCCCGGTGATCATCTCCCAGCTCGTGGTGATCCTGAAGGACACCGCGCTGGGGTTCATTGTGACCTACAACGAGATCCTCTTCCAGGCGAAGTACTTCGGCAGCCAGATCCAGTACGGTTCCCCGATCATCCCGGCGGCCATCGTCGCCGGCGTCCTGTACGTCGGCATGTGCCTGATCCTGGCCGCGATCGCCAAATGGCTGGAGCGGCGGCTTTCCCGCAAGCCCGGCGCCGCCATCATCCCCGCCGCCAGCGTCCCGGCAGAGGTGTAGTTTCCCGCACGCAGCTGAGCGTCCCGCAGGCAGCGACTCCACGGCTGCAGGACAAGCAAACGGCCCGGAACCAGGAGGTTCCGGGCCGTTTGCCTTGCGCTGCGTCAGAGGCTCAGCCAGCGCCGCAGCGCCTGCAGGCAGGCCCGGATCGCGTCCGCCTCGACGTGCTCGTTGTCTTTGTGCGCCAGGAGCGGGTCCCCGGGCCCGAAGTTCACCGCAGGGATCCCCAGCTCACTGAAACGCGCGACGTCGGTCCAGCCGTATTTCGGTTTCGGTTCGGCACCTACGGCAGCAACAAAGGACGCGGCAGCGGGGTGGTTCAGCCCGGGCCGCGCGCCGGCGGCGCTGTCGGTCCGGACGACGTCGAAGCCCGCCAGGAGTTCCCGTACGTGCTGCTCGGCCTCGTCCGGGGTCTTGTCCGGGGCGAAGCGGTAGTTGATCTCCACGACGCAGCGGTCCGGGATGACGTTGCCGGCCGTGCCGCCGTTGATCTTCACGGCGTTCAGGCTTTCCCGGTAATCCAGTCCGTCGACGTTAACGGTGCTCGGCTCGTAGGCGGCCAGCCGTTCAAGAATCGGAGCCGCGGCGTGAATAGCGTTGCTGCCCATCCAGGCCCGGGCCGAGTGGGCGGCTTCGCCGAGCGTGGTCGCTTCAAAACGGATGGTGCCGTTACACCCGCCCTCGACCGTGCCGTCGGTAGGCTCGAGCAGGATCGCGAAGTCGCCGACCAACAGCCCGCCGTGGTTGCGTACCAGCCGGCCGAGCCCGCTTTTCACCGCCTCGACCTCCTCGTGGTCGTAGAAGACGAAGGTCACGTCCTTGTCCGGCTCCGCACCGCCATCGAACACCGCGGCCAGTGCCAGCTGCACCGCGACGCCGCCTTTCATGTCGGTGGCCCCGCGGCCGTACAGGATGCCTTCGCCGGGCGCCCCCGAGGGCCAGTAGGAGGGGACGGTGCCGAGGGAGCCGTCCGTGGCGGGCAGCGGCACGGTATCGAGATGCCCTGCCAGGATGACCCGCTCGGCGCGGCCCAGGTTGGTGCGGGCGATGATGGAGTCCCCGTCGCGCACCAGCTGCAGCTGCGGAATGGTCCGGAGGGCGTGCTCGACGGCGTCGGCCAGTTCCGTTTCGCTGCCGGAGATGCTGTTGATGTCGATCAGGGCAGCCGTGAGCAGGGCAACATCCTGGCGGATGTCCAGGCGTGCGGGGGCATGGGCGCGGGAAGGGGCTTGGGAGTCTGGGGCAGTCACCGTTCCACTTTATCCGCGTCTTGGGTTTCGGTCCCCGCGGGCGCGCTCGTTAGACTTGGGCCATGACTGAAACTGCCGCTTCCGCTGTGCCCGCCGACGCCCGCTCCGCCTATGGCTACGGAGTGGCCACAGTCTCCACGCGCGAAGGCGTCGCCACCGTGCTGGACGTCTGGTTTCCGGCCCCGGCACTCGGAATCGCGGCGGAGAACCTCCGCGACGTGGACAACGCGGACCAGTCGCTGCTCGACATCGCTGCCGGCGGCGCAGACCCCGACCGCGGCACCGAGCAGAAAGTCGTCTTCGTCCAGATCCACCTCGACGAGGAGCCCGCAGACACGGCGGACGCCTACCTCCGGCTGCACCTGCTCTCCCACCGGCTTGTCCAGCCCAACACGATCAACCTCGACGGAATCTTCGGCAAGCTCCCCAACGTTGTGTGGACCAACTTCGGGCCAGCCGCCGTGGAGGACTTCGAGTTGACCCGGGCCCGCCTGCGCAAGCGCGGCGCCGTAACCGTCTTTGGCGTGGACAAGTTCCCGCGGATGGTGGACTACGTCGTTCCGTCCGGGGTCCGGATTGCCGACGCCGACCGCGTCCGCCTCGGCGCGCACCTGGCCGCAGGAACCACCGTCATGCATGAGGGCTTCGTGAACTTCAACGCGGGCACGCTCGGCACGTCCATGGTCGAGGGCCGCATCTCGGCGGGCGTCGTCGCCGGCGACGGGTCCGACGTCGGCGGCGGCGCCTCGATCATGGGGACCCTGTCCGGCGGCGGCAAGGAGAAGATCGCGCTGGGCGAGCGCGTACTCCTGGGCGCCAACTCCGGCGTGGGCATCAGCCTCGGCGACGATTCTGTGGTGGAGGCAGGTCTCTACGTCACCGCCGGAACCCGCGTGCGCGTGGTCGGGCCCCGGGACGCCGACGGCGAGGACACCTCCAGGGTGGTCAAGGCTGTGGAGCTTTCCGGCGTCCCCAACCTGCTCTTCCGCCGCAACTCCGCCACCGGTGCCGTCGAAGCCCTTCCCCGCAAGGGGCAGACGGTGGAGCTCAACCAGGACCTGCACGCCAACTGATTCGGTGGCGGGCAGCCGCCCGCCACTCGCCTGGCCTGGCCGGGAACGCACGAGGGATGAAGCGGCCTGCAAGGGCCCGAGGGAGTAGTTTCGTGGCACGAAGAGGGAGCTGGCGCCGCCGGATCGTGCTGCTGCTGACCCTTGCGATGGTCGCGGGCGGGATCTACACGGCGGTGGCCATTTTGCAGCGTTCGGACGCACTGATTACCGAGCGCTGCACAGCCGCGGGCAGCGGCGGCGACGACCTCGCCACCGACCAGGCAGCCAACGCCGCCCTCATCACGGCCGTCTCCGTCCAGCGCGGACTTCCGGCCAGGGCCGCGAGCATCGCGCTGGCCACGTCCATGCAGGAATCAAAACTGCGCAACATCAGCCACGGGGACCAGGCGGGCCCGGATTCCCGGGGACTGTTCCAGCAGCGGCCTTCCCAGGGGTGGGGCACAGCCGAACAGGTGATGGACCCCTACCACGCCACCAACGCGTTCTACGATGCCCTCGTAAAAGTCCCCGGCTACCAGTCGCTGGAAATCACGGCGGCCGCGCAGCAGGTCCAGCACTCGGCCTACCCCGGCGCCTACGCCCAACACGAAGGGATGGCCCGTGCGTTTGCTTCCGCGCTGAGCGGCCAGGCGGCCGCCGGCCTGGACTGCTCGCTGCGCGCAGCGGACGCCGGCGGCGATCCGGCCGTCGTTCAGGCGGCGCTGACGGCGTCCTTCGGGGACCTGCCGGTGTCTGCCGACGGCAAAACGCTGCTCGTGGACGCCGACGGGACGCAGGCCTGGGCCGTGGCGCAGTGGGCTGTGGCCAACGCGAAACCGCTCTCCATCACCGACGTCCAGGTGGACGGCCGCGACTGGAACCGGCAGTCGCGCAACGGCTGGCAATCGTCCCAGGTGCCGGCAGGGCAGGTCCGGGTCACGGTCGCCAGCCCGCCCGCAGGCTAGCTGGACCGGCCCGGTCAGACGAGCAGGTCGACCACGGGCTGCACGTAGCTCCGGAACAGCTCCGGCTGGGACAGCAGCTCATGGCTCATGATGATCTTGTCCGGCTCGAGGTACCAGGCCCGCGGCTCCGCCAACGGCAGCTCGATGATGGTCAGGGTGAAGTCCCGGGCGGGACGGCCCACCTCCAGCAGCCGGTCATCCACCATGTCGGCGAGCAGTTGCGCGGCGCCGCTGGCTTCCCGCTCCGCTTCGAGGCCCACATATTCTCCCCGTCGTTCGCGGGCCCACGTCAGCGCAGCGCCGAAGTGCGCCTGCAGCACCCGCCTGAGCGCCGGGGAATTGCTGAACGCGCGGAAGCCGGGCGGGCCCAGCTCGGGCGACATTTCGGGATGGGCCTTCAACAGCTGCTCCCACCACGCCTCCCACTCGGTTTTCAGGGCCGGGGCACCGCCCACCTCCGCGATGAGGTTCGAATGGTCGGAGGCGCGTATTTTCGGTGCCACGGGGCTCAGCGCCGGCTGTCCGGCACTGTTCAGGCCGGCTGCGTCACGGACGTAAAGCGCGATGAGCATGGGACCGGACGTGTCCATAGTGATCCGCCAGCCAGGCCCGCCTGTGTGGTGCATCCAATTGCCTCCCTTGGCAAGACGTACGATCCCAGTGTATTCCCGAAGCTAAGGCCCGGTAATGGCCGGCAGCCTGGCTGCCAGGCTCGCCACATGGGCTTCCAGCACATCTTTGCACACCTGGGAAGTCATCCATTCCGGCTGCAGCAGGGCATGCATCGTGAGCCCGTCCAACGTGGCCAGCAGCCGCTCGGCCTCAGTGACCAGCCGGTGCTGCTCGCTGCCCTCCGTTTCGGCCTTCATGCCTGCAGAAGGGGGATGGCCCTCGGCCGCCGTTTCCGCGGCGGGGGCGGCGAAAAGCTCCATCACGAGCCGCCCGACGATCGCTGCTACGGCGCGATGGCTGCGGTCGGCCTCAGCCGCCAGGAAGGGTTTGGTCCGGGCCGCGTTCTTGAAGGCCATCCAGACGCAGGCATCGACGGCGCGGTCCTCGTCCAGGGGAAGAAATTCACCCAGCAGGGTTAACACGCCTGCGTGGTGTTCGGCTGTACCCGGCGGCAGGGCCGCCAGCTGAGCCTCCGCGGCGGCGAGACGGCCGACGATCCGGTCCACGACCACGCCAAACGAGTGGGTGAGCAGTTCATCACTGCTCGCGAAATAGTGGCGTACGGAACCCACCGCCAGTTCCGCCTCGTCCGCCACTTCCCGGAGGGACGCCCGTTCGAGCCCGTCCACTGCGATGATGCGGAAGACCGCTTCGACTACTTCCTGGCGCCGGAGTGCGGCGTCGACAAATTTTGGCACTGGACTTTTTTAGCACGGATGTGCGCGAACCCCCGTCAGGCGCACCGGCCGGCGGCACGGTTGTCCTGGCCGTCACACGGAAAGCCGCCCTCCGGTTTGGGATAGCGTAGGGGCATGAAAATTTTGGTTACTGGCGGCACCGGCTACATCGGTTCGCACACTGTCCTGTCCCTGCAGGAAGCCGGCCATGACGTGGTGGTCATCGACAACCTGGTGAACTCCAGTGAGGAGTCGCTCCGGCGGGTCGCCGAGCTCAGCGGCAAGCCCGCCGTCTTCCACCACGCGGACTTGGTCGACGAGGCCGCCGTCGACGCCGTCTTCGCGGAACACGCGATCGACGCCGTCATCCACTTCGCAGGCCTCAAAGCCGTCGGGGAGTCCGTCCGGGAGCCCCTCAGGTATTACCACAACAACCTCGTGGGCACCCTGAACCTGCTCCGCGTGATGGACCGGCACGATGTCCGCTCCATCGTCTTCAGTTCCTCGGCCACGGTCTACGGCGAGCACAACCCGATTCCGTACATCGAGAAGATGGAGATCGGCGCCAACAATCCGTACGGCCGGACCAAGGAACAGATCGAGGACATCCTCTCGGACCTCGGCACCGCCGATACCCGTTGGCACATTGCCCTCCTGCGCTACTTCAACCCGGTCGGCGCGCACCCCTCCGGCCGGATCGGCGAGGACCCGCAGGGCATCCCCAACAACCTTGTACCGTTCATCGCCCAGGTGGCCGTGGGCCGGCGCGAGAAGCTCATGGTCTTCGGGGGCGACTACGACACCCCGGACGGCACCTGCCTGCGCGACTACATCCATGTGGTGGACCTGGCCGGCGGGCACGTCGCCGCGTTGAACCATGTGGCGGAGCGGGCCGGCGTGTACCGCTGGAACCTCGGCTCGGGGAAAGGCACGTCCGTCCTGGAGGTGCTGCGCTCGTTCGAAAAGGCCGCGGGCCGTCCGCTCCCCCACGAGGTCACCGGACGACGGCCCGGGGACCTCCCTGCCTTCTGGGCGGACGCGTCCTCGGCCCTGGCCGATCTCAGCTGGTCCACGACCAAGACGGTCGATGAGATGTGCGAGGACCACTGGCGCTGGCAGAAGAACAACCCGATGGGCTACACCAGCTGATCCCCGTGTTCAACGACGCCGGCCGCGCACCTCTCAAGGTGCGCGGCCGGCGTCGTGGTGCTGTTCTTTAGTGCATTACACGGAGGGGTAGTTGCGCTCCGGCTCGCCGATGTAGAGCTGCCGCGGGCGGCCGATCTTGGTGTTGGGGTCGCTGATCATTTCGCGCCACTGGGCGATCCAGCCCGGCAGGCGCCCGATCGCGAAGAGGACGGTGAACATCTTCTCCGGGAAGCCCATGGCCTTGTAGATCAGGCCGGTGTAGAAGTCCACGTTGGGGTAGAGCTTGCGCTGGATGAAGTAGTCATCGTTCAGGGCCTTTTCCTCGAGCCGCAAGGCGATGTCCAGGAGCTCGTCGTTGCCGCCGAGCTTCGTGAGAATCTCGTGGGCGGTGGCTTTCACGATCTTGGCGCGCGGGTCGTAGTTCTTGTAGACACGGTGTCCGAAGCCCATGAGGCGGACGCCGTCCTCCTTGTTCTTGACCTTCTCCATGTAGTCCTCCGGCTTGGTGCCGTCGGCCTGGATCTGGCGCAGCATCTTCAGCACGGCCTCGTTGGCTCCGCCGTGGGCGGGGCCAAAGAGGGCGTTGATGCCGGCAGAGACGGAGGCGAAGAGATTGGCGTTGGACGAGCCGACCAGCCGGACCGTGGAGGTCGAGCAGTTCTGCTCGTGGTCGGCGTGCAGGATGAGGAGCAGGTCCAGCGCCTTGGCGACGACCGGATCCACTTCGTATTGCTCGGCCGGCAGGCCGAAGCTCAGGCGCAGGAAGTTTTCCACGAGGTTGTGTGAGTTGTCCGGGTAGAGCATGGGCTGACCAATGCTCTTCTTCAGGGCGTAGGCGGCGATGACCGGCATCTTGGCCAGCAGCCGGTAGGTGGAGACCTCTACCTGCTCGGCGTTGAAGGGATCCAGTGAGTCCTGGTAGAACGTGGAGAGCGCGGACACGGCCGAGGACAGGACCGGCATCGGGTGCGCGTCGCGGGGGAAGCCGCTGAAGAAGCCCTTCAGCTCCTCGTGCAGCAGGGTGTGGTGTCGGATCCGCTGGTCAAACGCTTCCAGTTCGATGGCGGTCGGCAGGTTGCCGTAGATCAGCAGGTAGGAAACTTCCAGGAAGCTCGAGTGCTGGGCCAGCTGCTCGATCGGGTAGCCGCGGTACCGAAGGACACCGGCGTCGCCGTCGATGTAGGTGATCGCCGACGTCGTGGCCGCGGTGTTCATGAAACCGGGGTCGAAGGCTACGGCGCCGGTCTGCTTCAGCAGCTTGGAAACGTCGTAGCCTTCGTTTCCTTCTACAACCTTAATGCGCGGGAGTTCGAGCTCGCCGCCGGCATGGCGCAGGGTTGCGCTGGTGGTCTCAGTCATGGAGTCTCCTCTGAGGCGTCGGGGCCTCTGTAGAAAGCTGGTCCAACTTCTGGTGAAGCCGCCCACGGAACCTGTTCTTGGACACAAATTCCAACGGCTGCGCTGCCTTCTTGTGGAAAGCCACCATTGATAGTCAGTTAAAAACTACCGGCAGTTTCCGGGTGGCACTAATCCAAAGCCATCCGGAACCGGCCAAAAGCGCCCAGATGTGGCACGTGTCACAGCATTGTTACACCCCGGCCGCCAGCCGGGAAACGGCGGCATCGATCCGTTCGTCGCTTGCGGTCAGCGCCACCCGGATGAATCCGTTGCCCGCGTCGCCATAGAAGACGCCGGGCCCGACGACGATTCCGCGGTCGGCCAGCCTGCCCACGGTGTCCCAGGTAGCTTCGCCCGCGGTGGCCCAGAGATACAGGCCCGCATGGGATTCGTGGATTTCCAGTCCGAAGCTTCGCAGGGCAGGCACAATCCTTTCGCGGCGGCCGCGGTACAGGTCTTTCTGCGCCTGGACGTGGGCGTCGTCGCCGAGGGCCACGCGCATGGCTTCCTGGACCGGATACGGAACGATCATGCCTGCGTGCTTCCGGCTGTTGACCAGGTTCGCCATGATGCCCGGATCCCCGGCAACGAACGCGGCCCGGTAACCGGCCAGGTTGGACTGCTTGCTCAGCGAGTAGACAGCCAGCAGGCCCTCGTGGGAGCCCTCCGCAACTTCGGGGTCCAGGACGCTGGGAACGGGCGCTCCCCCACGCTGGACGTCCCACTCCCCCCAGCCGAGTTCGGCGTAGCACTCGTCCGAGGCGACCACGGCTCCGAGCTCGCGGGCCTGGCCGACGATCCGCCGCAGCGAGGCGAGGTCCCGGACGCTGCCGGTGGGGTTGGCCGGTGAATTGATCCAGACCAGGCGGACGCGGGACCGCGTGGCGGGGTCGAGCTCGTCGAGGTCGTCCGCTGCAATCTGCTCGGCACCCGCGAACGTGGCTCCGATGTCATAGGTCGGGTACGCCACGGTGGGCCGGACGACGACGTCCCCTGGCTTCAGTCCGAGCAGGAGCGGCAGCCACGCCACAAGTTCCTTGGAGCCGACGGTGGGCATCACGTTCTGCGGATCCAGTCCGGGCACCCCGCGGCGGCGTTCAAACCACCTTGCGATGGCTTCGCGGAGGGCGGGCGTGCCGTGGACGGTCGGGTATCCGGGGGCGTTGGCCGCGGACCGCAGGGCCTCCTGCACCAGGACCGGCGTGGCATCGACGGGGGTGCCGATCGAAAGATTCGCGGCTCCCCCCGGATGCCGGGCTGCCCGGGCGAGGTACGGCGCCATGGCCTCCCACGGGTAGTCGGGCAGGCTGAGGCCGAAGCTGCGCACCGCAGGGGTCACCGCCGCGCCGCCCTAGCTGTCCTGGTTCTGCGGCGGCAGGGCGGCAATCATGGGATGGTCAGTGTGCGTGTTGCCGACCTTCGCTGCGCCGCCCGGTGACCCCAGATCGTCAAAGAATTCGACGTTGGCCTTGTAGTAATCGGCCCACTCCTCGGGAGTGTCGTCCTCGTAGTAGATCGCCTCCACCGGGCAGACCGGTTCGCAGGCGCCGCAGTCCACGCATTCGTCGGGGTGGATGTACAGGGAACGCTCACCCTCGTAGATGCAATCGACGGGGCACTCCTCAATACATGCCTTGTCTTTCACATCTACACACGGCTGCGCGATTACGTAGGTCACGACCCTTGCCTCTCCACGTTTGTCCGGCGACCGGCCGGATAGTTGCCCCGGCCTGTCGCCGGGCTGCTGACATTTGAGCCTATTATCTCCCAGCCTGTTCCCGCGAACCTAGCCGGGCGTCATAGACGCTGCGCGTCTTACTATGAACGGGTGAGCTCACCATTGCCGCTGCCCCAGCAATTCCTGTCCGGCGCCCCCCTCGGTACTCGTGTTGTGGTCAGGTACAGGATCGACGGCGGGCTGACGGATGCGCTCGGCGAACTCGTGGACCGGGCCGATGGCCGGTGCACGGTCCGCACCCGGCGCGCCGACGTCGACATAGCGCTGGCGCTCGTGGTGGCCGCCAAAGAAGTACCCCCGCCCCCGCCACGGCGGGCCCCCCGCCGGCCTCTTCCCTGAGCTGCCAGTGGACATGCCCTCCCGCGGCGACCGGCAAGGGACATGCCCTCCTCTGGGTTCCGGCAACGTCCCCGCACCAATGGACATGCCCTTCCGCCGCGATCGGCACCGGACATGCCGCGTCAATGTCCATTCGTGGCCGCACACGATGGACATGTCCTCCCACGGTGACCGGCAACGCCCCCGCACCAATGGACATGCCCTCCAGCCGGGACCGGCACCGGACATGCCGCGTCAATGTCCATTCGTGGCCGCACACGATGGACATGTCCTCCCACGGTGACCGGCAACGCCCCCGCACCAATGGACATGCCCTCCMGCCGSGAYCGGCACCGGACATGCCGCGTCAAT
>NZ_JBFTIK010000009.1:0-143655 GCF_056394725.1 Arthrobacter sp. 10N418
CCGCCCGGCCGTGTCCCTATCAGCGGTCAACAAGTGCCTCCGAACCCGGCGACAACACCCCCCGGATCATCAGTGACAGGGCGAGAAAGTCATACCGGGTCCAGCGACCAAGTCCCCTGCGATCGGGGACCCAATAAATGTAACGGGGCTCGTAAACTGGCGGGATATCCGCTGACTTCCCGATGTCGGCACTTACCTGTCCGGTCGCTGACATCGGACGGCTCAGGGCGCTGGTGAACCGTAGGCCGCCGTCCCGGCCAGCCGCTGGATCAGGGCCAGACCGGCCGGTGTTCCGGGCCAGTGCCGTTCCAAGGGTCCGTGGCCCGCTGTGCGGATGACCGAGCGCAGGACCAACGCGACGATGATGGCGTCATCGGCGTAGCCGATCACCGGAAGGAAGTCCGGGACCAGATCAATGGGCGAGGCGAGGTAGGCCAGCAACAGGACCAGGCGAACACGGATCCCGCGCGGCAGGGTCCGGTCCGCGGTCAGCCGGCGCAGCAGGACCAGCAGGTCCGGCAGCAGCCGCAGGGCTTCCCTCAGGCCCACCGTTTCCGGGTGTTTACGGGCGTAGAGGGCCAGGAGGACCAACAGCACCGCGTAGATCAGGACCACCCCGGCGATGACGGCGATCGCCCCGTCCCAGAAGTTCATGCCGCGACTTCTTCGGCGGTGTGCCTGAACGCGTGGAGTGCCTCGCGGGCGGCGTAGTAGATGATCACCAGCCCGGCCAGCGGATCGGCCCACCACCACCCCAGGAGGGCGTTCATGACCAGCCCGGCCAGGACTGCGCCGGCGAGGTAGGCATCGACCAGGGTCACCTTCCCCTCCGCGCGGAGCACCGGATTTCCCAGGGCCTTTCCGGTGCGGATCTTGCCCCAGGCCAGGGCGAGCATGACAGCGAACGTCAGAGCCGTCCAGAGAATGCCCAGGCCTGAGGTGGCGGGGCGGACTCCGGTGGCAAACACCACGGCTAACTGGACCACCAGGTAGGCGGCCAGGACCGCGAAGGCCGCCGCGATCAGCCGCATTGCCCGCGCCTCCCGTTCCCTATGGACGCCCTTGAGCTGCCAGACCACGACTAGGGAGGCGAAAATCTCGATGAGGGAATCCAGGCCGAACCCGGCCAGAGCCGGGGACCCGGCCCGAACGGCGGCAGCGGCCAGGACTCCCAGACCGGCCACATTCCAGCCCAGGGTTGCGTACTCAAGGCGCAGGCCGCGGCGCAACAAGCCTTCGCGATGCAATGTGGCGGAAGTGCCGTCAGTACTGACCATGGGTGTCTGGTTCCTTATCGTGGGTCTACACCCCTGTGCCTGTCCCGGCAGCGGGGTCTGCTGTCTGACTCTTCCCAGACAGCAGGCTCTGTCGTGAGAGCGGGAGATGTGCCTTGCCGAAGCGATTGGCGTGGTTGTGGCAGCGTTCCTTAGTGCATTGCTGCCGTTCTTCCGCAGCTTTAGAGGGTGCCAAGTGTTGAGACGAGTTCCGCCCGGCCCTCTCCGAGCCGGTACGCGACGCTGATCACTGCAGTGGAGGAGTCGTCCACTGCGGCGGAGATCACCTGGGAGCTTTCCAGCAGCCGGGCCGCGGTCTGTTTGGCGTGTTCGACGACCATGTCGTTGACCTCGGTCTTGTCCTCCCGCATCGAGGTCAGCACCGACGGGGTGATCCGTTCAACCAGGTCGCGGATGAAGCCCGGGGGCATCTCCCCGGTTTCCACCGCGTTTTTCGTGGCCGTGACGGCACCGCAGTTATCATGTCCAAGGACGACGATCAACGGGATATTCAGCACCGAAACGCCGTATTCGAGCGATCCGAGGACGGCGTCGTCGATCACGTGTCCTGCTGTGCGGACCACGAAGGCGTCGCCGAGACCCAGATCGAAGATGATCTCCGCGGCCAGACGGGAGTCCGCGCAGCCGAATATGACCGCGAAGGGGTCTTGGGCGTTCACCAGCGCGCTGCGCCGGGAGGCGTCCTGGTTCGGATGCAGAGCGTCCCCGGAGACGAAACGCGTGTTGCCTTCACGCAGGCGCTGCCATGCTTCGGACGGGCTGATTCCATTACTCACTCTAGTAACTTTACGGGGACGTCCGATTTCATGGGCCGCCGGGTCCTTCGGCGGGCGTCATCGGCACGGAAGGACGCTGAAAATCGTCCGCGGGGTGGGGGGATTCGTTACGGGCAGGGGCTGGCATCAGTGGAGTTACCCATGTGTTGTGGTTCTTGATATGGCGGTTGTTCTTGGCGCTGCTCCGGGCTCGGCTCGTTGATGTGCGGGTGAACGCGGAGGACAGGGTCTCCGTTGGGGCGAGCGCGAGGTTTTCCAGAGCGACGGCCGCTTCGATGAGCTTCAACGATCCTTCGCCGAGGCCGGTAATCTCGGCCATGAGGTCTTCCCTTGACCGGCTGATCAGCTGTCCAACGGAATTTACGCCGCTCCGCAGGAGGGCATTCGTGATCCTCGATGTCAGCGCCAGTGCGGAGAGGGGACGAACTCGGGTCAGCTCGCGGTGCCGGAGCATTAGGGCGTTCACCTGCCGGCCGCCGGGCCCGCTGAACGGGTCCGGCGGGAATGGTCCGGGTGAGGCCGGGATGCCAGCGAGAATCGAGGTGACGTTCGGGCTGCCAATCGCGTCGTGGGGGCTAATTTCATGTTGCTTCTCTCGGGGAAGTCGTGCAGTCGCGCGCGTCCCGTGTCATTGTCGCGACCTTGGTTGGCTGCGGTAAATCCAGCGTGGT
This sequence comes from Arthrobacter sp. 10N418, assembly GCF_056394725.1. Taxonomy (NCBI): domain Bacteria; kingdom Bacillati; phylum Actinomycetota; class Actinomycetes; order Micrococcales; family Micrococcaceae; genus Arthrobacter; species Arthrobacter sp. 10N418. The sequence goes on from NZ_JBFTIK010000009.1 coordinate 2,743, forward strand.
TCGCCGGTGCGGACGTTGCCCCGGAGTGCGTTTGGATTGACACTTTTGGCAGCATCCGCGGCTCAAGGACACCAACTGCACTGACGGGTACAACTCGAAGTGCCACAGCCAGACGGGGCTACCGGCTCGACGGCCGTGCGGCCCCTGGGCAGGACGTTTGCTCGCGCCGTCTACTCATGACCAGAGCACGAGTGAGGCAATCGATCCGGCCCGGCCACCGTGAGGCGCTTTACGTGGCAAGGTTCCCACTGCCCTGCTGTTTCTTGCCAATGTGGAGGCCTCAGCCAGGGTGTGTTCGTGGCGGGGGGCGGTGCCCGGGCCTGCGGCGGTGGCTGCAGGCCCGGGCGCTCTTAGGGGTTGAGGCGGACGGGTTCGGGGAGGTAGACCTTGCCGCCGGATTCACGGAATTCGGCGGACTTAGTGTTCATCCCGGCGATGGCTTCCTGTTCGGACATGCCCCCGAACTGGTCGCGGATATCCTGGGAGAGCCGCATGGAGCAGAACTTGGGTCCGCACATCGAGCAGAAGTGCGCGGTCTTGGCCGGTTCGGCCGGCAACGTCTCGTCGTGGAATGCTTCGGCAGTTTCCGGGTCCAGGGAAAGTGCGAACTGGTCACGCCAGCGGAACTCAAAGCGTGCCTTGGAAAGGGCATCGTCGCGTTCGTGGGCGCCCGGGTGGCCCTTGGCCAGGTCCGCGGCGTGCGCGGCGATCTTGTACGTGATGACACCGGTTTTGACGTCGTCCTTGTTCGGCAGCCCGAGGTGTTCCTTGGGCGTGACATAGCAGAGCATCGCGGTGCCGTACCGGGCGATCTCGGTGGCGCCGATGGCAGAGGTGATGTGGTCATAGCCAGGCGCAATGTCGGTCACCAGCGGACCGAGGGTATAGAAGGGCGCTCCGTCGCACAGTTCCTGCTGGCGTTCGACGTTTTCCCGGACGAGGTGGAAGGGGATGTGCCCGGGGCCTTCGACCATGACCTGCACGTCGTACTTCCATGCCCGCTTGGTGAGTTCGGCGAGGGTATCCAGCTCGGCGAACTGGGCGGCGTCGTTGGCGTCCGCGGTAGCGCCGGGCCGCAGGCCGTCGCCGAGGGAAAAGGCGACGTCGTACTTGGCGAATATTTCGCACAGTTCGTCGAAGTGGGTGTACAGGAAGTTCTCCTGGTGATGGGCCAGGCACCAGCCGGCCATGATGGACCCTCCGCGGGAGACGATGCCGGTGACCCGGTTGGCCGTCAGGGGCACGTAGCGCAGCAGCACGCCGGCGTGGACGGTCATGTAGTCCACGCCCTGCTCGCACTGCTCGATCACGGTGTCCCGGTAGATCTCCCAGGTCAGGTCATTGGCCTCGCCGTTGACCTTCTCGAGCGCCTGGTAGATCGGGACCGTGCCGATCGGGACGGGGGAGTTGCGGATGATCCATTCACGGGTGGTGTGGATGTCGTCCCCGGTGGAGAGGTCCATGACAGTGTCGGCGCCCCACCGGGCCGCCCACTGGAGCTTGTCCACTTCCTCGGCAATGGAGCTTGTCACGGCCGAGTTGCCGATGTTCGCGTTGATTTTCACCAGGAACGCCTTGCCGATGATCATCGGTTCGGACTCGGGGTGATTGATGTTGTTGGGGATGATGGCCCGCCCGGCGGCGACTTCGCTGCGGACCAGTTCAACGTCGCAGTTTTCCCGCACTGCCACGAACCGCATCTCGGGGGTGATGATGCCCTGGCGGGCGTAGTGCATCTGGGTGACGGTCTTACCGTCGAGGGCGCGGCGGGGCACCGGCTGCGCCCCCTTCCATTCAGCGGACGCGGCACCCCGCCGGACGGCGGACTTACCGTCATCGAGCAGGTTCCGTTCCCGGCCGCCGTAAGGCTCGGTGTCGCCCCGGGATTCTATCCATGCGGACCGGAACGGCTCCAGGCCGATCACCGGGTCGCTGCCGGGCCCGGCGGTGCGATAGACCGTAAAATCCGGGTTCTTGGCGCCGTTGGGGGAATCTTCCAGCGCGATGGTAGTGACCGGGACCGCGATTCCGTTTTCCGGGTCGCGGACATAAGCGAGCGAATGCGAATTCATGGAGCTCATCAGTGTTTTCCTACTTCCTTCGCCGGCATGACCCGGACAGGTTCAACGGTCGCAGACTGCTTCAGCCCGATCTCAGCCCCTGCAGGGGCACCCGTGTGGATGTGATTGAGCTTACAGATGCCGTGCCCGGGTGGAAAATCCGTCGGACCGTTACCGGCCGTGCGTCGTCGGGCGACCCGCCGCCCAGAGGCGGCACGCCCAGGCTGACGCTGCCCCCCCAACCTCGGCTCAGTCTCACCTTTTCGGCGAATGACACCCCTGACGGCCCGGTCGATATCTAGTGGTCGGGACTGCGGAACATCCAGTCGATGGCTGGGGTTGGTAATTTCAGGGGCGGCTGGTCGGGATGGCCCGGCACATCGAGGAACCCCGTCCATGGGGGACTGGAAGGGGTTCCCGCTTTGATGGCCTTACGTGGTCTCACGCATTGATGGAGGTTTTTTTGGCCGCTTGTCCATCAAGGCGCCTTCCCAGCGGTCATAGCTGTACAGCGGTATGGGTTCCGTGAGACGAAATCGCGTGAGTACCCCGTGTCCCCCTCATGTACGAATCCCGCCGCGAACGCGGCCAGGCGACATAAGACGCCGGTAGATAAGCAACCATGAACCGCCTGCGGCCACTGCGCTGCGGGCCGAGCCGGACGGGAATCCCACGGAAATGAAGCGTCTGACCGCCTGCGAGAATGAGCCACGAGGGCGCTGACGTCCAGGGCGCCCCTGCATCGCATCTCCACCGCCCGAGCACATCAAGAAAGGGCCTCGCTGTGCTCGGGCAGCACAAGCATTCTTCTTTCTTTTTTGCTGCTGTCCGTTGGATCCTACGTGCCCGCTCCACCGGCTCAACCGTCCTTCGGACGGCCGCGCACCGGACGCCTTGGGTCGGCGCTGCGCTTATTTCCTCCCACAACCCACCCGCCGCTCGCCCTTCGGGTTGCCCCGGTTCCGTCGGGCACAGCTACGCGATGCTCCGCCAGCAGGCAAAACATGGTGGGGAGAGGGAATCCGGTACTCCGGGCAACCGCCCCGCCGCAGCGAAACGGAGCCTCACCTCATGAACGCAGGAATCATGTCCCGCACGGTCACCGCTGACACCGCGGAACCGGTCACCGCCCCGGTCCTGCCCGCGGACGACCGGGCAGGGGACGGGTACGACTGGATGGACACTCTCGACGGCACCGGCTGGTCCGTGCTGCCGAACTGGGGCAGCGAAGGCTGGGATGCCGGATCCTGGCCCTACATCATCTTCGCCGTTGCCCGCACCCGGGACGGGAGCGGGGAGCTGTTCGGCTACGGAACCTGTGTCGAGGGCGACACCGCGACGTACTGATTCCGGTCCCAGGAGGCGTGCTTTGAAACAATCACGGCCGAGGTGTTCTTCCACTGGGCGTCCGGCCAGTCGGACGGTCCGGAGAACCTCTCCGCCACGGCCGCCGGCCTCCCGGAGCAGGACCGCAGGCCCTACCCGGCTGGACCGACTAGAAGCTCCTGAGGTGTCCCGGCCGCGAACCGGCCGGGACACCTCAGCGGCTCGCCAAAATCCGTTGACAACATCATTGAGATTCCTTCGTCCCGGACCCGGAAGCCGGTCCTTACAATTTCCGAATCAACACCGCCGCGTTTCCGCGGCCGGCCAATTGCCGTACGACCCGCTGGCGTGTATTTGGCGGCGTTATATGGCGCGGTCAGGTGCCGGTGAGCAGGGTTTCGCGGGCTGCTCAGACGACGTCCCTGGTGATACTGCTCTACTTGTTGAGAGGTTGGTTCAGGGCGACGCTGATGGTCTGGCCCGGGGCGAGTTCCCCGGCGGGTAGGTCGGTGAAGGCGTACCAGACGCGGTCGGTGCCGGTGAGCGGGCGGTTCGCCCATTCCAGGTCTGTCACGCTGAAGCGGAACGAGATCTGGCGCTCGGTGTCCCCGGGGGCCGTGGTGTAGGTCAGGGGGATCCCGTCGGCGTCGGCGGTAAAGGTGCCCCGGGCACCGTCAATCGTGAGCTCGCCGGGCATGAGCCTGACCCTGGTCCCCGCGGGGATGGGCCGGTCCGTGGTGAGGGACGGGTTGTACTGCAGCAGCTGGTCCGTGGTGGACCGGAATTTGTAGCCGAGGCTGTCGAAGGAGTCGCCGTCGACGGTGGTATAGAAGATGGCTTGCCCGTATGAATTGTTCACGGCTGCTCCCGCGCCCGCCCGGCTGTCGACCGGGTTCTTCTGCAGCCGGATGTGATTCCCGGCACGGACAAAGTAGGTGTTGCCCTTCTCGTACACGTACGGGACCTTGTTCGCTTCCGCCAACTGCTCGCCGGTGAGCCCGAACCGGTACCTGATCCCGTCGAGGGTGTCATTGGGTTCAATCACGTAGCTGAGGGGGATGCCGCTGGCGTCGACGACGGCCGCACCCTTCGCCCCGGTGATCGGACCCGGGGCGGGGATCAGTCGCAGCTTCGTATTGGGTGCCAGCGCGCTCCCGGGCTGAAGCCCGTTGAACTCAGCGAGTTTCTCCTCGGAGATGCCGAAGGATGCAGCCACTCCCGCAGACGTGTCACCGGAGACCGTGGTGTAGTAATCCACGTTCCCAAACGAATCGGTAACAGTGGGCCCCGCCAGGGAAGACTTCCCGGGGCCGGCCGGTGTCGCCGTCGGGATGACCCCAGCGACGGTCGGCGCCGCCGCCATGTTGACCGGGCTCGTTACCAAACCCGTGGCGACGAGTACGCAGGCCGCGACCGCCGCTGCCGCAAGCCCGGCAGCGGCGAAACGCCCCCAATGGCGTTTAGCCGGCGCGCGATGGAAGTCGTGGACGGATCCGCCGACGGCGAGCTGGGTGACCTCGGAATTGACGAACGACAGAGACCGCTGGCGGCTGCGGATAAGTTCCTCCTCGGTGATCGTGAGCGCAGGATCGGCGGCTGAAAGGAGGTCCGCCGCGGAGTAGTCCTGGCTCATTCTGTTGCTCCTTCTGACACCGTCTGCTGCTGAAGTATTCGGCCTAGTTCCTTGCGCGCCCGGTGCAGGCGCATTCGCACGGCAGCCGCCGATGTGTTGAGCAGATGGGACACTTCGACGGCGGTAAGTCCGTCCCAGTACGTCAGCAGTAACACCTCCCGCTCCTTTGAGGCCAGGCGGTCGATGCCATCACGGACGGCGGATCCCCCGGCGGATGGTCCATGGACGCGCTCGAAGCGCAAAGCTCCGATGAGTCCGGCCGACCGGGATAGAGACCTGTCATGATTTCGGAGCACGTTCCTGGCCACGCCGAAAAGGACGATGACCGAGAGGTCATCGGCGTGTCCGGACTTCTCCCAGACAATCCTGAAAACCTCAGCGCACAGATCCTGCGCGGTGGCGGCGCCCTCCGTCCTGCGCCGAAAATAGCGGTAGATACGGTCGTGGGCCGCCGTGTGAGCGGCCAGGAACCGTTTCTCCCTCTCCAGATCCACCCGTTCCCCCGTCGTTTGCAAGCTCATGCCCTGTTAATGTCCGGCAGCCAACAAACTGTAACGAGAATCCTAAAAAACTCTGGGAACGGCGAAAACTGATTTGGCGGATCGGAAACGCTCCAGGTCCGGCGGACGAGCGGGTCGCGGCGACCTGGCGACCCGACGCGCTGTGGAGGATCCTTCACCGGGCACTGTGGCCGGCGCGGTGAGTGCTGCGAGCCGCATTAGGCCTGCCCTGATCCTCTACGCGTCGACCCATGAGGGCCGAAACCTTGGGCGAGGCGGGGGCGGGCATGGCCGGCGAACCTGAGAGCTTGCCGCTGACGAAGGCACTGAGCCTTCTTTCTGCGGTCACCCAGCGCCTTCTGCTAAGGAGTCAACAAGCCGGGGGCAGTCCCCTTGTGGCCGGCGTCGTAGGCCGGTTCGCTGCGTCTGGTTTATGACTGGCGCGCAGGCGGGAAGCGTGACTACAGTCAACTCGCGCGACATCATAGATTCATGATCGTGCTGAGCTGGGATGGTCTTGAATCGGACAGCACGGAGACGTGCTCTGTGAGCGAATCCGAGGAGGGCATCCAAGTCGAGAGCACCGTTCACGGAGCCTTCGGAGAATGTCTTTACACCCTGATAGCTGACGATCACTGGCAGTTCCGTTCGCTAACTCTCGTGCTTGGTTCTCGATCGCTGCGGATCGAGTTTGACGGCACGGTGTGGACGGTGGACGGCCGCGAGCGGCAAGACCTCGAGATGGCCCGCGAAGTGGATATTGCTATCTCACCGCTGAGCAACACGCTGCCTATCCGGCGGCTCGAATTGGCCATCGGTGAGAGTGCCGACATCACGACCGCATATGTCGCGGTGCCCGACCTCACGGTAGTAACCGACCCCCAGCGCTACACCCGTCTAGCAGACCATGAGTACCGCTATGAGTCGCGGGACTCCGACTTCGAGCGGGCAGTCACGGTCGATGAACATGGGCTGGTGGTCACCTATCCGGGCTTCTTTGCTCGAGTGCCCGATAGGGAAACCCTGAACGGGACGACTTAACGGGCGGGTCCATTGTGGCCAGGACGTCCAGCGACAGGCGATTTGCTAACTTCGAGACGCACCAGGTCGGCCGGAGTCCACCCGTCCCTCTGCGAAAGATGCCACAATCTGTGCATGCCGCTCATCCAGGTTCTCAATGCATCCCCTTCCTCCACTGAAAAGAAGCGTCAGCTGCTGGCCGCGCTCACGGCCACTTACGCCGAGGTCATGGAAATCCGTCCCGACACGATCCGGGTGATCTTGCACGAGCTCCCCCGCGAGAACTGGTCCGTCGCCGGCATCACCCTTGCGGAGTCAGGACAGACCGAATCCCTCTGATCGGAAGGCCGCCCAATACCCGCTGGAAATCCGCTGCCCCGTCAATTTTGGACCACCGCAGTAAAACGTTCGAGGATCCTTCGCCGGACCATGATTGTGCGTCAACACCATTCCCACCGTCACTCGATAGGAGCGCTGACTTGGCCGGAGTCCAGGAGCCGAACGTGATTGATCTCGTGACACACGATCCCTCACATGACGGGTACAAGCTCATCATGATCGAAGTGCGTCCATGGTCAGACGCCCCACCTCAGCTCGTGCAGCTGAGGGAGAAGATCAACAACTACGCCATGTTCGTCCTCGATGGGGGTTTGCTGCGCGCGTACCCGGAGACGGCCGAACATCCTCTGAGCATCCAACTGGATTGCGCGACCCCGCCCACTGGAGAGGCTCAGGAAGTCATTGATGTGGCATCGGAGCGGCTCCTCGATTACGGCATCCGGTTCGTCGTCAATCTCCTCATCTGACCGCCCTGCCATGGACTCGACCGTCTGTCGCTGTTAAACAGTCTGCCGGTCTTGCAATGTACCGGCATTGGTTGGGATGGCCGGCCACGGGTGCCGCCTGGGGGGAGGTGTGCTCAGCGCGGAAACTACTGTCGGGTCTCGAGTTGTCGACGATCCATTGCGCGGCTGCTGGAGAAAGTGCGGCCCAGAGGACCGGCTCGCTGGCTTGAAGGTCCGTTGGCAGATGCTTCTCGGGAAGGCGGCGGCGTCTGGCGCACGGGCGCATGGAACCTTCGAGATACTCAACGGCTGCTAGCAACAGCGAGGAAGAGACGCCGCTCGGGCCGTCGGGCCAGATAGCACGTGCTTGGCCGGATTGTTCCAGGTCACCGGCCCTGATCCCGATGTCCACGGCCTGCTCGGCGCTCAAGTGCACGGCGCGTGAGGCAAGACCAGGCTCGCCCAGCCGCCAAAGTTCGCGTGCGATCGACAGCGGGGGGCTCGTGATCGTAAATGATCCCATGAAGTCAATGATCGTCAATTTTCTCCGTATTGGGCGCATTTGAAACGACCTATCCACGGTCAGGCGCCCACGAGGGTTTCGTGGGCTGCTTGCTGGCGTGCCCTTGCGTCATAGGCTGTCGGAATGAGTGTCAGTGCAGCGCATGCAGCCGTCTTCTACGACGAGATCGTCAAGAACGGTGAGGTGTGGGGGATCCGCGATTCAAGTGGCCTCCCGGCCCCGCTCAACGGAGATGGTGAGCGCAGCATGCCGTTCTGGTCCCTTCGAAGCAGAGCAGAGCAGGTTATCGCGAATGGTCCCGACTACAAGGACTTCGAACCGATAGCCATCCCCTTCGAAGTGTGGCGCACCGCTGGATCGACGGCCTTGAGGGCGACGGGATTCTCGTGGGCCTCAATTGGACAGGTGCCCGGGCGAGCGGTTATGACTTCAGACCGGCGGAAGTGCGCACCCGCCTTGGCGCAGTCGAGAGCAAGGAATGAACGTGGACAACGAGCCGAAGCGACGCATGGACCCTGCCGGCCGTTCTCCGCTCCACTACGCTGCACTGGAAGATGATCCCGAGGCAATAGCACGGTTGCTTGCCGCGGGAGCATTGCCTGACGTGGTGGACCGCCAAGGCTTCACACCGCTTCATCTCGGAGCCCAGGAATTCCCCCCTACGGCGGCTGCCTCCCTGATCGATGCAGGAGCACGGGTCGACGCGGAAAACGACTTCGGCAACACACCACTTTGGGTCGCCGTCTTCAATTCCAAAGGTCGGGGCGAGCTGATCGGGCTGCTCCGCTCCCATGCTGCTGACCCGCTGCACGTCAACGCAAGCGGGCAGACGCCGGTCGGCTTAGCAAGGCTCATTGGCAACTACGACGTCGCGCAATACTTCCAGGACGTACCCGAATAGCTGCCTCCGAGCCTGGCCACTAGCACCTCCTGCTTCGCGCCCGGTAGGGGATCGGCACACGGGACGAGGATGGAGGCAGAGAATCGCCGCGAAGATTCAAGCAGGCAACTGCAGGGGGCGCTTCTGACGGCAGGCCCCACAGGGAAAAGGGATTGCGAGCCCGAGTCGTGAAAGGGCGCGGGCACGAAGGTGAGCAGCCGCTACTTAGTAGCTTGGCGCGGGCAGAACCAGTAATCGACGGAGAACACGAAGTCCTCAGCGGCCATCCGGCAACCTTGATCGGAGTTCCTTTGCCTCGGAAGCGAGAGCCTGACGCTGGTCTCGCGTGAGTCTTCTTAACTGCAGGGCGAGGACTACCCGGCTGCCCAATTCGTCCACACCCAACAGCTGACCAACCCGACGGATTGCTTCGTCCTCGTCCTCTGAATCCTCAATCACCTGAAAGACCTCGTCACGCCGGTCTATCGCCCGCACAAGGGCATCGACGACCATCAATTGGTCCCGGGTCCGCTGCCCATCCTCATCCATGCGGCGATTCTTGCACGACGGAGGTCATTCGGCATTGCGTCCGGCTGCGGTTCCCTGAACGGACAATCTCCGTTGGCGTCCGGTAGCCGATCGGCTTGCGGGCAGCGTCGGTTCGAACTCCTTCACGGTACTGGAGCGCAAAGCTAGACTCTTGTGAACGGCTAGGTTGGGGGAGCCGCAATAAGTATGCCAATAGTTCCGGCAAAAACATCGACTAATCGATTGAACAGGCTTTCCGTCGCAGCCATCATCCTCGCGTTGATCGCCGCTTCCGGCGTCTGGATTTTTGGCACTGCCGTCGTCGCCGTCTTCGCGGTGGGGGCCGGACATATGGCACTCAGTCAGATCGGATTGAAGGGAGACCGCGGCCGCGGTCTGGCTATCGCGGCCCTGGCCATCGGTTGCGGCATCGCCACGTTCGCGTTGATCAATACGCTGATGTTCATTCCCGGCGCGATCCAGCAGCTCGTTAGCTAGCCACGCTGCCGGTTGTCTCTGGTTTTCACTGCTGAGCCCGGCTTCACTTCACATCGTCAACGAGCCGTGCCCTTGGGAAAGATTCGTGAGTTTACCCTCGACTTTTCGGCTCTCCGCCTGAGTCGTTGCCTGACTCGAGGTGTCCTGCAGCGGCATCCCTCAAAGGGACAGGATGTAGCGAGTTTTCGGCCGGCCTGCCCAGTTGAGGACCTTAAAATCGGATGTTGGAATCTAACCGGTAACGGGGGCTAAAGGGTACATTCACGTCCATGACCGGACTCCTCTTCGACAGGTGGGGTGCAGCCATCCCGCGGGGCGATTGCGGGAGTCGGGGGTCACTTTGAAGGAGGATTCGGCCTTGGCCACCCGAATCTGCGGTGAGTCCGGGCCAAAGTGCCCCCGCTGTGCGCCGCTGCGGTAAGGGCGGCGGCCCCGGCCGGAAAACGCCCGGTACCCAGGAGGTGACAGATGTCGGCTGCCGGAGGTGACTTCGTTCCTGGCCGTGCTGTCTTACGTGGTCGCCTCGTGGGGGTGCCCCCGTGGCGGGGCACTTTGACGATAATTTTCGACGGCGGCGGCGCAGGCGAGGGCGTCGCCGCGCCAAAGTGCCCCCGGAGAGTGAGCCCAGAATGACCGGGCAGCGGGCACCGGGCAGTCGACGGCCAGGACGGATGCTGTCAGGCGGAAGGCGCGGCCGGGGCCATTAGGGCAGCCAGCGCCATGCTCTCCAGCAGCGGGCGCGCACGTTTGATCGCCAGCCGGCGGCCGTGGGCGCGCACCGAGTGCGGCGTGGAGTTGATCAGGCCGAACGTGGCGTGTGCCCGCATCCGCAGTTCGGCTGCCTCGGTCCCTTCGTGCAGCCCGGCCAGGACGTCGACCCAGAGCTCCACATAGCTGCGCTGGAGGGTGCGGACCTCGGACTGGTCCTCGCCGGCCAGGTTGCTGAAATCCTGGTCCTGGACGCGGATGACGTCGGGATTCCTCAGGGCGAAGTCCACATGGAACGCCACCAGGTGCGACAATGCGACGGCGGCGTCATCGGACTCCGCCACGACCCTGCGGCCGCCGTCGAGCAGGTCCTCGCTGACGCTCAGCAGCAAGGCTCCGAGGACGGCCTGCTTGCCGGCAAAGTGCCGGTAGACCGCCGGGCCGCTCACGCCCGCGGCGGCGCCGAGGTCCTCAAGGGAGACGCGGTTGAAGCCCTCAATGGCGAAGAGAGTGGCGGCGGCGGCCAGAAGGGCCTGCCGCCGGTTCTCCTTGGCCTGGCTCCGCTGGGTGCCCGACTGGCTCCGCTGGGTGCCCGCCTGGGTGCCCGATTGGGGATCGGACTGGGTGGTCGGGCTGGGTTCGGTCACCGGCACATCTCCTCGTGGACGCTTCCTGCACGCCGCGGATTCCGCCACTTCCGGTTCCGCCGCCACGCCCGCGGAGGACGCGCCTGTGTTGGACATCACAGTTAATAGAGACTAACCTAAATCTCAGTTATGCGGTACTAACCGAAATGGCTGGGCGGCCCGCCGGGCGGGCTCCGGCACCAAGGTCAGGGAACGGAAGCAGTCAATGGAGACAATCGCCAGCCGGGTGGACGCCACCAGCGCCGCCTTTGCCGCGAACCGCGAGGCCCAGCTGGGGCTGGCCCGCGAGCTGAAGGAACGGCTCGCCGCCGCCGCCCTGGGCGGGCCGGAAAAATCGCGGGAACGCCACGTGGCCCGGGGCAAGCTCCTCCCGCGCGAGCGCATCAACCAGCTGCTGGACGACGGCAGCCCCTTCCTCGAAATTGCCCCGCTGGCCGCCAACGGTATGTACAACGACGACTCCCCGGGCGCCGGGGTCATTGCCGGCATCGGCCTCGTGCACGGCCGCCAGGTCCTGGTGATCTCCAACGACGCCACCGTCAAGGGCGGCACCTACTATCCCATGACCGTGAAGAAGCACCTCAGGGCACAGGAAATCGCGCTGGAAAACCGGCTTCCCTGCATCTACCTCGTGGACTCGGGAGGGGCGTTCCTGCCCAAGCAGGACGAGGTCTTCCCGGACAAGGAACACTTCGGCCGGATCTTCTTCAACCAGGCCAGGATGTCCGCGGCCCGCATCCCGCAGATCGCCTCTGTCATGGGATCCTGCACCGCCGGCGGCGCCTACGTGCCGGCCATGAGCGATGAGACCGTGATCGTCCGCAACCAGGGCACCATCTTCCTGGGCGGCCCGCCGCTGGTGAAGGCCGCCATCGGCGAGATCGTAACGGCCGAGGAGCTCGGCGGCGGCGACGTGCACTCGAAGATCTCCGGCGTCACGGACCACCTGGCCGAAAACGATGAGCATGCCCTCCAGATCGTCCGCGACATCGTGGCCACACTGCCGCGGCCTGCCGCCCCCGTCTGGGACGTGGACACCGCCGTCGAACCCCTCGCGGATCCGGGGGAGCTCTACGGTGCCGTCCCCACCGACGTCAACGCCCAGTACGACGTCCGCGAGGTGATCGCCCGGCTCGTAGACGGCAGCAAGTTCCACGAGTTCAAAAAGAATTACGGCACCACCCTGGTCACCGGCTTCGCCAGGCTGCACGGCCACCCGGTGGGCATCGTCGCAAACAACGGCGTGCTCTTCAGCGAGTCCTCGCTCAAGGGCGCGCACTTCATCGAACTCTGCGACCAGCGCGGCATCCCGCTGATCTTCCTGCAGAACCTTTCCGGCTTCATGGTCGGCAAGGACTACGAGCAGGGCGGCATCGCCAAAAACGGCGCCAAGATGGTCACCGCCGTCGCCACCGCCCGGGTCCCCAAGCTGACTGTCGTGATCGGCGGCTCCTTCGGCGCAGGCAACTACTCCATGTGCGGACGGGCCTACTCGCCGCGCTTCCTGTGGATGTGGCCGGCCTCCCGGATCTCGGTCATGGGCGGCAACCAGGCCTCCAGCGTGCTGGCCACCGTGAAGCGGGACCAGTACGAGGCCCGCGGCGAAGAGTGGTCCGCCGAGGACGAAGAAGCGTTCAAGGCCCCGATCAAGGCCCAGTACGAGGACCAGGGCAGCCCCTACTACTCCACCGCCCGCCTGTGGGATGACGGTGTGATCGACCCCGCGGACACCCGCACCGTCCTGGGACTGGCGCTCGACGTCGTCTCCCGCACCCCGCTGCCGGAGTCCTCCTTCGGCCTGTTCCGGATGTGAGCCAGCAATGACCATTCCTTCCCCGAAACCGCAGGGCAGCACGCCACTGTTCGGCACCGTCCTGGTGGCCAACCGCGGCGAGATCGCCTGCCGGGTCATCCGCACCCTGCGGGCGCTGGGCATCCGCTCGGTCGCCGTCTATTCCGACGCCGACGCCGGCGCCCGCCACGTGCGCGAGGCCGACGTCGCCGTCCGGATCGGACCGGCCGCCGCCACCGAGAGCTACCTCAAAATCGAGGCGATCATCCAGGCCTGCCAGGACACCGGCGCCGAGGCCGTGCACCCGGGCTACGGCTTCCTCAGCGAAAACGTCGACTTCGCCCGCGCCCTGGAGAGGGCCGGGATCACGTTCATCGGCCCCGGCGTCGAATCCCTGAACGTCATGGGCGACAAGATCCGCTCCAAGAACCACGTCACCGGGTACGGGGTCCCGGTCGTCCCCGGCATCGCCGAGCCCGGCATGACGGACGCGCAGCTCATCGAGGCCTCGGCCGGCGTCGGGTTCCCGCTGCTGATCAAGCCCTCCGCCGGGGGCGGCGGCAAGGGCATGCACGTCGTGGACCGCCCGGAGGAGCTGGAGGCCACCCTGGCCACCGCCCGCCGCGTCGCCGCGAGTGCCTTCGGCGACGACACCCTCTTCCTGGAACGGCTTGTGCTCACCCCGCGGCACATCGAGGTCCAGGTCCTGGCCGACAACCACGGCAACGTCATCCACCTCGGCGAACGCGAATGCTCGCTGCAGCGCCGCCACCAGAAAGTCATCGAGGAAGCGCCGTCCCCGCTGCTGGAATCCCTGCCCGACGGCGACAGCGTCCGTGCGCGGATCGGCGAGGCCGCCTGCAACGCCGCCCGCAGCGTCAACTATAGCGGCGCCGGCACCGTGGAGTTCCTGGTCTCGGACACTGCGCCAGACGAGTTCTTCTTCATGGAAATGAACACCCGCCTACAGGTCGAACACCCCGTCACCGAGATGGTCACCGGCGTCGACCTCGTCGAATGGCAGGTGCGGATCGCCGCCGGCGAGGAACTCACTGTGACCCAGGACGACGTCGTGCTCACCGGGTACTCGGTGGAGGCCCGGGTGTATGCCGAAGTTCCGGAGAAGAACTTCCTGCCCTCGACCGGAAGGGTCGTGTTGCTGGACGAAGTGCCCGCTGACTCAGCCGACCGCGTCCGGGTGGACTCTGCCCTGGTCGAGGGCCTTGAGATCTCCTCCAGCTACGATCCCATGATCGCCAAGGTCATCGCTTGGGGCCAGGACCGCACCGCGGCCCTGGACACGCTCGATGAGGCGCTCGCCGGGTACACCGCCCTGGGCGTTGACACCAACGTCGAATACCTCCGCCTCCTGATCAACGACGCCGACGTCCGCGCCGGACGCCTCGACACCGGTCTGATCGAACGCAGGATGCCGGACTTCACCTTCCGCCGGGTGGCCGACTTCGAACTCGTCGCTGCCGCACTGTTCGCGGCAGCCCGGGAAGGGGAGCAGGACGGGCTCAACCCCGCGCCGGGACCGTGGCAGCGCAAGGACGGCTGGCGGCCCGGCGAGCATGCACCGCGCCGAATCAGCCTGGGAACGTCCGACGGCGGCATTGCCACGGTGGCGCTGCGCAGCGCGGCAACAGGCGGCACGGCCGTTTCCGTGGACGGCGGGCCGTGGCGGAGCGCCTCGGCGGACTTCTCCCGCGATCACCGCGCCGAGGTCACCCTGGACGGGGAGTTGAAGGGCTACGCGTTTGCCCCGGTCCATGCCGATCCCGCCGCACCGGGCCCGGACATCCCGACGCCGGGCGAACCCGCCGGGCTCTTCCTGGGCAACGAAGGCTGGTCATGCCGCCTCGAGGTACTCAGCCGCGAGTCGAGGCTGGCCCGGGCGCTCGCCGCCATGGAACGCGAGGAAGGCGCCGCTGATCCGGCGGTGCGCTCGCCGATGCCCGGCACCGTGGTGTCCGTCTCCGTCAGCAACGGCGACACCGTGGAGGCCGGACAGGTGCTGCTTTCCGTGGAGGCCATGAAGATGGAGCACCAGCTTCTGGCGCCCCTGGACGGCACCGTCCACATCAGCATCACGTCCGGGGACCTCGTGAAGGCGGACCAGGTACTCGCCACGATCCACGCCGCGGAACCGTCCAAGGCCGAGGACACCATCGAGGAAGCCGTCATCGCCATGGGCGCGGCGGACTAACAACCCAGCTTCAGCAACAGACAACAGACGCAGCACAGACAAAGGAGTCATCCCCATGGCAAGTTTTGAACTCAGCGAGGAATACCAGGAGCTTAGCGACACCGTCCGCGAATTCGCCGATCAAGTGGTGGCACCGGTCTCGGCCAAGCACGATGCGGAACACAGTTTCCCCTACGAAGTCGTCTCGCAGATGGCGGACATGGGCCTCTTCGGACTGCCGTTCCCGGAAGAGTTCGGCGGCATGGGCGGAGACTACTTCGCCTTGGCACTCTCGCTCGAACAACTCGGCCGTGTGGACCAGTCCGTCGCCATCACCCTCGAAGCCGGCGTCTCGCTCGGCGCCATGCCGATCCACCGTTTCGGCAACGAGGCCCAGAAGCAGGAGTGGCTGCCTCTGCTGGCTTCCGGCAAGGCGCTCGCCGGCTTTGGCCTGACGGAGCCGGAAGCGGGCTCGGACGCCGGCGGCACCAAGACTACGGCCCGGGTTGAGGGCGGGGAGTGGATCATCAACGGCAACAAGGAGTTCATCACCAACTCCGGCACGGACATCACCCGCCTTGTCACGGTCACGGCCGTGACCGGCCAGCAGGAACGCCCGGACGGCAGCATCAAGAAGGAAATCTCCACCATCCTGGTGCCCACCAACACCCCGGGCTTCAAGGCGGAGAAGGCCTACAACAAGGTCGGCTGGAATGCCTCGGACACCCACCCCCTGACCCTGGACAACGTCCGCGTCCCCGAAGCCAACCTGCTCGGCACCCAGGGCCGCGGCTACGCCAACTTCCTCTCCATCCTCGATGAGGGCCGCATCGCGATCGCAGCCCTGGCTGTCGGCGCGGCCCAGGGGTGCGTGGACCAGTCGGTGAAATACGCCAAGGAACGCAGCGCGTTCGGGCAGAACATCGGCAAGTACCAGGCCATCGCGTTCAAGATCGCCCGCATGCAGGCCCGCGCCCACACGGCCCGCCTGGCGTACTACGACGCGGCCGCCAGGATGCTCGCCGGAAAGCCGTTCAAGACCGAAGCGGCCATCGCTAAGATGGTCGCAGGCGAGGCAGCCATGGACAACGCGCGGGACGCCACCCAGGTGTTCGGCGGCTATGGCTTCATCAACGATTTCACTGTGGCGCGCCACTACCGCGACTCCAAGATCCTTGAAGTCGGCGAGGGCACCACGGAGGTCCAGCTGATGCTGATCGCCCGCGAACTGGGACTGTAGCCGGGCGGAAGGATCGACGATGATTAACAAGGTTGTTGCCAGCGCTGCCGAGGCGGTGGCGGACATTCCCGACGGCGCCTCCCTCGCCGTCGGCGGGTTCGGGCTTTGCGGCATTCCCGTGGCCCTGATCGATGCCCTGCACGAGCACGGCACCAAGGACCTGGAAACCGTCAGCAACAACTGCGGCGTCGACGACTGGGGGCTGGGGATCCTGCTGAAGGACGGCCGGATACGGCGCACCATCAGCTCTTACGTGGGGGAGAACAAGGAGTTCGCCCGGCAGTACCTCGCCGGCGAACTCGAAGTGGTCCTCACCCCGCAGGGCACGCTGGCGGAAAAGCTGCGTGCCGGCGGGGCGGGCATCCCGGCGTTCTTCACGCCGGCCGGCGTCGGCACCCAGGTCTCCGACGGCGGCCTGCCACAGAAGTACGACGCTGCGGGCAACGTCGCGATCGCCTCCGCGCCGAAGGAAGTCCGCACCTTCAAAGGCGCCGACTACGTCCTCGAGGAATCCCTGACACCGGACTTCGGCCTGGTCCACGCCTGGAAGGGTGACCGCCACGGAAACCTCGTCTTCCACGCCACCGCGATGAACTTCAACCCGCTGTGCGCCATGGCCGGGAAGATCACCATTGCAGAGATCGAGGAACTCGTGGAACCGGGCGAACTGGATCCGCAACATGTCCACGTCCCCGGCATCTTCGTCCAGCGGGTTGTCCTCGCCCCGCAGGGCGAGAAACGCATCGAAAAGCGGACCATCACAGTGTCCGCGTCCGGCACCGGAGTCCCGGCCGGCGAACAGGCAGGAGCATAGCCGTGGAAACGAACAGCGCGCAGGGCGCTCCGCCGCGTCCCGAAGCCGTCCGGCACGAATACCGCCGGTCCGCCGTCGAACACCCCGAGGGCGTCAGCCCTGACACGAAGGGCTGGACGCGGAACGAACTGGCCGCCCGCGTGGCGCGGGAACTGCACAACGGCCAATACGTCAACCTGGGGATCGGCATGCCGACGCTGATCCCCAACTACATTCCGGCCGGCATCGAGGTGGTGCTGCATTCGGAGAACGGCATCCTGGGCGTCGGGCCCTACCCGCGCGAGGATCAGGTCGATCCGGACCTGATCAACGCCGGCAAGGAAACCGTCACCGTCAACAAGGGCGCAGCGTTCTTCGACTCCGCGGCATCCTTCGGCATGATCCGTGGCGGCCACGTGGATGTCGCCGTGCTCGGCGCCATGGAGGTCGCCGCCAACGGCGACCTGGCCAACTGGATGATCCCGGGCAAGATGGTCAAGGGCATGGGCGGTGCGATGGACCTCGTCTTCGGTGCCAAGAAGGTGATCGTGATGATGGAGCATGTGGACCGGAACGGCAGGCCGAAGATCGTGGAACACTGCACGCTGCCGCTGACGGGCAAAGCCTGCGTGGACCGGATCATCACGGACCTCGCCGTGATCGACATCGTGGCTGAAGGCGGGAAATCCCGGCTGGTTCTGCGCGAACTTGCCCCCAACGTGACGGCCGAGGACGTCGCCGCGGCAACCGGCGCGGAACTCTTCGAAGAAGACCAGGAACTCACCGTATGACAACGAACCCCGGGCACGCCGCTGAACCCCGCGTCATCGAGCAGCGCGGCCTCTACTTCGACGAACTCGACGAGGACGCCGTCTACGCCCACCGGCCCGGCCGGACCGTGACGGAGACGGACAATGTCCTCTTCACCACCATGACCATGAACACCCAGGCGCTGCACCTCGATGCGGCCTGGAGCGCGGGCCAGCCGTTCGGGCAGCGGCTCATGAACTCGATGTTCACGCTGGCCACGGTGGTCGGCCAGTCCGTTCCCCAGCTGACGCAGGGCACCATTATCGCCCAGCTCGGCCTGACGGATGTGTCCTTCCCGCACCCGCTCTACCACGGGGACACCCTGTATACCGAGACGGTCATCACCGGTAAGCGGCTCTCCGCCTCCCGCCCGGGCCAGGGCGTGGTGACCATGAAGCACACCGGCAGGAACCAGCACGGTGACGTCGTGGCCCTCGCCACGCGCAGCTGCCTGATGTGGACCCGCAAGGCGCACACTGAAGCGCAGAAAGAAACAGCGCAAAAGGGGAGAATAGACACATGAGCTTCCTGATGGGTCCTGCCCTGCTGTTTTGTCCCGCCGACCGCCCGGAGCGTTACCAGAAGGCCGCCGAGCGTTCCGACGCCGTGATCATCGACCTGGAGGACGCCGTCGCCCCGGCCGACAAACAGCGTGCCCGCGGCGCCATCCTCGCGCAGCTCGGCGCCACCGGGGACGTTCCGGAACTGGATCCCAGCCGCACGATCATCAGGGTCAACCCGGCGGGCACGGACGAGTTCGAGAAGGACCTGCACTGCCTCAAGCACACCCCGTACCGCCACCTCATGCTCGCAAAGGCCGAAAGCGCAGCCCAGCTCCGGGAACTGGCGGGCTACGCCGTGATTGCCCTCTGCGAGACGGCTGCCGGGATCCTGAACGCCGCGGCCATCGCCGCCGAACCGAACGTCGTCGGCCTCATGTGGGGTGCCGAAGACCTGCTTGCGTCCCTCGGCGGAACCTCCAGCCGGACCGGGAACGGCGACTACCGCGCGGTCGCGCTGCATGCCCGCTCCACCGTGCTGCTGGCCGCCGGCGCCTTCGGCAAGGAGGCCATCGACTCCGTCTACGTCAACATCCCGGACGTTGACGGGCTGGCACTGGAGGCCCGCGACGCCGTCGCGTCCGGTTTCGCCTCCAAGGCCTGCATCCACCCGAGCCAGGTGGCCGTGGTCCGGGACGCCTATGCGCCCTCCGACGCCGAGCTTGCCGCTGCCGCCGAACTCCTCGACGCGGCAGCCGCGGCCGGGTCGGGGGTCTTCCAGTTCAAGGGCAGGATGATCGACGGACCCATCCTGAAGCACGCCGGCTCCACCCTCCGCCGCGCGGGCCGCTAAGCGCCACGCCGCCGTCAGCCCGCCGTCAGCCTGGCGGACGCAAGGATGACGGCGGGATCGACTCCTGCAGCAGGATCCGGATCCACCGCTGGCCCGTCTCACGGAACTCTGCCCGGGTTGAGAAGCGGTAGAGGTAGCTGCGGACCCGCACCCAGCGGGGGCGCTCGCCGTCGAACGGGTCATCGCGCAACAGCCGCAGCGTGGGCCGGTCCGCCTCCAGCAGCTTGGCCAGGAAGGCGTAGAACCATGCCACGTGTACGGTGCGCAGCGGCAGGAACCACATCAGCCAGTCGAGCCGCAGGTGGTAGGGGGCCCATTGGCGCGGGATGCGGCGGAGATCCCCGGGCTTTCCCCGGAAACCGTACTCGCGCCAGGCCGAGTCGTCGTCCGGGTCCGCCGACAGGGTGCCCTCCACCACGATCTCGATCCGCCTCTTCGTGACCGTGCCGAAGGCGCCGTAGGCGTTGACCAACTGCCAGCGGTTGAAGCTGGCGTTCATCAGCTGATACTGGGAGAGCAGGTTCTCGACCGGGCGGTAGCTGAGGACCACCAGCAACACGGTGGCGGCAAGGACCACTGCCAGCCACCACAAAGGGGACTGCGCCCCCTGGCCGTCCCCGGCCACGGGGACGGCCGGCAGGACCCCATGCGCCACCGGGTTACTGACTGCCGCAAAGGCCAGCAGGATCGCCATCCAGTTGAGCCAGGCAAAGTTCCCGCTCGCCACGAGCCAGAGCTGGGTGAAGATGATGATCCCCGCCGCGGCGCCGGCCAGCGGCTGCGGGGCAAAGAGGAAGAACGGCACCACCAGCTGGGCGAAATGGTTGCCCAGGACCTCCAGGCGGTGGAAAGACTTCGGCAGCAGATGGGCCTGCCGGCTCAGCGGCCCGGGCATCGGCTGCGTCTCATGGTGGTAGTACAGCGCCGTCAGGTCCCGCCATTCGCGGCCGCCCCGGATCTTGATCATGCCGGCGCCGAATTCCAGGCGGAACACCAGCCACGCCAGCAGGATCAGGATGGTCCGCGGCGGGGGAGTCTGGTCGGAGCCGAGGAAGGCAACGGTGAACCCCGCCTCGAGCAGCAGCATTTCCCAGCCGAAGCCATAGAACGTCTGTCCCACGTTGACGATCGACATGTACAGCAGCCACAGGGCCAGGAAGGCGAGCAGCGGGACCCACGGCGGCCCGAGCTGGGGGAGTCCCGCGATCAGGGCCGCGGCGATGGCAAGCCCGGCCCAGCACACCCCCCGGAGGAGCCGGTCCGAGTAGCGCCAGCGGAACAGGGAGGGCCGGCGCAGGCGGCTGAAGCCTTCGAGGAAATCCGGCACCGGAAGCAGCCCCCGCTCGCCGAGCAGGGCAGGGAACTGGTTGAGCGAGGACAGGAATGCCACGAAGTAGAGCGAGGCGACTCCGCGCTGCAGCACCTGCCGGGCGAACTCGTACTCCGGCGCGTCAAACCAGGCCGTCCACTCCACGATCCCCACGTTACGCCTGCCGGCGGGAGCGTCAACGTGCCCCGGCGGTCCGCAGGAACCCACCTCACCCAAGCCGTGCGGGATACTTAAGCCATGCAGCCGCGCAAGATCGTCCTCCTCGGGTCCACCGGTTCCATCGGCACGCAGGCGATTGACGTCGTCGACGGCGCTCCGCACCGTTTTGAGGTCGTGGCACTGAGCGCCGGCGGCGGCAACCTCGAACTCCTGGCGCGGCAGGCCGTGCACACCCGCGCCCAGGCGGTCGGCGTCGCCAGCGGGGATGCCTCCGCCCTCCACGGACTGATTGACGACGCGGCCCGCGCGGCCGGGCTGATCGGCTACCGCCCGGAAATCGTGGCCGGCCCGGACGCGTCAACGCGCATCGCGGAAATCGAGGCCGACGTGGTCCTCAACGGCATCACCGGCTCCATCGGCCTGGCCCCGACCCTGGCCGCCCTCAAATCCGGGGCCACCCTGGCCCTGGCCAACAAGGAATCCCTGATCGTGGGCGGCGCGCTGGTCAAGGCCGCGGCCCGCGAGGGCCAGATCGTCCCGGTGGATTCAGAACACTCCGCGATTGCCCAGTGCCTGCGCTCCGGCACGCCCGCAGAGGTGGACCGGCTGGTCCTGACCGCCTCCGGCGGCCCGTTCCGCGGCAAGACCCGCGACGAACTGCACCACGTGTCGCCGCAGGACGCACTCGCGCACCCCACCTGGGACATGGGCCTGATGGTCACCACGAACTCCGCCAGCCTGGTCAACAAGGGCCTGGAAGTCATTGAGGCCCACCTTCTCTTTGACATCCCGCTGGAGAGGATCGACGTCGTCGTCCACCCGCAGTCGGTGATCCACTCGATGGTCCAGTTCGTCGACGGCTCCACGATCGCCCAGGCCTCCCCGCCGGACATGCGCCTGCCCATCGCCCTGGGCCTCGGCTGGCCCGACCGCGTGCCCCAGGCCGCCCAAGCCTGCGACTGGAGCAAGGCCACAAGCTGGACCTTCGAGCCGTTGGACACCGTGGCGTTCCCCGCCGTCGGCCTCGCGAAGGCTGCCGCACAACAGGGGAGCACCTACCCGGCCGTCTTCAACGCCGCCAACGAGGAGGCCGTGATGGCGTTCCACGCCGGCCGCATCCGCTTCACGGACATTGTGGATACGATCGAAGCCGTACTCAGCGAACACACAGGATCCTCCGGGCTGACGGTGGAGTCCGTGCTGGATGCTGAACGATGGGCACGCGCCCGCACCCACGAACGTTTAGCCGTCAAGAGCGTCTAGGAAGCAGCAGATCAACGCATGAGCCCCGTCCTCCTCTTTATTCTCGGTGTCGTCTTCGTGGCGATCGGCATCGCCGTGTCCATTGCCCTGCATGAGGTGGGGCACCTGCTGCCGGCCAAGCTCTTCAAGGTCCGGGTGACCAAGTACATGATCGGCTTCGGACCGACCCTCTGGTCCACGCGCCGGGGCGAAACCGAATACGGCTTCAAGGCCATCCCGCTGGGCGGCTACGTCTCCATGATCGGCATGTACCCGCCGAACAAAGAGGACGGGACGGTCCGGCCGTCCAGCACCGGCATGTTCCAGTCCCTCGCCTCCGACGCCCGGTCCCTGGCCCACGAGGAAGTCGGCCCCGAGGACGGAAACCGTGTTTTCTACCGGCTTGCGGTCTGGAAGAAGATCATCATCATGCTGGGCGGGCCGGCCATGAACGTGCTGATCGGCGTTGTGCTGACGGCCGTGCTGCTCATGGGGTTCGGCGTTGCGGCGCAGACCACCACCATCGCCGATGTCTCCAAGTGCCAGGTCAAGGCGGGGGAGACCGTTGACCCGAATTCCGCGGACTGCAAGCTCACCCCCGCGGCCGGCGCCGGGCTGAAGCCGAACGACGTCATCACCTCCTTTGACGGCAAGGCCGTCACCAGCTGGGACGAACTCACCGGCTGGATCCGCGCGTCGGCGGGCAAGCAAGTCAGCATTACGGTGACGCGCGACGGCGCTTCCGTCACCGGCACTGTCACCCCGGTACTTTCCTCGCGTCCGGTGATTGGTGCCGACGGCCGCCAGGCCAAGGATTCCGGCGGAAAGCTCCAGTACCAGGACGTCGGGTTCCTGGGCATCGGCGCCCGGACGGCCCTCGTCCCGCAGCCGGCGTCGGCGGTGCTGCCGATGGCAGGGGAAAACATCAAGCAGATGGCCGGCGTGATCGTGAACCTGCCCGCCCGCGTATCGGGTGTGGCGAAAGCGGCGTTCAGCGAGGAGCCCCGTGACCCCAACGGCCCCATCAGCGTGGTCGGCGTCGGCCGCGTGGCCGGCGAGGTCGCCGCTATGGAGGACGTTCCGCTGCAGTCGCGGTTTGCCGCCCTGGTGGGACTGCTGGCCGGCCTCAACTTCGCCCTGGCCGTCTTCAACCTCGTACCGCTGCTGCCGCTCGACGGCGGCCATGTGGCCGGAGCGCTGTATGAGGGGGCCCGGCGCCGGATTGCCAAGCTGTTCGGCCGCCCCGATCCAGGTGCCTTCGACATCGCCAAGATGCTCCCGGTGACCTACGTCGTGGCTGTGCTGCTGATGGGCATGAGCGCGCTGCTGATCTACGCGGACATCGTCAAACCCGTCAACCTCTTCGGCTAAGGCCCCAGCCGGTCCTTGGTCCGGGCTTCCGTCCGTTGGCCCGAGGTGTGTGGCTGGCCGGGCGCTTATCCCCGCGGCCCGGGGGCACTTTTGCCGCGGTCCGGCGTCGAAATCTGCGACGGCGCCCGGCGTTTCGTGTCAAAGTGCCCCCGGGCGGCGCCGGGTATGCCCGGCCGGCCAGATGCGCCCCAGCAAGGCGGTCCAACCGGATAGCGCTGATTCATCGTTATCAGCTTATTTAGGCTGACTTTCACTAATCAGTTGAAAACGATTGATTTATCAAAATAGACCTCCTAGGGTTGACCTATGTACGTCATGACCATCGACCAGCGCGGCAGCACTTCCGACGTCGACCGCGTTCCCGGCCTGCTCTCCGAACTGGCTACGCTCTCCACGGCCGGCCGCTTCGAGCGCTCCGTCGGCGACGAGGTCCAAGGCGTGGTTGAACGCCCGGACGAAGTGCTCGAAATCGCCCTGCACGCCCTGCGCAGCGGCCGCTGGTACGTCGGGATCGGTGTGGGAGCCGTAGACGAGCCGCTGCCGGCCAGCCCCCGGGAAGGTTCCGGGCCCGCCTTCGTGGCTGCCCGGCTGGCCGTGGACCGGGCCAAGTCCGCCGCCGCGCATGTGCCGCTCTCCGTGGTGGCCGGCGGTCCGGGAAGGGCAGGCGCCCCGCCGTCTGCCCCAAGGGCGGAGGATGGCACGGCGCGCGGACCGGCCGAAGGGTCGGCGGGAAGCAGGGCATGTGCCAATGCCGAGGCCGTGCTCCGGCTGATCGGACGGCTGGTCCAGGACCGGACCGCGGCGCAATGGAAGGTGGTCGATGAGCTGCGCTCGGTGCAGCACGGCCACTCCGGCACGCACGGGACGCAGAAAATCGCGGCCCGGAAACTCGGAATCACGGAGCAGTCGGTGAGCCGTGCGCTGCTGCGGTCGGGCTGGCAGGAAGAATGGGCGGCAAGGCCGGCTGCGGAAATGCTGCTGGCACTGGCCCACGGCCTGGTCACGGGCACGGACGGTTTGGCGGATGCAGATGCTGGCAATCGCGGCGCCGGCACCCCGCGCCCCCGGGTCAACAGCGCGGAAGGAAACAGGTGAACGTCCTCTGGATCACCCTGGCCCTGCTCATCGCCGGCTTTGCCGGCTGGCCGGTCACGGCACTGGTCTTCCGGCTGGCCCGGACCATCGACGACAGGGCCGACGCTGCCGTCGTCGACGCCGCGGAGGACCCCTCGGCCGACGTCACCGTTGACCCCGGGTCCCCGCAAGCCGTATCGCAAGCGGACCCGCCGTCGGAAGCCCGGCCGGAGCCGGCGGCTGGATCCACAGACGCTGCCAGTGCACGCATCCTGCGCGGCGGAGCGATCATCGGTGTCCTCGAGCGCCTGGCGGTCTGCTTCGCCATCCTCGCCGGACAGCCCGTGGCCATTGCCTACGTGGTGGCCATCAAGGGTCTTGGCCGTTTCGCCGAACTGAAGGCCACACCGGTGGCGGCCGAACGGTTCATCATCGGAACTCTCGCGTCGATGCTGTGGGCAGCAGGTATCGCGGGGCTGGCCAAGGTTCTCTTCCCCGGTTGAGCGCTCCAAGGCGGCCCGGATGGGAACCGGGCAGGCAGGGCGATAGTGTATCCGTATGACTGTTTTTGCTGTGGAGTACGTTTACGACGCCGAATCTTCCGAAGCCCGCGACGCGAGCCGCCCTGCGCACCGCGAATGGACTGCGGGACTTGCCCAGGACGGCGCGCTGCTCGCCAGCGGCCCCTATGGGGACGGTGCCGGCGCCCTCCTGATCTTCAAAGCAGCCGATGAGACGGCCCTGAACGAGCTCCTCAAGCAGGACCCGTTCGCGACAGCCGGCGCGATTTCCGGCACACGCACCACCGTTTGGGCACCCGTGACCGGCCTCCTGGCCGAGCACGCCGCGTAGCCTTTACCCCTATAGACCTTCGATACTTCGATATTAGGAGTCCATGTGACCTCGGTCAGCCTGGGAATGCCGTCAGCGCCGCCGCCCGTCCTTGCCCCCCGCAGGAAAACGCGGCAGATCAAGGTGGGTTCCGTCGGCGTCGGCTCCGATTCCCCGATCAGCGTCCAGTCGATGACCACGACGCCCACCACCGACATCAACGCCACCCTGCAGCAGATCGCCGAACTCACGGCCTCCGGCTGCGACATCGTTCGCGTAGCCTGCCCGTCTGCTGACGACGCGGCGGCGCTGCCGATCATTGCCAGGAAGTCCCAAATTCCCGTGATCGCGGACATTCACTTCCAGCCGAAGTACGTCTTTGCCGCCATCGAGGCCGGCTGCGCCGCTGTGCGCGTGAACCCCGGCAACATCCGCAAGTTCGATGACCAGGTCAAGGAAATCGCCCGCGCGGCCAAGGATCACGGCACTTCGATCCGCATCGGCGTCAACGCCGGTTCGCTTGAGCCCGGCATTCTGAAGAAATACGGCAAGGCCACCCCGGAAGCGCTGGTGGAATCCGCCGTCTGGGAAGCGTCCCTGTTTGAGGAACACGGCTTCCACGACTTCAAGATCTCGGTCAAGCACAATGACCCGGTCATCATGGTCGCCGCGTACGAGATGCTGGCAGAAAAGGGCGACTGGCCGCTGCACCTCGGCGTCACTGAGGCCGGGCCGGCGTTCCAGGGCACCATCAAGTCCGCCACGGCGTTCGGCGCCCTGCTCTCCCGCGGCATCGGCGACACCATCCGCGTCTCCCTCTCCGCGCCGCCGGTGGAGGAAATCAAGGTGGGCAACCAGATCCTGCAGTCGCTCAACCTGCGCCCGCGCAAGCTGGAGATTGTCTCCTGCCCGTCCTGCGGCCGCGCCCAGGTGGACGTCTACACGCTCGCCGAGCAGGTCACCGCGGGACTGGAAGGCATGGAGATCCCCCTGCGGGTCGCCGTCATGGGCTGCGTCGTGAACGGCCCGGGCGAGGCCCGTGAAGCCGACCTCGGTGTGGCGTCCGGCAACGGCAAGGGCCAGATCTTCGTGCGCGGCGAGGTCATCAAGACTGTCCCCGAGGACCAGATTGTTGAGACACTGATCGAAGAGGCCATGCGTATCGCTGAAGAGATGGGGGAGGCCGATGGCGAAGATGCTGTCAAGGGTAGCCCCGTGGTTAGCGTCTCGTAGGGACGGCGCCGCTCCCGGCGTCACCGTCCGTGTTCTGGGGAGCTCGGACACCGCACAGTTGCTGGCGCTGGCCCGGCAGGACGCCGTCGCCAATGTCTTCATCCTGTCCCATCTGGAGACCGCCGGGACGGCGTCCCCGACGACCGGGGGCGCCAACATCCTCGGCGTGTTCGACGGCGGCGCCCTCATCGGTGCGTGCTGGGCCGGCGCGAACCTGGTCCCGGTGCAGCTGGACCCGGAATTCGCCGGGCTCGTTGCCATGACTGCCCACCGGTCGGGGCGCCGCTACGCCTCGGTCTTCGGCCCTGCGGAAACGGTGATGGCAATCTACTCCGCGCAGGAACAGCTCGGCCAGACCGCGCACGAAGTCCGCGACGACCAGCCACTGATGACCATCACGGGGCCGCCCGCAGTCCGGCCGAACGCGGCCTTGGGGTTTGGCGACCTCGCGGACTTCGACAAGATCCTGCCGGCATGTGCTGCGATGTTCGAGGAAGAAGTCGGCTACTCGCCCTACCTTGGCGGGAGGGAATACTACAGCCGCCGCGTGAAGGCACTGATCCGCCAGGGACACTCGCTCGTGCACCTGAACCAGACCGGCGAGGTCGTCTTCAAGGCCGAACTCGGGGCCGTGACACCGGAGGTCACACAGATCCAGGGCGTCTGGATGAACCCCGAATTCCGCGGCCTGGGACTCAGCGCAGGCTATATGGCCGGCGTCGTGGTCCAGGCCCAGACCCTAGCCCCCGTCACGAGCCTCTACGTCAACGGCTTCAACGCCAAGGCCCGCGCCACCTACGAACGGGTGGGGTTCCATCAGGTGGGCACGTTCGCCACGGTGCTTTTCTGATCGCGGCGGAAAAGTAACCGGATGCGAACTCTTGTTTCCGGGGCGCGCGTCACATAGATTCTTCCTAGCCGTGTCGCGTGGGCGCGTGCGGCCCCGGGAATTCTCCAGGGCTGCACACGCCCGTAATGGCACCACCAAGTAGCTCACAGCCGGAGATCCGGCGGTACTGGGGGCCGCAGAGCCACGCCATGACAGGATGACCAGCCGGAAACGGCCAGGGGCTTCCACCCGCCATGGCGTGGCTCTTCTGCATCCAGGAAAGGTCCGGACGGGCGGCCAGGGGAGGGTCCGGGCTCTGCCCCGGCGGTCTGAAGGCGGATTCTTGGCGGTAGATTAGTACCTGGACGCTTTCCCCGGTTCTTGCCGGTTTTCCCAGTTTTGCCCGCACTTCCCCAGAAACGGATACCCCACCTGTGGTCCTTCGACTCTCCAAGCTGTTCCTGCGCACCCTCCGTGAAGATCCTGCCGATGCCGAGGTGGCCAGCCACCGGCTCCTGGTCCGGGCCGGATACATCCGGCGCGCCGCTCCGGGCATCTACACGTGGCTGCCGCTGGGGTTGAGCGTGCTGCGCAAGGTGGAGCAGGTCATCCGCGAGGAAATGTCCGCCATCGGCGCGCAGGAAGTGCACTTCCCGGCGCTGCTGCCCAAGGAACCCTACGAGGCCACCAACCGCTGGACCGAGTACGGCGAGGGCATCTTCCGTCTCAAGGACCGCAAGGGCAACGACTACCTCCTGGCGCCGACCCACGAGGAAATGTTCACGCTGCTGGTCAAGGACCTGTACTCCTCCTACAAGGACCTGCCGCTGAGCATTTACCAGATCCAGAACAAGTACCGCGATGAGGCCCGTCCCCGGGCCGGCCTGCTGCGCGGCCGCGAGTTCATCATGAAGGACTCCTACTCCTTCGACGTCGACGACGCCGGTCTGGACGCCAGCTACGCGGCACACCGCGGCGCCTACCTGAAGATCTTCGAGCGCCTCGGCCTTGAGGTCCTTCCGGTGAAAGCCACCGCAGGCGCCATGGGCGGGTCCAAGAGCGAGGAATTCCTGCACCCCACCGAGATCGGCGAGGACACGTTCGTGCGCTCCGCCGGCGGCTACGCGGCCAACGTC
The DNA here is from genome assembly GCF_056394725.1 of Arthrobacter sp. 10N418. Classification (NCBI taxonomy): domain Bacteria; kingdom Bacillati; phylum Actinomycetota; class Actinomycetes; order Micrococcales; family Micrococcaceae; genus Arthrobacter; species Arthrobacter sp. 10N418. The sequence goes on from NZ_JBFTIK010000009.1 coordinate 31,232, forward strand.
GAGGCCGTCACAACGGTCGTGCCCGCGGACATTGACTTCAGCAATGCCCCGGACGCGGAGGTCCGCGATACCCCGGACACGCCGACCATTGACACCCTTGTCGACGCCGCCAATGCCATCGTTCCCCGTGCCGAGGCCGCCGGAGGTGCCTGGACCGCCGCCGACACTTTGAAGAACGTGGTGCTCGCCGTGACGCTGCCGACCGGCGAACGCCAGATCGTCGTCATCGGCCTGCCCGGTGACCGTGCCGTGGACCTCAAGAGGGTCGAAGCGAACATCGGATCCTTCCTACCGATGGCCGGCGAGATCACCCTCGAAGCCGCCGGCGAGGAAGACCTGAAGAAGCAGCCCCTCATCGTCAAGGGCTACCTCGGACCCGGGCTGTCCCTCGAGGCTCCCTTGCTGGGCACCGAGGGCGCCGCCAAACTGCTATACCTCGTCGATCCCCGCGTGGTCAGCGGCACCACCTGGATCACCGGCGCCAACGTGGCCGGCAAGCACGTCTTTGGGCTCGTCGCAGGCCGCGACTTTGGCTGGGACGGCGTCATCGAGTGCACCGAGGTGCGCGCCGGCGACGAGGCCCCTGACGGTTCCGGCCCGCTGGAAACGGCCCGCGGCATCGAAATGGGCCACATCTTCCAGCTCGGCCGCAAGTATGCGGAAGCCCTGGACTTGAAGGTCCTGGACCAGAACGGCAAGCAGGTCGTCGTCACGATGGGCTCCTACGGAGTGGGCGTGACCCGTGCCGTGGCTGCCCTGGCCGAGTCCAACCACGACGACAGGGGCCTCGTCTGGCCGCGCGCCGTCGCCCCCGCAGATGTCCACGTCGTGGCGGTCGGCCGCGGCGAGGAGATATTCGCTGCAGCCGAGAAGCTGTCCCTGGAACTCGAAGCCGCCGGCCTTGAGGTTATCTACGACGACCGCCCCAAGGTTTCCCCGGGCGTGAAGTTCGGCGACGCTGAGCTCGTAGGAGTGCCCACCATCCTCGCCGTCGGGCGCGGACTGGTGGACGGCGTCGTGGAGATCAAGGACCGCCGCAGCGGGAATGCCGAGAACGTGGCTGTTGAGAAGGCTGTTGACTACGTAGTCAACGCCGTCCGCAACAGCTGACCCGCTACCCATCCCAGACGTGATTTCCGGACTGGAGTCGATCCAGCTCAGCACCGTCATCCTCATTGTCGTGGCCGGCTTCGCGGCCGGCTGGGTGGACGCAGTCGTCGGCGGCGGGGGACTGATCCAGCTCCCCGCGATGCTCCTGGTGCCGGGCATCAGCCCGGTGCAGGCGCTGGCCACCAACAAGATGGGGTCCATCTTCGGCACCACGACCAGCGCGGTGACCTACTACGGCCGCGTCCGTCCGGATCTGCGCACCGCCGTGCCCATGGCGGTGATTGCCCTGGCCGGCAGCTTCGGCGGGGCGGTGATAGCGGCCACCCTGCCGTCAAGTGTGTTCAAACCGATCATCGTTGCGGCGCTGGTCGCCGTCGCGCTGTTCACGGCCTTCCGGCCCAACGTCGGTGAGCTGACCAAGCTGCGCCATGACGGCCATCGCCACTATGTGGTCGCCTGCCTCATTGGTGCCGTGATCGGTTTCTATGACGGCCTGATCGGTCCGGGAACGGGCTCGTTCCTGATCATCGCCCTCGTCTCCGCCATGGGCTACGCCTTCCTCGAGGCCAGCGCCAAAGCCAAGATCGTCAACATGGCCACGAACGCCGGCGCCCTGCTGTTCTTCCTGCCGCACGGCTCGTTGCTTTGGGGGCTCGGACTGATGCTCGGGCTGGCCAACATGGCCGGCGGCTACCTGGGTGCCCGGACAGCCGTCAAGCAGGGCAGCCGCTTCATCCGGATCGTGTTCCTGGTGGTTGTGGGGGCGCTCATCCTCAAGCTCGGCTCCGACGTCTGGCAGGACAACTTCGCCTAGCGATCCCGACGACGGCAGGGGCTCCCGGTCTCGAAGCCGCCGGCGTAGCATGCAGCTATGTCAGCAGGTGAGGAACTTTACGGGGATGCCCTGGAGGCAGCGGCCGGACACGCACGCCGGTGGCTCGTGAGCCAGGGAACGCGCCATATAGGGCCGCAGGTCACAGCGGCGGAGCTTGCCGCGGACTTCGGCGGTCCACTTCCCGGCGGGGGGATGCCTGCCGCTGAGGTGTTGGACTATCTCGCGGCCAAAGCGGAGCCCGGCCTGATGGCCATGCCATCGGGCCGTTTCTTCGGGTGGGTCATCGGGGGCACCCTGCCGGCAGCCCTCGCAGCCGACTGGCTGGTCAGCGCGTGGGACCAGAACGCGGTGCTCCGCTACGCGTCCCCTGCCGCGGCGGCCATCGAAGAAGCAGCCGGACAGTGGCTTCTTGAACTGCTCGGCCTCCCGGCAGACTCCGACGTCGGGTTCACCACCGGCGCGACGATGGCAAACTTTGCCGGACTGGCAGCAGCGCGCTGGCGCCTCATGTCCGACGCCGGCTGGGATCTCGACCGCGACGGCCTGTCCGGCGCGCCCCGCATCCACTGCTTCGTAGGCCAGGAACGGCACGATTCGGTGGACCTCGCCCTGCGGTACCTGGGGCTGGGCCGTCCCACGGCGGTCCCGGCTGACCGGCAGGGGCGCATCATCCCGGCGGAGCTGGACTGCGCGCTGGACCTCGCGCTGAGTTCAGCGGACGGACCAGGTCCGGTGCCGGCGCTCGTGTGCCTGCAGGCCGGCAACCTGCATTCGGGCGCGTTTGATCCGTTCGCCGAGGCGATCGCCGTCGCCAAGGCGCACGGCGCCTGGGTGCACGTTGACGGCGCCTTCGGGCTCTGGGCGGCAGCCCTCCCGGAACTCTCCGCCCTCACCGCCGGGCTCAGCCTGGCCGACTCCTGGGGGACGGACGCGCACAAGACCCTCAACGTCCCCTACGACTCCGGCATCGCAGTGGTCCGGGATGCCCAGGCCCTGCGCTCGGCCATGGGGGTGCACACCAGTTACCTGATCGAAGCCGGGGACAAAGCGGGTGATCCGCACGAAAAGGTCCCGGAGCTCTCACGGCGGGCACGCGGGGTGCCGGTATGGGCGGCGATGAAATCGCTTGGCAGGGAGGGCATCACGGCCCAGGTCCGTCAACTGGTCCGGCGGGCATCGCAACTGGCGGAGCAGCTCTCCGCCCTGGACGGCGTCGAAGTGCTCAACGACGTCGACTACACCCAGGTGTCGCTCGCTTTCGGTGACGACGCCCTGACGCGGGCCGTGACGGAAAGGATCATCGGCGACGGCCGGGTCTGGATGTCCGGCTCACACTGGCAGGACCGTGACATCCTTCGGATTTCGGTCAGCAACTGGAGCACGGACGACGACGACGTGGCAGTCGCCGTCGGCGCGGTCCGGGACGCCCTGGCCGCGGTGCGGGGCTGACGCCCGGAGGGCATCACGGGGAAGCGCCCCGGCGCCTGCGTCTTCCCGGCGCTCACGCATCAGGGGCACGCGGACAGGCGGACCGCGGTCAGCGTGTATTCCGGACAGCCGGTGACCTCGTCCGCCAGGCGGGAGGTGAGGTTGTTGACGGCAGCGCCGGGGAAATGGAAGCCCGCGAACACCTGGCCCGGTTCGACGTCGTCGGTGACCCGGACGCGAAGCACCGCCGTGCCATGCAGGCTGGAGAGCTCGACACGGTCGCCGTCGTGAAAGCCCAGCCCCGCCGCGTCAGAGGCTGCCCGCCGCCATGCTGCGCAGCACCTGGGCGCGTTTGCCCCGGACGTCGGGGCCGTCGGGCAGGTCCGAAAGAGCACGGCCGCGCCACGCGCCCACCCGGCACGGCGAGCACTGCCCGCAACTCTCCGCCGCCGCAAAGTCCCACAGATTCCGCAGCACGTCCCGGCCGGCAAGCCTGTCGTCGAAGGCGACGATGCCGGCGTGGCCGAGGGCTGCGCCATGCCGGGACAAGCCGGCGTCGCTGAACGGAATGTCGAGGTCTTCGGGGCCGAGGAAGCCGCCCAGGGGGCCGCCGACTTGAAGGGCCCGCAGGACTGCCCCGTCCCGCAGGCCGCCGCCAAGGTCCTCCACGAGCACTCTGAGGGGGGTGCCGATTTCCACTTCGTACGCCCCGGGCCGGAGGAATCTTTCGGACAGGCAGGCAACCACGGTGCCGGCCTCATCTGCGGTACCCACCCAGCGCCGCCCCCACCTCCGCCACATGGCCGCCCCCGGTCGCGGCGAAGCAGGCCGCGGCCCCGCACACCCGGATGTGCCGGCGGCCCCGGGGCGCGGAGAAATCAGCGAAGAACGACGCCGGGCCTTCGACCGCGGCAGCGGGCAGCCCAAGCGAACGGGCGACATCGGCGGGGACTGCCCCGGAGGCCCGGAGCCTGTCCCTCACGTCCGCGATCGGCCGGTCGAAGCGCCCGGCGTACCGGAGGAAAGGATCGTCATTGTTCCTGCCCGGCCGCCTGCCGGCAACGGCGTCGGAAGACTCGAAGTGGGGCTCGTCCAGGCCTCCCACGATCGCCATGTGCCCCGGGGCGGGGAAGAGCCGAAAGTCCTCAGGACTAGCGCTGGTCCGCCGCCCGTTCCGCCGAAGCCGTCCCCGGCCCGGGCAGGTCGTGGGGTGCGGGCAAGCCCGGAAGCGTGCGTCCTGCCAGCGTGCTCGCCACCCAGAGCGAACGGGCCAGGTCCCCTTCGTGATGCCTGCAAGAGGCGTACCCGAGGGCGTTCTCCACCTCGCGCGCCAGGGCCCACTGCCGGGCGGTTTCGGCATCGAGGCCTGCGGCGGCGCTGAAGTCCCGGCAGCGCTCCAGGAGGCCGGTCCCGGGATCCAGGCGTGACAGCTCCCCAATGCGGTTCCACAGCAGCGGGGCGACCGCGAATTCGGCCTCGCCGATCATGGGCTGGGGGTCGATGGCGGCGAAGTCCGCGATCGAGGCTGGTTCCAGCCCGGCGCGTGCGGCCGTGCCCGGCCGGGCCAGGATGTTCAGGTAGTGCAGGTCCGTGTGGACCAGCACGTCCTTCCCCGCCCGCCGGCCGACGGCGCCGCGGGTCTGGCAGACTTCGAGCGCCGCCTCCAGCAGCCAGCGCGGGAAAGGGCGGCCGAGTTGTTCCCACGTCTCCGGCAGTTCATCGCTCCACTGCTCGGCGCGGGCCGCGACGTGGTCGAACTCCCGCCACTCCGGCCTCCCGCCCGGTGCCAGGTCCGGGACCAGGCTGAGCCGGCGGACGAGGCCACCCCACACCGGCACTGCGGTCTCCATAGGGGCGTCCGAGAGCGACCTGGCGGCGTACAGGCGCTCCAGCAGCATCGCGCACGAAGCGGGATCGGCGGCGAGGAGCCGGACGGCGCCGTGGCCGGCCCACAGCGCGAGCGCGTGCCGTTCCCGGACCGCTTCATCGTGCGGATAGGCGAGCTTCAGGACAGCGGGGTCTCCGCCGCTGCGGGGTTCCCCGCCGTCGTCGTGCATGCGGCGCACCGGGAAGACCATTGCGCCGTGGCCGTGCCACGGAAATGTCCCGGGCTTGAGGTCCGGTTCCAGCTGCCATCGGATCAGGCATGCTCCGACCAGCCGCGGAAGGGACTCGAGCCATGCACGCCCGCCAGCGGTGCGGCTGTACCGGCGGGTGAGGTGAGGCGGAATGGGGATGTCTGCAGTCTGGCTCATCGGCTCAAACGTAGTTCTCTAGACGACGCCGCTGGCGCCCAGCAGGTGGCCGATGATGAAGGTGGCTGCCAGGGCAAGCGCCCCGCCGACCACCACGCGGGCGGCCGCCTTGAGCTTTCCGCCGCCGCCGATCCAGGCGCCCAGCGCGCCGGTGACCGCCAAGGCCACCAGGACGGCCACGAAGGTCAATGGGACGCGGATGTTTTCCGGCGGCAGCAGGATGGCCAGCATCGGCAGGATGGCACCGATCAGGAAGGCGATCGCAGAGGCGAAGGCGGCGTGCCAGGGGCTGACGATGTCCGTCTCGTCGATGTGAAGTTCTGCTGAGAGGTGCGCGGCCAGGGCGTCATGGGCGGTGAGTTCCGTGGCCACGGTCCGGGCGGTCGCCGCGGTGAGTCCCTTGGCCTGGTAGATGGCGGTGAGTTCGTCCAGTTCTTCTTCGGGCTGCTCCAGCAGCTCCCTGCGCTCTTTTTCGATCAAGGCGTGCTGGCTGTCCTTCTGGCTGCTCACGGAAACGTATTCGCCCAGCGCCATGGAGATGGCGCCACCGACTACACCGGCCGCGCCGGCAATCAGGATGGGCCCGGAATCCGTGGTGACACCGGCGACGCCGACCACGATGGCGGCCACGGACACGATTCCGTCGTTGGCTCCGAGCACGCCTGCCCGCAGCCAGTTCAGGCGCCGGGCGATGTCGTTCTTGTGGGGCTCGTTGGCGTGCAGTGTGCCGGCATCTGTGGTTTCCATGGGTACAGCAAATCACTGGGGCCTGCGGCTGGCCAGTATTACAAGGCTAAGCAAGGTAAGCCGAGGCTTCGTTCCCGGGGCGGATCAGGCGCCGGAACCTGAAGGGGTAGCTGCCGGGGCCGGGCTGTCAGCCGGCAGTGGCGGGAACGACGCCGGGTCTGCCGCCACGCCCGGAAGGGCGCCCGGATTCCGGCCCCAGAACACAGCCCGCCGCCCGGCGTCGAACAGCGCGGCGATGGCCCACTGGCGGGTCTCGCCCTCGCTCAGGGCCACGAGGTCGCCGTAGACCGGCAATGTGGCGGTCTCAAGGCCACCGAGGCCGGCGGCGGGCGAGGCCAGGAATGACTTGTCCAGCGCGTAACCTGCGTCCCGCGGCGGAACGGGGGAGCAGTGCATCCGGCCCAGGGATTCGGCGCCGCTGAGCAGGGCTTCGTGGCGCGCCAGCTGCTCGGACGCGGACTTCGACGCGGCGCCGTCCAGGCGGGGAAGGGCCACCTGGTAGCCGTACACCGCCTCGGATTCGGCCCGGACGGTCGCCGCCAGAGCCGCCTGCAGCGAGGCGGCCCCGGACTGCGTGCTGCCTTCGGGCGAGGGGGAGGCCGAGGGGGTGGGCGGCCCGGCCGCGGACCCGGACGGGCAGGCGCCGGCCAGTTGCGGGGCGGCCACACCGGGCGGCGGCGGAGCCGCAGTCCCGGTGGCTGTCGCCAGGGCGGAGGCCTGCAGAAGCTGCGCGGTTCCGACGGCTGCCAGCAGGCGGGCCATACCGCCGTCGGCCACCGCGGCGGCAGCCAGGCGCTCAGAACCGCTTTCTGCGAGGGCGGCCACCAGTCCGGCAGCCGAGGCGGCCGAGGCGGCCGATCCCGCCGGGACCGCCGGGGTCGGCGGAGTCGTGGGGCCCGGCAGGGCTGTCGCTGTGCCTGACGTCGGGACGGACGCGTCATTGGGGCCGGCACCCGGTGCCAGGAGCGCCCGCGCCTGGGTTGTCAGCAAAGTCACAGTCTGCGCAATGGCCCGCTGCGCGGAGCCCGGGGAAGGGTCCGCCGGCGTGCCGGCCGCACCGCCCTGCCCCGCCTGTCCGAGCTGTTCGCCGGCGGAAACCAGCCGCAGTGCCTCAGTAAGTGCGGCCGCCCGCGCCTGCTCGGAAAAGGGAGGTTCCGCAGGTTTCGGGGGGGTCGCGGGCGTCAACGCCGCACCCAGGGTGACCACCACCAGGCCGATACAGGCCAGGGGGGCGATCCGGGGATGGAACCGGGGAAGGAAGCCTTCCCATCGCTTTTCCCTGGTGTCGTCTTTCACAACAGACCATGTTGTCATGCCGGCCGGGAACTGAAGTGCACCATGGCGCCCGGAAAATCGCTAGGCTAGTACACACAACATCATCTAGCGGGAGGCGGCCGGCATCATGACCAACGCAGAAGCCACGACTTCAACAGACCGGACCGGGACGGGTAAGGCTGAAGCCGCACCCGCTCACAATGTGGAGGCCGAGCGTCTATACGCCCTCCTGGAGCCCGCAGTCCTGGCAAACCGGCTCTACCTGGAGGACGTTTCGATCCACATCGCCGGCGCCAACCGTGTGGTCCACGTGGTGGTGGACCTGCCGCAGGAAGAGAGCGGAGGCGTCGGTCTCGACGTCATTGCCGAGATCTCCAAGACCCTCTCCGACATCCTGGACAACGATCCCAGCACCGACTCCCGTCCGTACGAGCTGGAGGTCTCCTCGCCCGGCGTCGGACGGCCCCTCACCGAAGAGCGGCACTGGCACCGCGTCCGCGGACGGATGGTCACCGTCAAAGTGATCCAGGGCGAGAACGTCACCGGCAGAATCCAGTCCGTGGATGATGAGGGTGTCACCCTGGTTCCGGAAATTGCCGTCAAGAAGGGCATGAAGCCCAAGCAGGGCGAGCCCGTCACGCTTCCTTTCGACAGGATCCGCAGCGGAAAAGTCGAGATAGAGTTCAGCCACCTCGAAGAGGCCGGTCTGGAGAACGAACACAATGGACCTTCTGAGGAGGCCTAATGGATATTGACATGAGCGCACTGAGACTCCTGGAGCGTGAGCGTGAAATCCCGCTGGATCTCCTGATTCCGACCATCGAGCAGGCTCTGCTGGTGGCGTACCACAAGACGCCGGGTGCCTTCGAGAAGGCCCGCGCCGAACTGGACCGTAAGAGCGGACACGTGACCATCTGGGCGACCGAGATCGACGACGACGGCGCCCCGATCGGCGAGTTCGAGGACACCCCCGCGGGCTTCGGGCGGATCGCCGCCAGCACCGCACGGCAGATCATCCTGCAGCGCTTGCGCGACGCCGAGGACGACAACGTGCTGGGCCAGTTCAAGGGCCGCGAAGGCGAGCTCGTCGCGGGAACCATCCAGCAGGGCAACAACCCGCACATGATCCAGGTCAACCTGGGCACGGTGGAGGCGTTGCTTCCCCCGCCCGAACAGGTTCCGGGAGAAAAGTACATCCACGGCAACCGGCTGCGCGCCTTCGTGATCGACGTCCACCGCGGCACCAAGGGTCCCTCCATCACGTTGTCCCGCTCCCACCCCGGGCTGGTCCGGAAGCTCTTCGAACTCGAAGTCCCCGAGATCGCCGACCGTTCGGTGGAGATCGTGGCCCTGGCGAGGGAAGCCGGACACCGCACCAAGATCGCGGTCAAGGCGAACACTCCCGGCGTGAACGCCAAGGGTGCCTGCATTGGTGAAATGGGGTCGCGTGTGCGCGCCGTCATGACCGAACTCAACGACGAGAAGATCGACATCGTGGACTACAGCGAGGATCCGGCGGCGTTCATCGCGAGCGCCCTCTCGCCGTCGCGCGTGAATTCGGTCACCATCACCGACGAAGCGACCCGGTCCGCACGGGTGGTCGTTCCCGATTACCAGCTTTCCCTTGCCATCGGCAAGGAGGGCCAGAACGCGCGTCTCGCCGCAAAGCTCACGGGCTGGCGGATCGACATCGTCTCCGACACGGCCGTCGCCCGCGACAAATAGGCCACAGCTCCACCCCGCTCCCCGGCGGCCGCGTCCCCCAGATTCGGGACCCGGCCGCCCGAGGGGCTAGAATAGACATGACCGAGCCTAACGGCCGGTATCCGCGTGTCCTTGGCGCGTCCGGAGTTTCGTTCGGCGAAGGTGTTGCATTTCGACGCTTCGCCCGGCGGTGGCCGGATGCCCGGGCCGGCAGATATGTACTGGCAGGAAGATACTCGTAAGTGGCACACGTGCAACACCTCGGGAATCAGCCTCAGCGTACCTGTATCGGATGCAGGCAAAAAGGTTCGCGGTCTGAGTTACTCCGGCTCGTCGCCGACGGCAGCGGTTCATCCGCGGTCGTGGTCGATGAACGACGCCGGATGGCTGGCCGGGGAGCATGGCTGCACCCCAGCGAGAAGTGCCTGGCACTGGCGGTCAAACGTCGAGCATTCGGCCGCGCCCTCAACGGCGCAGCCGGAACCGCCGACGTGGAACGCCGGATAACGGCCGGCACGAAAGCCGCGGACACTCCGGTGGCCGCGGCAACAACCGTCCAACCTGAAAGCGGGTCAGAAAACTGATGGAAACCCGATGAGTTCCCAGCGATGAGTGCGCAACGATGACAACTTTGTTGCGCTCTGCAATGGGCCTTCCAGCTGCACTCGCGGCGGAGGCCCGCAGTAAGAAGTAGACGGTTCGTGCCTGGCTCGGTGCGGACCGAGACAGGAGAAATGTGGCCAAGGTCCGCGTACATGAGCTTGCTAAAGAGCTCGGTATTACTTCCAAAGATGCAGTAACCAAACTGCAGGAACTGGGCGAATTCGTTCGCTCCGCCTCTTCAACTATTGAGGCCCCCGTTGTGAGGAAGCTCCGCAACGCCTTCCCCGGTGCACCGGCAGCGCCGAAGTCCGAAGCGCCCGCGTCCGCCCCCAAGGCGCCCGCCAGCCCTTCAGCGACCCGGCCGGCGCCCGCGCCGGGTCCGGCTGCGCCCGCAGCGCCGGCCGCTACGGTACCCAAGGCTGAAGCTCCTGCTCCGGCTCCCGTTGCCGCAGCACCCGCTGTACAGGAGGCCGCTCCGGCTGCCGCTCCCGCAGCCCAGGCTCCGGCTGCCCCCTCGACGGGCGTCAAGCCCGGCGCACGCCCGGCACCCAAGGCTGAAGCCCCGGCTGCTCCGGCACGCCAGGGCGGCTCGGCACCGCGTCCGGGCGGCCCCCGTCCCGGTAACAACCCGTTCGCCACGTCCCAGGGCATGCCCCGGGGCCGCGGCGGCGACAACGAACGTCCTTCGCGTCCGGGTAACAACCCGTTCGCTCCTTCCCAGGGCATGCCGCGTCCGGGTGGAAGCCGCACCGAGGGCGAACGCCCCGGCGGCCCCCGTCCCGCAGCAGGCGCTGGCGGTCCCCGTCCCGGTGCTCCCCGCACCGGCGGCGCTCCGGGTGCACGCCCGGGTGCTCCGCGTCCGGCGGGCGCAGCAGGCGCTGGCCGTCCGGCCGGAGCCGGCGGAAACCGTCCGACTCCCGGCATGATGCCTAACCGCACCGAGCGTCCCGCACCGGCTGGTGCAGGCCGTCCCGGCGGCGGGGCCCGTGGTCCCGGCCGTCCGGGTGGCGCTCCAGGTACCGGTGCTCCCGGTGCCGGTGGCGGCGCTCCGGCCGGCGGTGGCTTCGGCAAGGGTGGCCGCGGTCGCGGTGGCACCCAGGGTGCCTTCGGTAAGGGCGGCGCAGGCCGTGGCAAGCAGCGCAAGTCGAAGCGTGCCAAGCGCCAGGAACTCGAGCAGATGAGTGCTCCGTCGCTGGGTGGCGTAAGTGTGCCCCGCGGCGACGGCAACACCGTAGTCCGGCTTCGCCGCGGCTCGTCCATCACGGACTTTGCCGACAAGATCGAGGCGAACCCCGCCGCGCTGGTGACCGTTCTCTTCCACCTCGGCGAAATGGCTACCGCCACGCAGTCGCTGGATGAAGAGACGTTCGCCCTGCTGGGCGAGGAGCTTGGCTACAAGCTCCAGGTCGTTTCGCCCGAGGACGAGGAGCGCGAGCTGCTCTCCGGCTTCGACATCGACTTCGAGGCCGAACTGGAAGCCGAAGGCGACGAAGACCTCGAGGCCCGTCCTCCGGTCGTCACCGTCATGGGTCACGTTGACCACGGTAAGACCCGCCTGCTCGATGCCATCCGCAAGTCCGACGTTATGGCGGGCGAGCACGGCGGCATCACGCAGCACATCGGTGCCTACCAGGTCACCCATGAGCACGAGGGCATCGATCGCAAGATCACCTTCATCGATACTCCGGGCCACGAGGCGTTCACCGCCATGCGTGCCCGTGGTGCGAAGGTCACCGACATCGCCATCCTCGTGGTCGCAGCGGACGACGGCGTCATGCCCCAGACCGTTGAAGCCCTCAACCACGCCCAGGCGGCCAACGTGCCGATCGTCGTGGCCGTGAACAAGATCGACAAGGAAGGCGCCAACCCGGACAAGGTCCGCGGCCAGCTGACCGAGTACGGACTGGTTCCGGAAGAGTACGGTGGCGACACCATGTTCGTTGAGGTCTCTGCCCGCCAGAACCTCAACATTGACGAGCTGCTCGAGGCTGTCCTGCTGACCGCAGACGCTGCCCTGGACATGCGCGCCAACCCGAACAAGGACGCCCGCGGTATCGCGATTGAAGCCAACCTCGACAAGGGCCGCGGTTCCGTGGCCACCGTCCTGGTTCAGTCCGGTACCCTCCACGTCGGCGACACCATCGTGGCAGGCACGGCCCACGGCCGTGTCCGTGCGATGTTCGACGACGACGGCAGCGTCCTGACCGAGGCCGGTCCGTCCCGCCCCGTGCAGGTCCTGGGTCTGTCCAACGTGCCGCGCGCCGGTGACACCTTCTTCGTGACTGCTGACGAGCGCACCGCCCGCCAGATCGCCGAGAAGCGTGAAACCGCCGACCGCAACGCCGCCCTGGCCAAGCGCCGCAAGCGCATCAGCCTGGAAGACTTCGACCAGGCAGTCGCCGAAGGCAAGATCGACACCCTCAACCTCATCCTCAAGGGTGACGTGTCCGGTGCCGTGGAAGCCCTCGAAGACGCGCTGCTCAAGATCGACGTCGGCGAAGGCGTCCAGCTGCGCATCATCCACCGCGGTGTCGGTGCGATCACGCAGAACGACGTCAACCTGGCAACGGTCGACAGTGCCGTCATCATCGGCTTCAACGTCAAGCCCGCCGAGCGTGTTGCCGAACTGGCAGACCGCGAAGGCGTGGACATGCGCTTCTACTCCGTCATCTACGCAGCAATCGATGACATCGAGATGGCCCTCAAGGGCATGCTCAAGCCGGAGTACGAAGAGGTCCAGCTTGGCACCGCCGAGGTCCGCGAAGTGTTCCGTTCCTCCAAGTTCGGCAACATTGCAGGCTCGATCGTGCGCTCCGGTGTCATCCGGCGCAACGCGAAGGCCCGCATCACCCGCGACGGCAAGATCATCGGTGACAACCTCACCGTTGAGACGCTCAAGCGCTTCAAGGACGACGCCACCGAGGTCCGCACGGACTTCGAGTGTGGTATCGGTCTTGGCTCGTTCAACGACATCACCGAAGGTGACATCATCGAGACCTTCGAGATGCGCGAAAAGCCGCGCGTCTAAGGTTCACCTTCGGGTGAGTCGGTAGTACAGGTGCGGGGCCGTTGGATTCTTCCGGCGGCCCCCACTTTTCCGCCGTATAGGGGGCCCCGCCCCTGCGCTGGGCGGCCGACGTCTTACGACGCCGGCCACCCAGCTCCGGCAGGCCCGATGCCACTCCCGGGCCCCCTCCACGGCTCCAAAGGGCCGCCGGAAGGATCCAACGGGAGTCCGTCGTAGACTCGCCTTAGGCGCGTGGCAACAAACCCAACAATTGTGCGGCGGCCGTTCAGGCGCCGTCGTACATCCAAATTTTTAGGAGTGGAAATGGCTGATCCCGCACGGGCTGCCAAGTTGGCGCAGCGGATTAAGGTTGTTGTTGCCGAGGCGCTGGGCCGGAGGGTGAAGGATCCCCGGCTCGAGGGCATTACGGTTACGGATGCCCGCGTGACCAATGACCTGCAGCACGCCACCATCTACTACACGGTGTTCGGCGACCAGTTGGTCCAGGCCGAGGCTGCCAAGGGGCTGGAGAAGGCTAAGGGCGTGCTCCGGCAGGAAGTCGGCCGCAACATCACTGTGCGGCTGACCCCCACCCTCCAGTTCGTCGCGGACCAGATCCCGGTCAATGCCTCCAACCTTGAAGAACTCCTCAGGGCAGCGAAGAAGCGCGACGCCGAGGTGGCCGCCCTGGCCGCCAGTGCCACGCACGCCGGGGAGGCCGACCCCTACAAGAGCGACACTCCCGAGGACGTGGAGCTCGACGAGGACGACTTCGACGAAGAGGACCTGGATCTCGCCGACGAGAACGACATCGACGAGGACAGCAACAAGTAGTACCGCACCGAAATGGCCGGAACCCGTAAAGGGGCCGGCCATTTTCTTGCATCAAGCAGATTATCTTTCGGTGGTACGGCGACGTCGACGGTACGGCGAACGCCGGTGCCCCTGCCCACCTCCGGCCGCGGGACCTTTGACTCTACGCTCCCCGTGCATGTTGGCGTCCGATGGAACCATGACGGTGCGTACGCGGGAAAACGCCGGTGGGCCGTGGACTCCAGCCTGATCACCTGCCCCCATTGCGGGAAGACCAACCGGATTCCGGCGGCGGCCGCAGGCCACCCGCGCTGCGGCAGTTGCCGCCAGGACCTGCCCTGGATTGTGGAGGCCGGCGACGCGGACTTCCCGGTTGTGGCCGAGCAGTCCGCGGTGCCGGCGCTGATCGACTTCTGGGCGGCGTGGTGCGGGCCGTGCCGCATGGTCAGTCCGGTTCTGGACAAGCTGGCGCAGGAACGGGCCGGAGACGTCAAGCTCGTCAAGGTCGACGTCGACAAGTCGCCGGGCCTCGCCCGCCGCTTTGATGTCCAGGCCATTCCAACCTTGCTCGTCATCAGGAACGGCTCGGTGGTGGCCCGCCAGGCCGGAGCGCCGCCCGCGGCTGCGCTCCGCAGCTGGCTCGATGGCGCGCTGTCCGCCAACCCCACGTGACCGTCCGTGCCTGCAGGCTTCGGATCTGCAGCACGCTGGAATGGAGAATGCAATGACCGAGATATTGCGGTACGAAGTCGGGTCCGGGACGGTGCTGGTGGAGGTCGAGGACAACAGCTTCGGCGTGGAGCGCCCGTCCCGTAACGAACAGGGGATCCTCGACGCCGGGCGGCGGCTCGAAGACGCACTCTCCGCCGTGAGGCCGGCGGCCAACGCGGCCGCCGAGGTGATGAAGGAGCTTGGCCCGGAGCACCTGGAACTCCAGTTCGGAGTCAAACTGGCCGGGGAGGCGGGGGCGATCATTGCGCGGAACTGCGCCGAAGGGCACTTCATCGTCAGGATGTCCTTCACCAAGGCGCCTGCGGCCGCATTGACGCCGGAGGAAGAGATCATGCTTTGAGGTTCGCGGAAATGCTCCGGGGGAACCGCCGCGGGCTTCGCGTCCTCTGACCCGCGTCAGCGTCGCCTGGACCGTCCCCGGGCGCCCAGGCCGCCGAGCAGGGGCGAACCCATCCCCAGCAGGAAACCGAAGTCGTACCAGTTCCCGGCACGGCCGGTGTTGTAGAACGGGAACTCGTGCCACTGCCCAAAGACGTGCACGATGAACACAATCCAAGCCGTCAGCCCGTTCCAGATACCCCACAGCAGGTCCTGCCACCACATGCGTACCTCCCCGACGGAACTCGCTCCCAAGAACGATGCGGGCGGAAAGCGCCCTGGATTCAGGCTAGGCGCTGCCACGTTGCGACGGTAGGGGCTATGGACCCGTCAGGCGGACTCCACAGGGGGATGGCCCGTCAGGCCTGCCTTGCGGGAAGGCGGCCGAGGCCCTCAACGAGTTCGGCCTGGCTCCCGCAGAGGGCAATCCGGATCCACCCTTCGCCAATGGAGCCGAACGCCGTGCCCGGGGCGAAGGACACCCCCGAGTCCGCCAGGAAACGCCGGGTCCAGGCACGGACGTCGCCGCCGGTGACATGGGAAACATCGGCCCACAGGTAGAACGCCCCCTGCGCTGTCAGGTACGGAATTCCGCGGGACCGCAGCACTTCGGACGCTGCATCCCGGTTCGTCCGGTAGTGGGCGTGGGCATGGCTGACATAGTCCTGCGGACCTGTCAGCGCGGCCAGCGCCGCATACTGCGACGGCGAGGCGACGCAGGAAACGATCGACTCCATCACATTGTTCATCTTTTGCTCCAGCCCCGGCGGGCAGATCAGCGCGCCGATGCGCAGTCCCGTCAGCCCGTAGGTCTTGGAGAGGGTCAGTGAGGTGAACACACGGGCCTCGCCCGGGACGGTGCTGTCGAACCGGGCCGGGCTGACATGCGGGACGTCATAGGTGAACGCCTCGTAGCATTCGTCCGAGATGATCCACAGATCGTGACGTTGGGCGAGCCCGACCAGGCGTCGGGTGAGTTCCCCGCCCAGGACGGCGCCCAGCGGGTTGGACGGCGAATTGAGGATCAGCACCTTGGTCCGTGGCGTGACGAGTGCCTCGATGTCCTCGATCCGGGGCTGGAAGTCATGCTCCGGGTAGAGCGGGTACTCCACAGGGACGGCGTGCAGGAGGCTGCTCGTCATCGCGAAGGTTGGGTATCCCGGGTTGGGAATGAGGATTTCGTCGCCGGGGGAGAGCAGCAGGCTCATCGCGAAGTGCAAGCCCTGCTGGGCGCCGTCGACGACGTACACCCGGTCCGCGCCGACCGGCGTCGCGTTGTGCTCGCGGAACCGGGCGGCAAAGGCCTCGCGGAGGGCGGGGATGCCGGCGTTGGGCGTGTAGTTGGTCTCGTCGCGGTCCAGGCAGGCCATCCCGGCGTCGAGGATATGCCGGGGGACTGGGAAACCTGGCTCCCCGATGCTCAGCACGATCGCGCCGGGCGTGCCCCAGGCGGCTTCGGTGATCTCGCGGATCTGGTTGATCGGGACGTCACGGACATGTGCGGCTAGCTCGGGCATGTCTGCCATCCTAACCGCCGCCGTGCCCCCGGCGGCGGGGAGCGGGTCCCCGGAACCGGGGGTTGGGGCACCGTCACCGGGGGCCGGTCCCGCGCAGATATACTGGGGAGCGTGCTTTCTGGACTGGTAATAGTGGACAAGCCGCAAGGCTGGACCAGCCACGATGTGGTTGGACGGATGCGGCGGCTCGCCGGTACCCGAAAGGTCGGCCACGCCGGGACCCTGGACCCGATGGCCACCGGTGTGCTGGTGGTAGGCATCAACAAGGCCACCCGCCTCCTGACGTACATCGTCGGGACGTCCAAGACCTACACCGCCACCATCCGCCTCGGTGAGTCGACCGTGACGGACGACGCCGAGGGCGAGGTCACTGCCACCCACAGCGCGGCCGCCGTTACCGAGGAAGCCGTCCGTGCCGGCGTCGCCGCCCTTACGGGGGAGATCGAACAGGTACCGAGCAGCGTCAGCGCCATCAAGGTCAACGGCGAACGCGCCTACGCGCGCGTCCGGTCCGGCGAAGAGGTCAAGCTTGCCGCCCGTCCCGTCACGATCCACCGCTTCGAAGTCCATGAGGTCCGCCGGGTGCGCGGCGGCGAGGCGCTGGAGGTGGACGTGACGGTTGAGTGCTCGTCCGGTACGTACATCCGGGCCCTGGCCCGTGACCTGGGCAATGCCCTCGGCGTCGGCGGCCACCTGACGGCGCTGCGCAGGACCCAAGTGGGTCCGTACACTCTTGACCAGGCGCACACCCTGGAGCAGCTGGCTGACGAGCTGGATGTCCTGGAAATGTCCCAGGCCGCCCGGGCGCTGATGCCGAACCGCGAACTCAGCGATGAGGAAACCACCGAGATCTCGTTCGGCCGCAGGATTGCCGCCGGGGCCGCCGCCGGCACCCCCGACGCTGCGACGGCGGATAAGCCCGCCGCCGCCTTCGCGCCGGACGGCACGCTCGTGGCGCTGCTGGCGGACAAGGGAAGCTATGCCAAGCCCGTCCTGGTCTTCGCACCGGATAACGAGAAGCGTGCCAAGGCGGCCGCCGCGGAACAGCTCCCGGAACAGCAGGCCGACTAGTCTTGGACGCCTATTTCTACATCATCCTGGTGGTCGGGCTGCTCTCGACCGTCGTGTGCGCCGCGGCCGGCATCCTGAAGAAGGCACCCAACGACGCGACCATCTTGTCGGTGGCCGCCGTCGAGCTGTCCCTTCTGGTGTACCTGGTCGGTTCGATCGTCCGGGTTGTCGGCGGGGAGCGGATCGCGGGGGAGCCGTGGGAGTTCTGGGGTTACATGCTGACGGCCCTGATGCTCCCGGTCGGCGCCGTGTACTGGTCCATCCTGGAGCGCACCCGCTGGAGCAATTTTGTCCTGGCTGCAGTCGGCGTCACCGCCCTGGTGATGGCCGCCCGCATGAACCAGATCTGGTACTGACATGGAAGAGGCAGAGAACGTGAGCGCAAAACCCTCGCAGGACACCGGTACGAACGCCGCGGCGGGCCCCGCGACCGCCGGTCCGGCGTCGACCGACACGCGCAACACCGGCCCCGGCCGGTTGCTGATCGCCGTGTACGCCGTGTTCGCAATTTCGGCCACGGCCCGGGCGGGCTACCAGATCTTGACCAAGTTCTCCGAGGCGCCCTTGGCGTACCTGCTGTCGGCCTTTGCCGCCGTCGTGTATATCGTCGCCACAGTGTCGCTCGCCAAGGCCGGCCGGACCTGGTTCAAAGTCTCCGTGACCGCCGTGCTGGTGGAGCTGATCGGCGTGCTGGTGGTGGGGGCGCTGAGCCTGTTTGACTCGGTGAACTTCCCGCACGAGACCGTCTGGTCCCTGTTTGGCCGCGGCTACGGCTTCGTTCCGCTCCTGCTGCCCATCCTGGGGCTTATCTGGCTGTACCGCCGCCGGCCTGCGGCCCGGCAGGGCTAGGCGGCGTCGCCGCAAGCGGCCACGCGTCGTAGCGGCCCCGCGCCGTAGCGGCGGCAACGTTCGACGGGCCTGGCCCGGCTCCTGTCGGGAGGTTCAGCTGCCTGGTTCCTGATGACTGGCAAGCCGGCGGCGCAGCTCCGGCCACGCCGCGGCGAAGCCGGGATGCAGCTTCTTCTCGGTGACCCGCTCAAGCGGGATCCACGCGAGTTCGAGGCTCTCCGGATCGCTGATGGCAGGATCAAACGGTTCGACGGCTTCAGCGGCCACAGTGGTGTAATGCCAGTAGCCGACGTCGAACACAGAGGTGAACAGGACGCGCACGTTCTCCGGCGGAACGGCCGCTTCTTCGCGGGCCTCCCGGAGCGCCCCATTGACCGGCTCTTCGCCCTGATGCAGCGCCCCGCCGGGGAGGCCCCAGGTTCCGCCCTGGTCGCTCCAGAGGGCGCGGTGCTGGAGGAGGACGCCTTTGGCGGCGTCGTGGACGAGGAGGCCAGCCGAACCAAACCGTCCCCAGAACCGGCCGCGGTCGCCCTCGACCCAGGCGTCGCCGGGATCACGGGGTCCGAAAGGCCTGCGTGGCTCGCCCGAGAAGGGTCCTGCCGGAGCTTCGCCGGACCTCGCGGCCTGGGGGCCAGCCGGGCTGGATGTCGGGGCAACGGTGCTGTCCATGCCCTCAGTTTCCCACGCACCGTGCTAGCGAGGGCCGAAATGTGACCCGGCGCGCGAGGTTGCGGACATGTCCGTGGAAGATTCCTTGAAGAAATCGATCACTGCGGGGGTGACCTGGGCCGAGAGTTCCTCGAAGAATCCATGCCTGCTTCGGGGATAAACATGCAGCTGTGCACCTGGAATCCGGTCAGCGATTAGCCGGGCGTTCCCTGCCGGAGTCATCAGGTCATCCTCCCCATGCAGGACCAGTGTCGGCACAGTAATCGACGGCAATAGATCCCAGGCGTTGTGCTGCTTACTTGCTCTGCGGTGCGCCGCCAACTCCTGCTGACTCATCGTGGCGTCACCCAGCAGGGAACTGTTCTGCGGAGAATACGGCCAGGCCGGCGTGTAGAACAGGTCATGCAAAATACTCAGCCGCTCTGTCTCGGTGGCCCGGGCAAGCGCCTGGCTGACCTCCCGGGAACGACCGATAGCGCTGGGCCCACCAGGGGACGTGCACGCCAAGACCAGGGCTCTCACGCGATCCGGGAAATGTGCCGCCAGCATCTGTGCCACGCGTCCACCCATCGACGTCCCATATACGAACGCACTAGGTATCCCGGCACCATCCAAAACATCTGCAACGTCGGCTGCCAAACTCGCCGTTGTCCAGGAAGCAGCAGTTCCGCGACTGGCTCCGGTTCCCCGGTAATCCATCGTGACAGTCAGGAATTCAGACTCAAAGCTCTCACGAAGCCCATCCCACCAGACATGGGAGTTCGCTTGTCCCTGCAACAGAACAACGGCCGGCGCACCGGTGACGCCGCCTGTCTGCACAGCCAACGCAAAACCATCCCGGGCCAGGCAGACCGACTCTGCTAACAATTTTCGAACTCCCTCAGACGCACGACCATGATTGGTTCCATCAGAGCACATAGCCAGAGCCACACCGCAACAGAGCCAATTCCATCATTACTGTCATGGCCCCTCGCTAGTGTGGAGGCATGGAATCCAACGAAGATTTCGTCCCGGTACAGGCCACCCGGCCTGGCGCTGGGATCCTTCCTGGAATGCCCCGGCCGACGCCCGTTCCACACGTGATGGATGAGGTGGACTGTGCTCTGGATAGGGCGCTTGCACTGCTGCGCTCTGCAACCCGGACGGCAATGACTGATACCGCGCTGTATGGAGTGAAAGAAGCATCGGACTTCGCCGACCGCGCGGAGCAGCTGTCCCGCATGGTCGACTACCTGCAGCTCGTTGCGGCCGGGGCAGTCGACCGCACCCGGAGCCGGGCAGCGGCACTGCAGGCTGGGAGCGGAGCCGGACCCGGCGCGCCAGCAGGATGGCTAACCGGTTGGAACACAGACGAAGCCATTCCGCCGGCCCCGGCGGACGGGCCCGGAGCGGTGTCGGAGTGTCTGGACGATGGGTACCGGAGCCCCGCCGAGTTCCTGCGGGCACGGCTGGGGATCAGTGTTTCGGAGGCACGTCGCCGGTTATCCCTCGCCGCCGACGTGCTGCCCCGCACCGGCATCGCGGGCCAGTTGCTGCCCGAGGTTCGGGAAGAGCTCGCCGCAGCAGTGGCTGCAGGAACGGTTGCCTCGCGGGCCGCGACGATCATCACGCTGGCATTGGACCGGGTCCGCAGTGTATGTCCGCCGGAAACGGCGGCCCGCATGGAGCACGCACTGACCGTTACGGCTGCAGAGAACGACCAAGACTTCCTCACCCGGATCGCCCGCCGCTGGAGCGATGCCCTGGACCAGGATGGCGCCGAACCTGATGAGGCAGAACTGCGCCGGCGCCAGGGCGCCTTCGTCCGGCGGCCCCGGCGAGGCCTGCAGCATGTGGAAATCTTCGCCACGACGGACCAGTTCGAGCAGCTGGCCACCGTGATGAACATTGGCACCAATCCGCGCACGGGCCCTGCAGCGGGTTCTCAGCCTGGCCCCGCGAACGGCAGCTACAGCGCGGATGCCACGCGCGACAGCGAAGCCGCTGCGGAAATGCTCGACAAGCGGTCCCGGCCGCAAAGACTCCTTGACGGCCTGGTCGGTGCCTGCAAGGTAGCCCTTGCCGCGGGCGGGCTGCCCGCTGCGGGCGGACTCCGCCCGCAGGTCATGGCCACCATCGACCACCGGGATCTCTTCGCGCGGCTCGGAGGACTCGGCAACGGGGTTACCGTCGGCGCGTCCAACACCGGGACCCTGATGTTCACGGGCCCGGTTGCCGCCTCAACCGTCCGGAAAATCGCCTGTGATGCGGATGTCATTCCCGTTCTTCTCGGTGGGGAGGGCCGGGTCCTGGATATCGGCCGCGCCTCGAGGGTGTTCCCACCGCATATCCGCAAGGCCATCACAGCGCGGGACCAGGGATGCGCTTTTCCGCAGTGCACCATGCCTGCGCCGTGGTGCGAGGCCCACCACATCAACTACTGGTCCCGCGGCGGGACGACGGGGGCGGGCAACGGGACTCTTCTCTGCTCCCATCACCATCACCTGATCCACAAGGAACAGTGGACTATCCAGATGCGAAACGGAGTTCCGTGGTTCATCCCGCCGCTGCACGTGGACCCACGCCAGGTGCCACGGAGGAACCGCTACTTCCGCTTGGAATGATGGCGCGCAGCTTAGACTGTTGGGCGGCTTAGCCTGTGCGGAACGGGAGCTTCGCGCCCTGCTCAAAGGGAACAGCGCCCTGGGCTGGCGTCATGGTGAACCAGTAGCCGTTCTGCCCGTTGGCATAGATGAGCATCCGCTGATGTCCGTCCAAAGGGTCGCCCTCCGGATAGGAAATGCCCCCGGTGCAGGTCAAAGGCATCGACGCGATGCGGAGCGGCCCGGGTTCCGGATTGCCCTTGTAGACCGACTCGACGTCCACGAGATGGATTTGGGCCTGATACCCGTAGATGCTGGTTTCGCCGTCCACGCCTACGGGGGTCGCCACGACCACCAGTGAGGCTTCTTTGAACTGGTCCTGGGGTGTCTCAAAGTGGATCCAGTCGACGCACGCTTCGGATCGCGGTCCAGGCAGCAAGCCGCAGGCCGTCGTCAGGACGCACACCAGCAGCCCGACCACGGCAGACACCATCAGCTTGCGCACCTACTGAAAATAACCGCAGGCGGCGGTACGGTCCAGCCCCTGGGCACTGGGACGGGCGGGCGCCATATAACGCCAGCTGACGCCGAGCTGACGCCGGGCTGACGCCGGGCACCGGACGGGCCAAAAGCCTCTGAACCCGCTGCGGCAGGCTTCGCCTACTGTGGACGCCATGACCGAGCGCCCAATTCTGCTTCGCGCCGTGAAGTCGTTTCACACGGCCGCCTGGTTCACGATCGAGGCCTGCATGGTCTACGTCCTGTACACCGGAGTCCGGGGCCGCAGCGACCGACGGACCGGACTTGCTGCCGGCGTCGTTGCGGGCGAGACGCTGGTGTTCGCGGCCAACGGATTCCATTGCCCGCTGACCGCAGTGGCCAGGGGCCTCGGTGACAGCACGGGCTCGGTGACGGACATCTACCTGCCGAAGTCGTTCGCGCGGAACCTGCCGGCGATCCACCTCCCGCTGATCCTGGCCGCGGCCCTGTTGCACTGGCGTATTCACCGCTTGGCTCGCTCCGTGACTGACAATCGCGGCCGGGGAGCCGAAGCAGGCTAGCGCAGGGGATTCCCGTTGACGTCCACGCGGAAGCTCTCGATGACCTTGTTCGTCGCGGTGTCGATGATGATCACGGAATCCGCCGGCCATGCGGGATCAGGGACAACCGTGTACGGAACATCGGCGAGCTGCGTCGGGCGGCCGGCCTCGTTGATTTTCCGGTTGAAGGCATCCACCACGGTGTTCGTCCGGGTGTTGACCGCCACGTTTTCCTGGGGCAGCCCCGCCGTGTCGCCCGAAGCGGGCGTGGCGTTCCACCAGCCCTCATAGCCGCCGACGACAGTGGCCGGCGCGGAAGCCGGCCCCGGCGATGCGGTACCCGAGGCCCCCGCGGTAACCGTCGCTGCGGCTGCCTGGCCGCCGCAACCGCTCAATGGCACTCCCGCCGCGAGAACCAGGCAGGCAGCGGCCAGGCGTTGTGAAATGCGGATGTGTCCCAAGATAATGTCCCCCAACATTGCGCGTGGCCGGTGTCCGGCATCGATGGAATGACCCTACCAGCGCGCGCAACAGAGACCGGGCGGCAGGCCCCGGCCGTCGGGGACCGCAGGTGTTTGCAGGTAATCTAAGAGAGTTCCGGAGCCGCCACCGCTGCTCCGGGAGAGCTCATGGCAGGTAGCAAAAGGCGAGGTTGATGGTCCACATCTGGAACGATCCGTCCGAAGTCCCGGCGGACTTTGGTCCTTCCGTTGTCACATTCGGCAACTTCGACGGCGTGCACCGCGGGCACCAGCAGGTGCTCTCGCAGCTCATCCGCACGGCCCGCCAGAACCACGCCCGCGCCGTCGCGATCACCTTCGACCCCCACCCCGCGCAGGTCCACCGCCCGGAATCCGCCCCTGAACTGATCATGGGGCTGGAGGACAAACTCGTGGCCCTCGGCGAGCTCGGACTCGACGCCGTTCTGGTGATGAAGTACTCCCTGGAACTCGCCAGCCTCACCCCGGAGGAGTTCGTCGCCACGGTCCTGGTCGGCAGCCTCAAAGCCAGCCATGTGGTGATCGGCCACGACGCCCGCTTCGGGCGCGGCAATTCCGGCGACCTGTCCACGATGAAGGACCTGGGGGAGAAGCTCGGCTTCGAAGTCCTGGTCATCAGCGAGTTCGGGTCCGAGGGCTTCCCCATCCACGACGACGCCGGCCCTGACCGCCGCTGCTCGTCCACCTGGGTGCGCGAGGCTTTGCGGGCGGGCGACGTCGCCACCGCCGCCGCCGTCCTGGGCCGCCCGCATCGGATGCGCGGCGAAGTCGTGCACGGCGCCGCCCGCGGCCGCGACCTGGGCTTCCCCACCGCCAACCTTTCGTCCGCGGCGAGCGGTTACATTCCCGCGGACGGCATCTACGCAGGCTGGCTCGTGGACCAGGCCGGCACCCGCTGGCCCGCCGCCATCTCCGTCGGGTCCAACCCCACGTTCGACGGCGTCAGCCGCCAAGTGGAGGCCCATGTGATCGACCGTCCGGAAGAATCCCCGGATGACTTCGATCTGTACGGCCAGACAGTAGTGGTGGAGTTTGTCTCGAGGCTGCGCGGCATGGTGGCGTACCGTGGCCCTGAAGCATTGGTAGACCAGATGCGCCTGGACGTCGTCCAGGCGCACGACATCCTGTTTGCGCACTGATTTCCGGCCCGGTTCCGGGCACCGGGCCGCCGACACCGGCCGGTCCGCGCGCTAATTCACAGCCACTTGGCAAGGAAGGCAAGAGACGTGACCATTGAGAAAAACACGAGGGAGCTGGACAGGGAGATTGTCCGCGACTTCAGTTCCCGGATGAGCTATGCGTCCTACCTGCAGTTGCCCACGCTCCTCAGCGCACAGCAGCCCGTCAGCACGCCCGAGCACCACGACGAAATGCTGTTCATCATCCAGCACCAGACCACGGAGCTGTGGCTGAAGCTGGTGCTGCACGAGCTCCGGAGCGCCGCGGCCTGGCTGCGCTCCGACGACCTGGGCTCGGCCCTGAAGGCAATCGCCCGGGTCAAGCACATCCAGAAGACGCTCACCGAGCAGTGGTCCGTGCTGGCCACGCTCACCCCCACCGAGTACTCCCAGTTCCGCGGCTTCCTGGGCAACTCGTCCGGGTTCCAGTCCAGCCAGTACCGCGCGGTCGAGTTCCTCCTGGGCAACAAAAACGCCAAGATGCTGCCGGTGTTCGAATCCGATCCCGAGGCCCACGGGATGCTGAGCCAGCTCCTCGAAGCGCCGAGCATCTACGACGACTTCCTGGCCTACCTCAACCGCCAGGGCTTCGACATCCCCACCTCCCTGCTGGAACGCGACGTGTCCAAGGCGCACGAGTTCTGCGCCGAGCTCGTCCCGGTGTTCAAGTACATCTATGAAAACGCCGCCGACAACTGGGGCGCCTACGAGGCCTGCGAGGAACTCGTGGACCTTGAAGACAATTTCCAGCTTTGGCGCTTCCGGCACCTGCGGACGGTCCAGCGCACCATCGGCATGAAGTCCGGCACCGGCGGTTCCAGCGGCGCAGCGTTCCTGCAAAAGGCCCTCGAGCTGACGTTCTTCCCCGAGCTCTTCGCCGTGCGCACGGAGATCGGCCAGTGAGCATCGGCGCCGGCACCCTGGCAACGGACCTCCTGTGGCAGCAGGCCCAGGACCTCGACGCCGCCGACCCCCTCGCCGCGTACCGCAATCACTTCATCGGCACCGACACGGCGCTGTCCTACCTTGATGGCAACTCCCTGGGCCGCCCGCTCAAGCGCACGGTCACGGACGTAGGTACCTTCATCCAGGAGAGCTGGGGCGGCCGGCTGATCCGCGGCTGGGACGAGGAATGGCTGGAACTGCCGCAGGCCATCGGTGACCAGCTGGGCCGTGCTGTCCTCGGCGCCGCCCCGGGGCAGACCATCATCGCCGACTCCACCACGGTGGTCCTTTACAAGCTGATCCGGGCCGCGCTGGCCGCCGTCACGGACCCGGCCCGCACCGAAATCGTGCTGGACACGGACAATTTCCCCACGGACCGCTACCTCATCGAGGGCATCGCCCGCGAGGAGAACCTGACGCTGCGCTGGATCGACGCCGATCCCGCCTCCGGCGTGACCGTCGAGCAGGTGCGGGCCGCCACCGGGGCCGCCACCGCCGTCGTGGTCCTGAGCCAGATCGCCTACCGCTCCGGCTTCCTCGCCGACCTGCCCGGGATCACTGCCGCCGTGCACGACGCCGGAGCGCTCGTCGTGTGGGACCTGTGCCACTCCGCCGGTTCCGTGGAGATCGCCCTGGACGCGGCGGACGCCGACTTCGCCGCCGGCTGCACCTACAAGTACCTCAATGGGGGACCGGGCTCGCCCGCGTTCGCCTACGTCAACGCCCGGCACCTGCCCGGGCTGCAGCAGCCGATCTGGGGCTGGATGGGCCGCAAGGGCGCCTTCGAGATGGGCCCGGGCTACGAACCGGCGTCCGGTATCCGCGGCTTCCTGAGCGGAACCCCGGCGATCTTCGGCATGCTCGCCATGCGCGGCACCCTGGACCTGCTGGAAGAAACCGGCATGCCCGCGGTCCGGGAGAAGTCGCGGCTGCTGACGGCGTTCGCCGTCGAGCTGCACGACGCGTGGCTCGCCCCGGCGGGCGTCACCCTCGGGACGCCGCGGGACCCCGAACTGCGTGGCAGCCACATCACTGTGGACCACCCCGCCTTCCGGGAAATGACCGCAGCCCTGTGGGAGCAGGACGTCATCCCCGATTTCAGGGCGCCGCAGGGCATCCGGATCGGGCTGTCGCCGCTGAGCACGTCCTTCACCGAGCTGTACCGCGGCGTCGCAGCCATCCGGGAACGGCTGGAGGGCGATGCGGCCGGCGGTTTCGACAACATTGGCGGCAAGCCGGTAAACTAAACGTTGGATCCGGCTGCAGTCCGTGGCGGCTGGCTCTTGTTGTGTACGGGCAACCCTCTCTTCGGAGGAGGATCTCCGGCGCAGCACCCCCGGCAGTGAGTTACTGATTCGGGCCTCACGGCACATCTCTAGGAGTTATTGTGGCACTTGAAGCCGCTGTAAAGACGTCCATCATTCAGGATTTCGCAACGTCCGAGGGCGACACCGGTTCGCCGGAGGTCCAGGTTGCAGTCCTGACTCAGCGGATCAAGGATCTCACTGAGCACATGAAGGTGCACAAGCACGATTACCACACCCAGCGCGGTCTGCTGGCCATGGTCGGTCGTCGCAAGCGCATGCTGACCTACCTCAAGAACACTGACATCACCCGCTACCGTAAGCTCATCGAGCGTCTCGGCCTGCGCCGCTAGTCAGCTTTAAGGGGCGGCCCTTCCGGAACGGAAAGGGCCGCCTTCTTCAAACAAAAACTCAACAGGAGGATCAACCGCATCACGCATTCGCGGTCTTCGGTAGTGACTTCCGGGAACGGCTTCAAAGAGTGAAGCCTTAGCCCGTGGGTCTCGATCGATGACCGGGTGCAGTGCAGTCCAGTCGACAGATGCTGGACTGGGTTGATGCGGCTGGGCTCCGTGAACCATGAAACGGAGGTGACTCTCTATGGAGGGTCCCGAAATCCAGTTCTCAGAAGCAGTCATTGACAATGGCCGCTTCGGCAAGCGTGTAATCCGCTTTGAAACCGGCCGCCTTGCCAAGCAGGCAGCCGGCGCAGCAATGGTCTACATCGACGAAGAGACCGCGCTGCTGTCCGCCACCACCGCCGGCAAGCACCCGCGTGAAGGTTTCGACTTCTTCCCGCTGACCGTCGACGTCGAAGAGCGCATGTACGCCGCCGGCCGCATCCCGGGCTCATTCTTCCGCCGCGAAGGCCGTCCCTCCACGGAAGCCATCCTGGCCTGCCGCCTGATGGACCGCCCGCTGCGCCCCGCCTTCGTCAAGGGCCTGCGCAACGAGGTCCAGATCGTCGTCACCGTGCTCTCCATCAACCCGGACGAGCTCTACGACGTCGTCGCGATCAACGCGTCCTCGATGTCCACCCAGCTCTCCGGCCTGCCGTTCTCCGGCCCGATCGGCGGCGTCCGCGTTGCCCTCGTCGCCGACGAGCACGGTTCGCAGTGGGTTGCGTTCCCGAAGCACTCCCAGCTCGAGAACGCCGTCTTCAACATGGTCGTTGCCGGCCGCGTCAAGAACGACGACGTCGCCATCATGATGGTTGAAGCCGAAGCCACCGACAACTCCTGGAACCTCATCAAGGAACAGGGTGCCACCGCCCCGACCGAAGAAGTTGTCTCCGAAGGCCTCGAGGCTGCCAAGCCGTTCATCAAGGCCCTTTGCGAAGCCCAGTCCGACCTGGCCGCCCGCGCAGCCAAGCCGACCGTCGAGTTCCCGGTCTTCCTGGACTACCAGGACGACGTCTACGCCGCTGTCGAGTCCGCTGCCGCCGAGAAGCTGGCCGCTGTCTTCCAGATCGCCGACAAGCAGGAACGTGACACCGCGTCCGACGAGCTCAAGGACGAGGTCACCTCCTCCCTGGCCGGCCAGTTCGAAGGCCGCGAGAAGGAGCTGTCCGCAGCCTTCCGCTCCGTCACCAAGCACGTCGTGCGCCAGCGCATCCTCACGGACCAGATACGCATCGACGGCCGCGGCCTGACGGACATCCGCCAGCTCACCGCCGAGGTTGAGGTCCTGCCCCGCGTCCACGGCTCGGCCATCTTCGAGCGCGGCGAAACCCAGATCATGGGTGTCACCACGCTGAACATGCTCAAGATGGAACAGCAGATCGACTCGCTGTCTCCCGTGACGCGCAAGCGCTACATGCACAACTACAACTTCCCGCCGTACTCCACGGGCGAGACCGGCCGCGTCGGTTCCCCGAAGCGCCGCGAAATCGGCCACGGTGCCCTCGCAGAGCGCGCCATCATGCCGGTGCTGCCCTCCCGCGAGGAATTCCCCTACGCCATCCGCCAGGTGTCTGAGGCTCTCAGCTCCAACGGTTCGACGTCGATGGGTTCCGTCTGCGCCTCCACGCTGTCCCTGCTCAATGCAGGTGTGCCGCTGAAGGCCGCCGTTGCCGGTATCGCCATGGGCCTGGTCTCCGACCAGGTTGACGGCCAGACCCGCTACGCCGCGCTGACCGACATCCTCGGCGCCGAAGATGCCTTCGGCGACATGGACTTCAAGGTTGCCGGTACCGCCGAGTTCGTCACGGCCATCCAGCTGGACACCAAGCTCGACGGCATCCCCGCCTCGGTCCTGGCAGCCGCCCTGAAGCAGGCCCGCGAAGCCCGCCTGCACATCCTGGATGTCTTGAACTCCGCGATCGACACCCCGGACGAGCTCTCCGAGTTCGCGCCGCGCGTCATCGCGGTCAAGATCCCGGTAGACAAGATCGGCGAGGTCATCGGCCCGAAGGGCAAGATGATCAACCAGATCCAGGAAGACACCGGAGCCGACATCTCGATCGAGGACGACGGCACTGTCTACATTGGCGCCACGAACGGCCCGTCTGCCGACGCAGCACGGTCCGCGATCAACGCCATCGCCAACCCGCAGATCCCGGAAATCGGCGAGCGCTACCTGGGCACGGTCGTCAAGACCACGACCTTCGGCGCCTTTGTTTCCCTGACCCCGGGCAAGGACGGTCTGCTGCACATCTCCGAGCTGCGCAAGATCGCCGGCGGCAAGCGCGTTGACAACGTCGAGGACGTCGTCTCCGTGGGCCAGAAGATCCAGGTGGAAATCACCAAGATCGATGACCGCGGCAAGCTCTCCCTGTCGCCCGTCGTGGCTGACGAGGCAGGCTCCGGGGACGCCGACAACGCTGAGGTCTCCGTGGAGTCCGCAAAGTAGCGTTTCCTGAACCAAGCAGCGGGGCCGGTGGATCACTCCACCGGCCCCGCTGGCATTAACCCGCTGGTACGATTGCAGGCAGATTTGGCACGTTTTCCCTGAAAGGCCTTGATGACTGTCGTCCCCCTGCCGCTAGAGCAGAACCAGCACGCTGACACCCTGATCCACGGCGCCGACGGCGGTCCGGTGGTGCGCCGCTCGGTGCTGCCCGGCGGCGTCCGTGTGCTGACCGAGGCGATGCCCGGCCAGCGGTCGGCAACCATCGGCTTCTGGGTCGGAGTCGGCTCCCGCGACGAGGCCCCCGGCCAGCACGGCTCCACGCATTTCCTGGAGCACCTCTTGTTCAAGGGCACGAAGCGCCGCACGGCTTTGGAGATCGCCTCGGCCTTCGACGAGGTCGGCGGGGAATCCAACGCCGCCACCGCGAAGGAAAGCACCTGCTACTTCGCCCGCGTGCTCGACACCGACCTGCCGATGGCGATCGACGTCATCGCGGACATGATCACCGGCGCCGTCCTGGATCCGCAGGAGATGGAGCAGGAGCGCGATGTCATCCTCGAGGAGATCGCGATGGACAGCGACGATCCCACCGACGTCGCGCATGAGCACTTCGTTGCCGCAGTGCTGGGCACCCACCCGCTGGGACGTCCGATCGGCGGGACGCCGGATGCCATCCGCGCTGTCGCCCGGGACTCCGTCTGGGACCACTACCGCCGCTACTACCGGCCGGATGAGCTCGTCATCACCGCCGCCGGCGGACTGGACCACGACGTCGTCTGCTCCCTCGTGGTGGACGCCCTCCACGCGGCCGGCTGGAGCCTGGAACCGGCCGCGACGCCGGTGCAGCGCCGCCCCACCGAACGTGCCGACATCACAGGCACGGCCGGACTGCACGTGGTCAAGCGGCCGGTGGAACAGGCCAACATCATCATGGGTTGCCCTTCGCTGGTCGCTACAGATGACCGCCGCTTCGTCATGAGCGTGCTCAACGCGGTCCTCGGCGGGGGCATGTCCTCGCGGCTGTTCCAGGAGGTCCGCGAGAAGCGCGGTCTCGTCTACTCGACCTACTCCTTCGCCTCCTCCTACGCCGATGCCGGCTATTTCGGCATGTACGCCGGCTGCACGCCGTCGAAAGTCCGGCAGGTGGTTGACCTCCTCGGCGCGGAACTGGACAAGCTGGCCGAGGGCGGCATTTCCGACGACGAGCTCCGCAAGGCTGTCGGACAGCTCTGCGGCGGAATCGTGCTGGCGCTTGAGGACACGGGGTCCCGGATGTCCAGGCTGGGCCGCGCGGAGCTGGTCTCCGGCGAGTATCAGGACATCGACGAGACGCTGCGGCTGATCAAGGCCGTGACCTCGGCCGAGGTCCAGGAACTGGCCCGCGAGCTTGCGGCCGCACCGCGGACCGTGACGGTGGTCGGCCCGTTCGAGGAAACCGAGACCTTCGGGCTCTGAGGTTCCCCCGTGCCTTTGAGGCCGCCGGCGCCGCCTGTGGCCGGCCGGCGCACCTTTACACGGCCGGTGCCCCGCGTGATGATGGGGGCGGGGTCACTCGGGAGGAACCATGGACCGGCCACTGGCGGGCAGCGCACACGAGGCGCTTGAGGCGTTCCTGGGCCATTGGACCGGAACCACGCACTGGGAGGCCACTCCCTGGGGCCCGGCGCGTGCTGCCGACGTCGAGCTGACGTTCGCCCGGGCAGCCGCCGGGCTGGCCGTCACCCACAGCTACCGGCACACGGAGGCCGACGGCACCCGCTCCGAGGGCCACGGCGTCTTCACCATTGACCCCGACCATCCGGACACCCTCTGGTACCACGTCAACAGCATGGGCCTGCCCCCGGAAGCCCCCGCGCGTGCCAGCTGGCTGGACGGCACCCTCACCATGGAGCGGCGCAGCGACCGGGGCACCTCCCGGCACACTTTTCGGGTGGACGACGGCGTGCTGACGCACGCCGCCGGGCTCCGGCTCGGCCAGGCTGCCGAGTTCACCCCCTTCATGAGGTCGGTCTGCCGGCGGCTCCCCGAGGGCGGCGCAGTCCGCGCCTGAGTTAGGTCGCCCGCTGCCGGACAGGTGCTCAGCCGCCGGCGAACGGCGGCAAGACATCCACGACGTCGTCCGTCTTCAGTGCGACTGAGTGATGCCGCACCGCCACCTCGTTGAGCAGGAAGCTGGACCTGGAGAGGATGCGGGCGAGCGGCGGTGTTCCCGCCGGCGGCTCCGGGCGTTCCACTGCGAGGATGGCCGCCAGCGCCGAGGCGACGGTGGCGCCGTCGGGGAGATCGAAGTGTTCTTCCTCCACGCCCGCGGCAGCGCGCGCCGCAGCGAAGTAACGTACGTGCACGGGAAATCAGCCTCCGATGGCGCTCATGCTGCGGTCCGGCTGGACGAAATCCGGTGCGTCCAGGCCGACGTGGTCCATGCCGTGGGCCTTGGGCTTGATCCACATGGCGTCCTGCCAGCGTTCGGCGAGCTGTTCGTCGCTGGCGCCTTCGCGCAGGAGCCCGAGCAGGTCCACTTCCTCGCGGGAGAACAGGCAGCTCATGATCTTCCCCTCGGCCGTGATGCGGGTGCGGCGGCAGTCCGAGCAGAACGGCTCCGTGACGGAGGCGATGATGCCCACGGTGCCCAGCACCGGCCCGGTGGCCTCGCCCGTACCGGGGATCCGGGCGCGGACCTCGAAGCGTTCCGCCGGGGCGCCGTCGCGGGCCCGGGGATCGGAACTGAGGACATAGTCCGTGGAGAGCAGCTCGCGGATCTCCGCGGCGGTGATCATGTTCCGGCGGGTCCAGCCGTGATCGGCGTCGAGCGGCATCTGCTCGATGAAACGCAGCTCATACCCGCGGTCCAGGGCCCAGGCCAGGAGGGCCGGGGACTCGCCGTCGTTGATTCCGCGCATCAGCACGGCGTTGAGCTTCACGGGGCCCAGCCCGGCAGCCCAGGCCGCGTCCACACCGGCCAGGACCTTGTCCAGGAAGGGGCGGCGCGTCAGTTTGGTGAAAGTCTCTTCATGCAGTGAATCGAGCGAGACGTTGATCCTTGACAGTCCCGCCGCCTTCAGGCCGGCAGCCTTCTTGTCGAGACCGACCGCGTTGGTGGTCATCGAGATCGGCAGGCCAGGATGGGCAAGGCGGAGCGCGGCGATAATGTCCAGCAGATCCGCCCGCACCAGCGGTTCGCCGCCGGTCAGCCGCAGTTCCCGTACGCCGAGCATGTCGACGCCGATCCGCACGATCCGAACGATCTCCTCCGCGGACATGACCGCCTGCTTGGCCAGCCACTCCAGGCCCTCGGCCGGCATGCAGTAGGTGCAGCGCAGATTGCACTTGTCGGTGAGGGAGAGCCGCATGTCCGTGGCGCGGCGGCCGTAGCGGTCCACCAGCCCGGCAGGCATGCCGGCCGGGCGCCCGGTCAGCTCTGGTGTCCCGGAGGCGGCCGCACCAGGGCCACCCTGTCCACGAGGCTGGGGCATGCCCAGTTGAACTGTCATAAAGTCAGGCTACGCCAGTTCAGGGCAAGCATCACGCCTGTCGAGGCAGGAATCCCCGCCGGTCCGCGGGAAACGGCCACGTGGCCTGTTCCCCCGGCATCCCCCGGCCCGCTCCCGATCCGGCCCGGCCCAGGGAGCCGTGCCGGAACCCGGTCCCGAACCTATGCTGGAAGCGTGAACACAACCCAGATTCCACCGGTAAAGGCCGCCAGCGACAAACGGGGCGCGACCTGGTGGGCCGCAGCTGCAGGACTCGTCGCTGTCGGCGCCGCGGTGGTGCTGGGTGAACTCGCCGCGGGACTGGTCAGCCCGGCCGTATCGCCCGTCACTGCCGTCGGGGGCGCCGTGATCGACGCAGTCCCGCCCGGCGTCAAGGAATGGGTGATCTCGGTTTTCGGCACGGCGGACAAGCTGGCGCTGCTGGGCGGCATGGCGCTGGTCATCGCCGCGCTGGCGGCCCTGTCCGGAGTCCTCGAAGTCCGCCGCCGCTTCGCAGGAGTGGGGGTCATTGCCGTGTTCGGCGCTGTGGGCCTCGTGGCCGTGCTGACCCGGGCCGAGCTGACTGCCAATGCCATCCCCGTCCCCGTGCTTGTCGCGCTTGTGGGCATGACGCTGTTGCGCTGGTTGATACGGCGGCTGGGGGAGTGGCAGCTCGTGACGGTCCACCCCCAACCGGCGGAGCCCCAAGCCCCGTCCGAACCCGGCCGGCGCCGCTTTTTGCAGGCGCTCGGCGGAACGGCGGCGGCCGCGGCCGTCGCCGGTGTGTTCGCCTCAACGCTCAGGGGGGCAGCCGCCGTCGTCAGTGAGGTGCGCAGCAAACTGGCGCTCCCCGCGGCGGCCTCGCCCGCACCGCCGGTCCCGGCGGGGGCCGAGATCCGACTGGACGGCCTTGGCCCGCTCGTCACCCCCAACAAGGACTTCTACCGGATCGACACCGCGCTGCGCGTGCCGCTGGTGGATCCGGATCAGTGGACGCTCAAAGTGACGGGCCTTGTGGAACGGGAAGTGGAGCTCGACTTCGCCGCCCTGCTCGCCAAACCGATGACGGAACGGCATGTGACCATCGCCTGCGTCTCCAACGAGGTGGGCGGGGACCTGATCGGCAACGCCCGCTGGCTCGGCTGGCCGGTCCGGGAACTCCTGGCCATGGCTGGTCCAACGCCCGGGGCGGACATGGTCCTGTCCCGCAGCACGGACGGCTTCACAGCGGGCACTCCGCTGGAGGCCCTCACGGACAGCCGCGACGCCCTGCTGGTGGTGGGCATGAACGGCGAGCCGCTGCCACTCGAGCACGGGTTTCCCGTCCGGCTGATCGTGCCCGGACTCTACGGCTATGTCTCGGCGACCAAGTGGGTGACGGAGCTGAAGGTGACGCGCTTCGCCCATGACGCCGGCTACTGGACACCAAGGGGCTGGTCCGAACGCGGACCCGTCAAGACGTCCTCCCGAATCGACGTGCCCAGGGCCGGCCGCAGCGTGACGGCCGGGACGGTGGCGTTCGGCGGCGTCGCCTGGTCCCAGCACACGGGCATCGGGAAGGTGGAACTGCGGGTCAACCGCGGCGCCTGGCAGGACGCCGAGCTGGCGCCCGGCATCTCGAAGGACACCTGGTATCAGTGGAAGCTGGCACTGCCGCTGACCCCGGGAAAATATGAAATCCAGGTCCGCTCCACGAACCTCGACGGCGTCCCGCAAGTGGAAGACCGCGCCCCGGTGGCACCCAGCGGAGCCACCGGCTTTCACACGGTTACAGTTGACGTGAAGTAGCCAGCCGAGCCAAAGGTCACCGCCTCATGCACCGCACCCCGACACGGCACGTCACCGTCGAAGCCCACCGCGGGAAGGTCCTTGCCCTCCTGGCCCCGCTCCGCACCCCGGAGCGGATCGAGCGGCTCCCGCTCCTGGATGCCCTGGGCCGCGGGCTCGCGGCCGACATCCTGGCCGCGTTGGACCTGCCCCCGTTCGCGAACTCCCAGATGGACGGCTTCGCGATCCGCAGCGCGGACGTGCCCGACGGCGGCACGGAGCTCAGCGTCGTCGCGCCCGTCCCCGCCGGTGCCGCACCGCCGGACCTCGAACCCGGCACCGCCGCACCCATCATGACCGGTGCGATGATGCCGCCGGGAGCCGACGCCGTCGTGCCCATTGAGCAAGCAGTCCCCGACGCCTTCCCCGAGCCGGGTGAACCGGCCAGCGTCAGGCTGCCTGCCGCCGCGGCGGGAAGTTTTGTCCGCGACGCCGGAAGTGACATCCGCGCGGGGGAGCTGGCGCTCGCCGCCGGAACGTTCCTGGGCCCGGGGCAATTGGGCCTGCTGGCCGCCCTGGGGTTCACCGAGGTTCCCGTCCATGCCGCCCTCCGGATCCTGCTGGTCACGACCGGCGACGAGGTCGTCGAACCGGGCAGCCCGCTGGGCACCGGCAAGATCTACGATTCCAACGGCACACTGCTCGAGTCATCGATGCGCCAGGCCGGACTGCAGGTGACAAGGACCGGCATCTCCACCGACCGGCCCGAGGAGCTTGCAGCCTTGCTGCGCAGGCATGCCCCGGCCGTGGACCTCATCGTCACCACCGGCGGTGTCAGCAAGGGCGCCTACGAGGTCGTCCGGCAGGCCATGGCCGGACATGACGTCGACTTCGGGGCCGTCGCAATGCAGCCCGGCGGCCCGCAGGGAATCGGCAGGTTCGACGGCGTTCCGGTCCTCGGGTTTCCCGGTAACCCGGTGAGCTGCCTCGTTTCCTTCGAGATGTTCCTGCGCCCGGTGCTTTCGGAGCTGTTCGGGTCGCCGGCGCCGCGGACCGTGGTGCGGGCCCGGCTGGACGGGCCGCTGACGTCTCCGCAAGCCAAGCACCAGGTCCGGCGCGGCACCTTGACGTCCGAGGGGACGGTACGGCTCGAAGGCGGCGCAGGCTCCCATCTGGTCCATGCGCTGGCGCGCTCCAACGCCCTGGTCCACGTGCCTGACGGAACAGCGGCGCTCGCCGCGGGCGCCGAAGTGGAAGTATGGATACTGTGAACGAAGCAGAGAACGCCGAGACAGCAACCGCGGCAACGGCCCCGCCAGTCCTGACCCATTTGCGCCAGGATGGTTCGGCCCAGATGGTGGATGTGTCCAACAAGGCGGAAACGACCCGGGAGGCGACGGCCACCGCGACCGTCCGCAGCACCCGCGAGGTCCTGGCCCTCCTTGGCTCGGGAGACCTGCCCAAAGGCGATGCCCTGGCCGTCGCCCGCGTGGCCGGCATCATGGCCGCCAAGAAGACCCCCGACCTCATCCCGTTGTGCCACCCCCTGCCGATCACGAAGGTCACGGTCGACTTCGAGCTCGACGCCGAATCGGTCACCGTCTTCGCCACCGTCAAGACCCGCGGCGTCACCGGGGTCGAAATGGAAGCA
This sequence comes from Arthrobacter sp. 10N418, assembly GCF_056394725.1. NCBI lineage: Bacteria > Bacillati > Actinomycetota > Actinomycetes > Micrococcales > Micrococcaceae > Arthrobacter > Arthrobacter sp. 10N418. Next base: position 67,512 of record NZ_JBFTIK010000009.1, read on the forward strand.
CTCACCGCGGCGTCCGTTGCGGCGCTGAGCGTGTACGACATGATCAAGGCCGTGGACAAGCACGCGGTCCTGACCGACATCAAGGTGCTGGCCAAAAGCGGCGGCAAGAGCGGGGACTGGACACTGTGAGCATGCCCGAACCCCACCGCCACGGCGACGCCACCGGCCGGAAGGCCGGCGTCGTGATCGCCTCCACCAGGGCGGCTTCCGGCGTCTATGACGACCTCACCGGCCCCGTCATCATCGACTGGCTCACCGAACACGGCTTCGAACCGTTTCCCGCGCTGGTGGTTCCCGACGGCGAGAGCGTCGGCGCCGCCATCCGGGCGCTCCTGACCCAGCAGCCCGCCGTCATCATCACGAGCGGCGGCACGGGCCTCAGCCCCACCGACGCCACGCCGGAACAGACCCTTCCCCTTCTGGACCGCGAAATTCCGGGCATCATGGAGGGCCTCCGGCGCGCCGGCACGGCCAAGACGCCGATGGCCATGCTCAGCCGGGGCCACGCCGGCGCCGCCGGACAAACGTTCATCATCAATCTTCCGGGGTCCCCCCAGGGCGTCATGGACGGCCTGGGCGTGCTGGATCCCATCCTCGGACACCTCTGCGACCAGCTGGAAGGCAGCCATGGGCACTAAATCAGGATTCGAAGTCGTGCACGCCGTCCTCAGCGCCGAGCCCATCTCCGTGGACCAGGCCATCGCGGCGGTCGAGTCGGACACCGCCGGCGCCGTGGTGAGTTTCAGCGGCGTGGTCCGGAACCACGACGGCGGCAAGCCTGTTGAGCGGCTCAGCTACAGCGCGCACCCGACGGCGCACCAGGTGATGGCCGACGTCGTAGCGCAGCTGGCCGCCGAGCACTCGGCCGTGGGGGCGAATGGCCCGGCCCAGCCGGTGCGGATCTGGGCAGCCCACCGGATCGGCATGCTGGACATCGGCGACCCGGCCCTGGTCTGCGCTGTCTCGGCCGCGCACCGGGGGCAGGCCTTCGCGGTGTGCGCCGAGCTCGTGGACCGGATCAAGGAACAGGTTCCGGTCTGGAAGGAACAATTCTTCGCCGACGGCACCGTCGAATGGGTCGGCGCCGGCGGGTAGCCTGTCGGCCCGTCGGGCCTGTAACCCAATCCGCCGGTTCAGGAACGCGACGGCCCCGGCGGTAGGGTTGATGCCATGACAGAACAACTCGCCGTCGCCGTCCTGGGCGCCCACGGGCGCATGGGCGCCGAGGCCGTCAAAGCCGTGGAAGCCGCCCCCGACCTGAAGCTCGTCGCGGCACTTGGCCGCAACGACCCCCTGGACACCCTCGTCGACGCCGGCGCCCGGGTCGTGGTGGACCTGTCCGTCCCCGAGAGCACCGAAGCAAACGTCCGCTTCGCCGTCGAGCACGGCATGCACGCCGTCGTCGGCACCACCGGCTGGGACACGGGCCGCCTGGCCGGGCTCAAGGCGCTCCTCGCCACGCAGCCAGGCGTCGGTGTCCTGATCGCCCCCAACTTCGCCCTCGGCTCCGTCCTGGCGACCGCGTTCGCGGCCAAGGCCTCCAAGTACTTTGAGTCGGTCGAAGTCATCGAACTGCACCACCCGGACAAGGTGGACGCCCCCTCGGGGACGGCTGTGCGCACGGCCCAGCTGATTGCGGCCGAGCGTGCCGCTGCCGGGGTGGCCGCCAGCCCGGACGCCACCACCACGGGGCGCGCCGGCGCGCGGGGCTGCGACGTCGACGGCGTCCGGGTCCACAGCGTCCGGCTCCGCGGCCTCGTCGCGCACCAGGAGGTCCTGCTGGGCGGCCCGGGGGAGCAGCTGACCCTCCGGCACGACTCCTTCGACCGCGCCTCCTTCATGCCCGGCGTGCTGCTCGGCGTCCGCAACGTCAGCGCCAAGCCGGGCCTCACCGTGGGCCTCGACGGCTACCTGGACCTGGGACTCTGAACGCCGTGGCAAATGTGCTCACCACCCTGAAATCCAACCGCACCAAGATCTGGGTCGGCGCGGTCACATTGCTGCTCGTCTTCTACCTGGTGGTGTCATTCCAGCGCTCGGTGCTCCTGATGTCCGACGCCAACCTCGTGGCCAAGGCCATCGGCGTGGCCTACCTCATCCTGCCGGCCATCGGGGCCTGGGCTCTGGTCCGGGAGCTTCTGTTCGGTGCCCGCACGGAGCGGCTCGCGAAAATCCTCGAAGCCGAAGGCGGCCTGCCCGAGGACACCCTGCCGCGCACGCCGGCCGGGCGCGTCATCCGCGAGGCCGCAGACCTGGAATTCCAGAAGTACCGTGCCGAGGCCGAAGCGGCCCCCGCGGACTGGCGTTCCTGGTTCCGGCTCAGCTGCGCCTACGACGCCGCCGGCGACCGCAAGCGGGCCCGGGCCTCCATGCGCGACGCCGTGCGGCTGTTCCGCGCCGGGGCGTCTACCGCCTGACGCGTCTTCGACCGTGACTTCGCCTGTGGCTTAGCGGAGGCGGGCGGACTGGTACCGGCCGAGCCGGTTGGCGGCATGCGCCGCCCACTCCAACGGGCCGCGCCAGGCCAGCGTCGCAAAGATCCCGCCGACCGCCAGCATGACGGCGGCCTGGGCCCAGTACACGCCCTCCACCGTCCAGCCCGGCGGCAGCGGCTGCCCGTGGAGGGCGGCCATGACACAAATATGGGCAGTGTAGAGGCTCAAGGTCATGGCCCCGATGCCCCGCAGCGGGAGCAGTAGATCGAGCTCGACCCATTCGCCGAGGCGGCCCAGCAAGAGGCATGCCCCGATGACGGCGGCGGCGACCCCGGACGTGTGTACGAGGTCCAGCGTCGTGCCGGCGTGCGGCGAACTGGTCGCCAGCCACCACAAGGAGCCGGACTGCTGGATGCCCGCGAGATTGACCTGCAACAGGCTATCGAGCGGGTACCCGGGGTCAGCCAGCTGTGACTGGAGCGCAGCCCGGCCGCCCCAGTCCTCCATCATGACAACGCCCAGCCACTTGGCGAGTATTGCCACGACCGTGCCTCCGGCCAGCAGCAGGACCGCCACGACGGCCTTCGACAATGCCAGCCGGCCGAGGGCGAGGCCGACCAGCAGATACGCGATCCACTGGAACACCGGGTAGTAACCGGTCAGGAAGAGGTCGCCCAGGAGCCGGTCCGGAGTGGACAGATCCTCCCAGCCGGGATTGTGTCCCAGCTGCAGGGGAGGCGTGGGGGACAGGAGCCAGGGCCGCAGCAGGTAGGCCAGGACGGGGGCGAGGAGGACCCAGGCGCCCGCGAGTGCAAGCACCTGCTTCATGCCGAGTCCGAGGAACGGCAGGATGCAGAGGAACAGCACCGCGTAATGGACCAAAATGATGGCGATGTTGACTTCCAGTCCCCCCAGGCAGAGCCCGACGGCGCCCACCACCAGGGCGCGGCAGGCAACGCCGCGGCGGGCCGCCCAGAGGGCCGCACCTTCCAATGGCCGCCGCTTTCCCGTCGACAACGCCAAACCGACGCCGGCCAGCACGGCGAACAGAGCCGAGGCGCGGCCGGAAAACGTGAGCCCGACCCATGTGGGGGTGAGCTGCGCATCCGACGCGAAGGTGGGCAGGACATGGGTTGCCATCATCGCCAGCAGCGCCAGCCCGCGGGCGGCGTCGATACCGGCCAGCCGCACGCCGGCTGATTGGCCTGTGGCGGTCCGGGAAGCTGTAGCCATTCCGCGCGGGGTCATCGTCCGATCGTCTCATGACCGGCACGGGCGGCAGCCGTCCCCGGTGCCGGCCGCCTGGTGATTTTCACATCACCAGGGCACACCTTGTATTCGAATATATGTTCGAATACCATGAGTCCATGGACAACACATCAGAACCCGCAGCCCGGGGCTCGGCTGCCAGGGACGCTGCCAGGGACGCTGCCAGTGGTGGCGACAGGGGTGCCGACAGGAGCGCGGTCCGGGGCACCCTCAAGGACCCGGCTCTTGCCGGGAATGGCCAGACGGGCCCCGGCGGACCCGGCGTCCTCAAGGCCATGAGCCCGGGCGTCGTTGATTTCCTCTTCCGTCAGCTGGTTTCCGGCGGACCGGCAGAAGACGTCCAGTGGCACAAGGAAGGGACAGCGCTCGCGGTGCAGCCGCCCGGGGCCGAACTTGCGCGCCGGCTCGCCGAGACCGACCTCGACGCGCTGACGCCAACCGAAGTGTTCCACTACGTCCGTGCGGCCCAGCGGCTCGCCGGCTGGGCCGAAGGCCTGCGGGAAGCCGCGGTCGCCCGCTACTGCTCGGCACCCTCAGCCGAGGATTCCCCCTCTGCGTCATCTGCTTAGGATGGCAGGGTGATAAGCCCGTTGACGCTCTCCGCCATCCAATACGAGGCGCTCGACGGCGGCCTCACCGCCAATGTGCCCGAGCATGTCCGCCTGATTGAAGACGCTGAATCGCACGGAGCCCGTCTGGTGATTTTCCCGGAACTCTCACTCATGGGCTATCGGCTGGACGTGCTGGCGGCTCCTGGCCAGTGGGTGGCCCACGACGATCCGCGTCTGGACGGCATCCGGGAAATTTGCCGCCGTAGCGGCATCACAGCTGTCGTCGGTGCCGCGTTCAGGGAAGACGACGGAACGCCCCGCCTGGCCTCGCTCGCGGTGCACCCGTCCGGCGACATCGAACCGAGCTTCAAAACGAGGCTGCACGGGCGGGAACGAGACCTCTTCACGGCCGGCACGGCTCCGGCTGTCCTGGACCTTGACGGCTGGAAGATCGCCCTGGCCATCTGCGTCGATGCGGCGCACCCCGGCCATGCAGGCGCGGCCGCGGAAGCCGGCGCGGACATCTACGCCGTCTCGGCCCTCTACACGGCCGGGGAAGACCAGCGGCTGGCCCTGCACCTCGGAACCCGCGCCATGGACAACCGGATGTTCGGCGTGCTGGCAAACCTGGGCGGCACCACCCCGCTGGGGCCGTCCTGCGGGCTGAGCGGCTTCTGGGGCCCGGACGGGCTCGTCATCCGCCAGGCCGCCTCGACCGCGACCGAGGTGCTGACGGCGACCCTGCAGCACGGCGCGTTGGACCGCTGCCGGACGCCCGTAAAGTGATACCAGGGCGGCCGCGTTTGACGTGCATCACGTCACCGCCATTGCTCTAACCTGCCGCAGACAAGGTAACGTTTTTCATATGGCTGACTCTGATATTCGCTCTTACACGTTCGGGACCCTCGTGACCGCCATGGTCACGCCTTTCACCACCGACGGTGAAGTCGACTACAAGCAGTCCGCGGAACTGGCCACCAGGCTCGTCGACGACGGCAACGACGCCCTCGTTATTTCCGGCACCACGGGGGAAACCTCCACCCTGGAAGACGACGAAAAAGAGAAGCTTTTCCGCGTCATCGTCGAGGCTGTCGGTGACCGTGCGAAGGTTATCGCCGGTACCGGCACCAACCACACCTCGCACTCGATCGAGATGGCCAAGCGTGCCGCCAAGGCCGGCGCCCACGGCCAGCTGATCGTGACTCCGTACTACAACAAGCCGAGCCAGGCCGGCATCCAGGCCCACATTGAAGCCATCGCCGACGCCGCCGATCTGCCCGTCATGGTGTACGACATCCCCGGCCGGTCCTGCGTGCCGATCCTGCCCGAAACCATGATCCGGCTGGCGGACCACCCGAACATTGTTGCGCTCAAGGACGCCAAGGCCGACTTTGCCGCCGTCACCCGGGTGCTGGCCAACACGGATCTCGACGTCTATTCCGGCGACGACGGGCTGACCCTTCCATGGATGGCCGCCGGCGCCGTCGGGCTGGTCAGCGTCTCCGCTCACGTCGCGTCGCGGCGGTTCCGCGCCATGATCGACGCCGCACTTGCGGGCGACTTCGCCACCGCCCGCACCATACATTTCGAACTGGACCCTGTGGTCCGTGCAGTGATGACCCATATCCAGGGTGCTGTTGCTGCGAAGCAAGTTCTTAAGTGGCAGGGAATCCTGCCCAACTCGGTTGTCCGTTTGCCCCTCGTGGAGCCGGACGAAGCTGGGATCGAAACCATCCGCGAGGACTTGGCGGAAGCCGGAATGGTCTTTTCCTGATCAGGTGTTCCAACTGACGAGTAAAGTCCAGTCCGGCAACCGCCTGGAAAGTAGTGCATTATGACCCAAACCGCCCTTCCCGGCCTTGTTACGCCGCCGAAACTGCTCAAGGACACTCTGCGGATCGTTCCGCTCGGTGGACTGGGGGAGATCGGCCGCAACATGACCGTTTTCGAAATCGACGGCAAGCTGCTCATCGTCGACTGCGGCGTCCTCTTTCCCGAGGAGACCCAGCCCGGCGTCGACCTGATCCTGCCCGATTTCTCCTACATCAAGAACCGCCTCCAGGACATCGTCGCCGTCGTCCTGACCCACGGCCACGAGGACCATATCGGTGCCATCCCGTACCTGTTGCGCTTGCGCGCCGACATTCCCCTGGTGGGCTCCCGGCTGACGCTGGCCCTCATCGAGGCGAAGCTGCTGGAGCACCGGATCAAGCCGGTCACCCAGACCGTCACCGAGGGCCAGGTGCAGAAGTTCGGCCCGTTCGAGTGCGAGTTCGTGGCCGTCAACCACTCGATCCCCGACGCGCTGGCCGTGTTCCTCCGCACCTCCGGCGGCACCGTCCTGCACACCGGCGACTTCAAGATGGACCAGTTGCCGCTCGACGGCCGGATCACGGACCTCCGCCACTTCGCCAAGCTGGGGGAAGAAGGCGTGGACCTGTTCATGTCGGACTCCACCAACGCCGACGTGCCGGGCTTCACCACCGCCGAGAAGGAAATCGGACCCACCCTGGACCGGCTCTTCGGCCAGGCCTCCAAGCGTCTGATCGTCGCTTCCTTCTCCTCGCACGTGCACCGCGTCCAGCAGGTCCTGGACGCCGCCGCCAACCACAACCGCAAGGTGGCCTTCGTCGGCCGCTCCATGGTCCGGAACATGGCCATCGCCGAAAAGCTCGGCTACCTCGACGTGCCCCCGGGCATCCTGGTCGACATCAAGAACATCGACAACCTCCCGGACAACCGCGTGGTGCTGATGTCCACCGGTTCCCAGGGCGAGCCGATGGCAGCCCTGTCCCGCATGGCCAACGGTGACCACCGCGTCGTCGTCGGCCAGGGCGACACCGTCATCCTCGCCTCGAGCCTGATCCCGGGCAACGAGAACGCCGTGTTCCGCATCATCAACGGCCTGCTCAAGCTCGGCGCCGACGTCATCCACAAGGGCAACGCCAAGGTGCACGTCTCCGGCCACGCCGCCGCCGGCGAGCTGCTGTACTGCTACAACATCCTGGAGCCGCTCAACGCGATGCCGGTGCACGGTGAAACCCGCCACCTGATCGCCAACGGCAAGATCGCCCTGGACTCCGGTGTCCCCGAGGAAAGCATCCTCCTCGCGGACAACGGCACCGTCATTGACCTCCGGGACCACCAGGCAGACATCGTCGGCCAGGTCGAGGTCGGCTTCGTCTATGTCGATGGCTCCAGCGTCGGCGAAGTCACGGAAGCGGACCTCAAGGACCGGCAGACGCTCGGCGATGAAGGCTTCATCTCCATCATCACTGTGATCCACCGCGCCACCGGCAAGGTCGTCTCCGGGCCCGAGATCCACGCCCGCGGCGTGGCGGAGGACGACTCCGTGTTCGACGAGATCATCCCGAAGATCAACGCCGCCCTGGAAGAAGCCGTGCTCAACCGCTCGGACCACACCACGCACCAGCTGCAGCAGGTTGTCCGCCGCGTCGTCGGCACCTGGGTCAACCGCAAGCTTCGCCGGAAGCCTCTGATCATCCCGGTGGTCCTGGAGGCGTAACCGCTTCGCTTCGCACGGCGACGGCCTTCCCGGCCTGTCCGCAACCCCCGGGTTGCGGACAGGCAGGGAGGGCCGTCTTTGTGTGCCGACGGATGCAACATGGTTCACGGAGCCCCGGAAATTCGGGGTTTCCGGCCCGGCTTCAGGTACCGTGGCGGGTATGGCGACACGCACCTCTTCCGCGCCTAGAGGAAACTCAAGCGGCAAATCAGGCAGCTCTCCAGGCCGGAGCTCCGGCACTGCTGCATCCAAAACGAGCCGCCCGCGGGGAACTGCGGGCACCGCCCGCACCCGGCAGCTGGCCGTCGTTGAGGCCCGCCAGCCATGGCTGGTGCGGGTGCTGGCCGGTGCCTGGCTGGGCATCGCCCACGTGGTCGGCGCCGGAATCCGGCGGATCGGCCACGACGTCAGTGACCTCGCGCCCGAGGACCGCCGCGACGGCGCCGCCCTCTTCAACCTGGCGCTCGGAGTGTTCGTTGCCACCTTCGCCTGGTGGGGGTTCAAGGGATGGTTCCCGGACATCGTGTTCGGAATCGTCAACGGCACCTTCGGCTGGATGTCGCTGCTGCTGCCGCTCATGTTGTTTGTCTGCGCCTTTCGGCTGTTCCGCCAGCCTGCGGACAGCCGGGGCAACAACCGGATCGGCATCGGCTTCCTCATCATGGCCTTCGCCGGCTCCGGCCTGGCCCACATCATCGGGGGCCAGCCGACCGTGGCGGACGGTTTCGACGGCCTGCGCCGCGCCGGCGGCATGCTCGGCTACCTCGCCGCCGCGCCTCTCGCGGCCATCCACCCCGTGGTCCCGGTGGCCCTGTACAGCCTCCTCGCGTTCACGTCCCTGCTGATCGTCACGGCGACCCCGTTCGGTGCCATCCCGGGCCGGTTGCGTGACGTGTACGAGCACCTTATGGGCATCGATCTTCAAGACCACGACGCCGACGACGACGACCGCCACGACCGCAGCTACCTGTACGAAAACGATGCCCCGGCCCCGAAGAAGAAGCGCCGCCGCCTCTTCGGCAAGGATCCTGTCGCCGACGCCGGCCTCGAAGGCTACGTCGGCGACGAAGCGTTCGAGCATGCGGTCATCGACGACGACGACGAAGAGGGCCCGCCCGCGAAGGGCGCCAAGTCCGTCGCCCCCGGTGTGCGCCGGCCCACCCAGGCCGAGATCGCCGTCGAAAAGATCAAGGCAGCGCAAGGCCTCGGGGCGGCCGGCGCTGCAGGATCAGCTGCAGGTTCCGTTGCGGCGTCCGCGGGGGAGAACGCCACCGAGGCCATCCCGCTCGTGACCCCCGGCATGGTGGCCGCCGGCTCCCTGAACCCTGCCGCCGTGGCGGCAGCCGCCCAGGTGCCCTCGAAGCCCGTCACCCCGGCACCGCTGCCCACGCCGATTCCGCAACGCACCGAACAGCTCTCGCTGGCCGGCGACGTCACCTACACCCTGCCGTCCTCGGACGTGCTGACGCCAGGTTCCATTCCCAAGGAGCGCACCGAGGCGAACGACGCGATCGTGGCCTCCCTGACCGAGACCCTCAACCAGTTCAACGTCGAAGCGCAGGTTACCGGCTTCAGCCGTGGCCCGACTGTCACCCGCTACGAGATCGAGCTGTCGCCCGGCACCAAGGTCGAACGCGTCACGGCGCTGTCGAAAAATATTTCCTATGCCGTCGCCAGCTCGGATGTACGCATCCTGAGCCCCATCCCCGGACGGTCAGCAATCGGCATCGAGATCCCCAATACGGACCGCGAAACGGTGTCCCTCGGGGACGTGCTGCGCAGCCAGAACGCCCGGCGGACGGAGCACCCCATGGTGATCGGCGTCGGCAAGGACGTCGAGGGCGGCTACGTCGTGGCCAACCTGGCCAAGATGCCGCACCTCCTGGTGGCCGGGGCAACGGGCGCCGGCAAGTCGGCCTTCGTGAATGCCATGATCACCTCCATCCTGATGCGGGCCACCCCGGACGAGGTCCGCATGGTCATGGTGGACCCCAAACGGGTGGAACTGACGGCCTACGAAGGCGTCCCGCACCTCATCACGCCAATCATCACCAACCCGAAGAAGGCCGCCGAGGCGCTCCAGTGGGTGGTCCGGGAAATGGACGCCCGCTACGACGACCTCGCCAACTACGGCTTCAAGCACATTGACGACTTCAACAAGGCGGTGCGGGGCGGCAAGGTCCACCCGCCGGAGGGGTCCAAGCGGGTCATCCGGCCGTACCCGTACCTGCTCGTGATAGTGGACGAACTCGCCGACCTCATGATGGTGGCCCCGCGCGACGTCGAGGATTCCATCGTCCGTATCACCCAGCTGGCCCGCGCGGCCGGCATCCACCTGGTCCTCGCGACCCAGCGTCCCTCCGTCGACGTCGTCACCGGCCTCATCAAGGCCAACGTGCCCTCCCGCATGGCGTTCGCGACCTCCTCTGTCACGGACTCCCGCGTGGTCCTGGACCAGCCGGGCGCCGAAAAGCTCATCGGACAGGGCGACGCGCTGTTCCTGCCAATGGGCGCCTCCAAGGCCATGCGTGTCCAGGGCGCGTGGGTCACGGAGTCCGAGATCCACAAGGTGGTCGAGCACGTCAAGGGCCAGCTCAAGGCCGTTTACCGCGACGACGTCGCCCCCGAGGCGCAGAAGAAGCAGATCGACGACGACATCGGCGACGACCTCGAGGTCCTGCTGCAGGCCACCGAGCTTGTGGTGACAACCCAGTTCGGCTCCACGTCGATGCTCCAGCGCAAGCTCCGCGTCGGTTTCGCGAAGGCCGGCCGCCTCATGGACCTGCTCGAGTCCCGGGGGGTGGTGGGCCCGTCCGAGGGATCCAAGGCCCGCGACGTGCTGGTCAAGCCTGACGACCTCGCCGCCGTCCTGGCCGCCATGAAGGGCCTCGAGGCGCCCGCCGTCGCCGATTCCCAGACCGCAGCGCTGAGTGAGAATGCCAACGCGAACATCGCCCAGGGCGGCTATGCCGAGGACCTTGTGGCCGAGGACCTTGTGGCCGCGGACCTGGGCCGGCGCGGCCAGAACGTGGAGTACTTCGACGGCGGGGACGGCCCCGGCGGCGCCTCAGGCGAGGACGACAACGGCTCCGAGGACGCCTGGTCCCTCACCGGACGGTAGCCTAGGAGGGTGAATAGCGCCGAAGCCGACAGCGCCGGTTCCGCACCGCGGATCTGGAACCTCCCGAACATCCTGACGATGCTGCGGATTGTGCTGGTGCCCTTCTTCGTCTGGTTCCTCATTGCCGACGCCCCGGGGCTGCACCCCGGGAACGGGCTCTGGCGCTGGCTGGCTGCCGCAGTTTTTGCGGTTGCCATCTACACGGACAAGCTCGACGGCGACATCGCCCGCAGCCGCGGACTCGTCACCGACTTCGGCAAGATCGCCGACCCGATCGCGGACAAGCTCCTCATCGGTTCCGCCCTGGTCATGCTCTCGGTGCTGGATGAACTCCCGTGGTGGGTCACCATCCTGATCCTGGTCCGCGAATGGGGCATCACCGCACTGCGCTTCTTCGTCATCCGCTACGGCGTGATCCCGGCGTCGCGGGGCGGGAAACTCAAGACCGTCGTGCAGACGGCCGCCATTTTCCTATATGTCATCCCGCTGGGGTCCCTTGCCCCGTGGCTCGGCGTCCTGGCCTTCGCGGTCATGATGGCCGCGCTGGCCATTACTGTCTGGACCGGCGGCGAATACGTCATTGAGGCGCTGAAGCTGCGGGCCAGCGGCATCCGGGCACAGAAACAACAGGTAGGGGAAGGCAAGCCATGACCAATCTGCATCCGACTCTCCATCCGAATCTTCACCGCATTTCCGGGCAGGCTGTAACCGGTGCCCTTGAGCGCGGGCTGACCGCTGCCACGGCCGAGTCCCTCACGGCCGGCATGGTGGCGGCCGTGCTGGCCGACACTCCCGGCGCCTCGGGAATGCTCCAAGGCGGCGTGGTGTCCTATTCGAACTCGGTCAAGGCGGACGTCCTCGGCGTGCCCCGCGAACTCCTTGACGCCGTCGGATCCGTGGACGGACAGGTCGCGGCGGCCATGGCGGAGGGCGCACGCCGGATCTGCGGCGCCGACATCGGCGTGTCCACCACCGGGGTAGCAGGCCCCGAGCCGCACGACGGCAAGCCCGTCGGGACGGTCTTCGTCGGCGTCGCCACGGCGGAGGGCGCGACGTCGTACGCGTATGCCTTCGAGGGGAGCCGGCCGGAAATCCGTGCCCTGGCCTGCGGCGCGGCCCTGGAGCGCCTGCTCGAAGCCCTATCTTCCAAAGGCTACCCGGCGTAAAGTTGCCGGGAACAAAAGTTGATTCCGAATAGTTGTTACATTGTGTCGCCTCCGAATATGGGGGCGCCTAGGATGAAAGCATTAATAGTCCGCCGCTAAGGGCGGACTCGACGTACGAGGGAGCAAGGCGATACAGATGGTAAAGCAGCCCGTATCCGTGAACGGCGTTGTCCGCTGGAAGGATGTGGGCCTCGCCGATCAGGCAAAGAGCGAACAGAAGGAGCGCAAGATGGTTGTACTTCGTCACGAAATCGGTGATGTACTCCGCGATGTCCGCCAGCGCCAAGGCCGTACCCTCCGCGAAGTCTCGCACAGTGCCCGCGTTTCCCTGGGCTACCTGAGCGAAGTGGAACGCGGCCAGAAAGAAGCCTCCTCGGAGCTGCTTTCCTCGATCTGCTCGGCCCTCGATGTTCCGCTCTCGAGCATGCTCCGCGAAGTCAGCGACCGCGTCGCCGTCGCTGAGGGCGTAGCAGTTCCGGACACCGTCCCGCAGGAGTTCGCGCAGCGCTACGGCCGTGACCTGGACCGTGAGCTCAACTCCGACCTGAATGACGAGTTGGCCAAGGGGCTCCTTTCCGGAGCACGCTAACCCGGACCAGCTACATCAATGAAAGTGCCCCCGGCGACACGCCGGGGGCACTTTTCGTTTGTGGCGCTGTCGCCGGCCCCGTTTCTTCCGGGACGCTTCCCTGGGGAATTGCGGCCTAGCGGGACTCTTCCCTGGGGAAGCCGTCCCGCTCGTATGTCGCGTTAAGCTTCGCGATGTACGTGGCAAGGGTCTGCAGTTCCTCGACCGGCCATTCCCCCAGCCGTTCGCGGAAGACCTCACGCCGGGCGTCCTGCACCTGGTGCATCTTTTCCTCGCCCTCGGGCGTGAGGCGGATCGACTGCGCACGCCCGTCGAGCGGATCGGCCTCCTTGGACACCAGGCCAAGGTTTTCAAGAAAAGCGATCTGCCGGCTCACGGAGGGCTTGCCGACGCCGATGCACGAGGCCAGCTCAGTGAGCCGGATGGGCCCCTGGCGGCGGATCACGCTCAGGAGTCCGTACGCGGCAGGTTCCATGTCGGGATGGACCTCCCGCGAGAGCTGGTGGGAGACGGAACGGCCGCGGCGCCAGAGCACGCTGATCTGGTGCTCGACGGCGGTGAGTGCTGCTTCTGCGGGGTCCTCGGCACTCCCGGAGATTCCGGTGTCCTCGGCTGAGTTGCTCATGGCAACCATTCTAGAGTCCCGGCACGTGAGAGACTTTACCGGTGCGAATCAGTGACTTTTGGCGGCTCATGGACGACGAGTTCGGAGCCGGATACTCCCGCGTACTCAGCAGTTCGCTGGTGCTGGCGGGGGTGGGCGGACGCACGGCGGACCAGGCGCTGGGCGCCGGCGTGCCGCCGCGCCAGGTCTGGCTTGCCCTGTGCGACGTCCAGGATGTCCCGCCCGAGCGTCGACTGGGCCGCGACGTCAAACCCCGCTGACCGGCGGCAGCCCGAAGCCCGAGGCAGTCCGCAGCCGGCGGACGATGAAACCTGACACGCCGCCCTGTTGTTCGAATATCTGTTCGGGTAGGGCTATGCTTTTTTCAGAGCGTTTTCCACATGCGCGATGCCAGCCGGCAACTTTGTCGGTGGGTGCCATTAGCGTCAGTGATGACAGATAAACGGCCGCAACGGCCGCTCCACAGCGAGTAAACATTAGAGGTGTGAACCATGGCCGCAGCCCCGGATCGTGAAAAGGCGCTCGAAGCAGCGCTTGCCCAGATTGACAAGCAGTTCGGCAAGGGCTCGGTCATGCGCCTGGGCGATGAAGTCCGTGCGCCCATCGAGGTCATTCCGACCGGCTCCATCGCGCTGGATGTGGCCCTTGGAATTGGCGGCCTGCCCCGCGGCCGCGTCGTTGAAATCTACGGTCCGGAATCCTCCGGTAAGACCACCGTGGCCCTGCACGCAGTAGCCAACGCCCAGCGGCTGGGCGGCATCGCCGCCTTCATCGACGCTGAGCACGCCCTCGATCCCGAATACGCGGCCAAACTCGGTGTCGACACCGATGCCCTGCTGGTTTCTCAGCCGGACACCGGTGAGCAGGCGCTGGAGATCATGGATATGCTGATCGGCTCGGGGTCCCTCGACGTCATCGTGATCGACTCCGTCGCCGCCCTTGTTCCCCGCGCCGAAATCGAAGGCGACATGGGCGACAGCCACGTCGGCCTCCAGGCCCGCCTCATGAGCCAGGCCCTGCGTAAGATCACCGGCCGCCTGAGCCAGACCAAGACCACCGCCATCTTCATCAACCAGCTCCGCGAAAAGATCGGCGTCTTCTTCGGCTCCCCGGAAACCACCACCGGTGGTAAGGCCTTGAAGTTCTATGCATCCATCCGCATCGACGTCCGGCGCATTCAGACGCTCAAGGAGGGGGCGGACTCCGTCGGCAACCGCACCAAGGCCAAGATCGTCAAGAACAAGATGGCCCCGCCCTTCAAGATCGCCGAATTCGACATCATCTACGGCCAGGGCATTTCCCGCGAGGGCGGCATCATCGACATGGGTGTCGAACACGGCCTGATCAAGAAGTCCGGTTCGTGGTTCACCTACGACGGCGACCAGCTGGGCCAGGGCATGGAGAATTCCCGCCGCTTCCTGCGCGACAACCCTGAGCTGGCTGCCGAACTCGAGCGCCTCATCAAGGAAAAGCTCGGCGTGGGTGTGAAGGCCCCGGCTGAAAAAGAGGCATCTCCGAAGCTGAAGGCCGTTGACGGCTTCTAGCGGCGCGCCGTCCCACGCCGCGGCCTCCCGCGGGAGGCCGCGGAAGGCGGGAGGTTTCCGGCAGCGGAACCCCGGCGCCGGCGCCGGTCCTGACGGCGCCGGGTTCGCGGATGACTCTGACCCTGGCGACATAGCGCCGGCCGGGGCGGGCTCCCGGTCAGGGCGCGCGGGGCCGGACCCCGACGCCAACCCTGCTGCGGTGGCCCGGGCCATCGTGTTGCGCCAGCTGACACAGTCCCCGAAGAGCCGGCTGCAGCTTTCGCGCAAGCTGTCCGAGCGCAACGTCCCCGACGACGTTGCCGAGGCCGTGCTGGACCGCTTCGAAGAGGTGAACCTCATCGACGACGCCGAATTCGCGGACATGTGGGTACGCAGCCGGTCCCAGACCCGGAAGCTAGCCAGGGGCGCCCTGCGGCGTGAGCTGGCGGACAAGGGCATCGATCCTGATACCGCGTCCGAGGCCTTGGAGCAGCTCAGTGACGAGGACGAGGAGGCGGCTGCCCGCGAACTGGTAGAGCGCAAGCTCAGGGGCTTCACCGGCACCGATGACCGTGCCGAACGGGACAAGACGACGCGGCGGCTGGCGTCGATGCTCGCACGCAAGGGGTACCAGCCCTCGCAGGCTTTCCGGATCGTGGGCGAGGTGCTCGCTGCCGCCGCCGGACGCGCGGAACCGGACGACTGAACCAGCCCGGGCAGCAAGCCCTCACGGTTGCAGTGCAGAGCGCTTACCCCCAAACCCGGTACCCTTAACAGGTGAGTTTGACCATCCCCTCCCCAGAAGCAGGCACCACTCCTTCAGCTGTCAGCGCTCCGGCGCCTGACACTGTGCAGGTCCCTGATGCGCAGCAGCCCCGCACCTACCAGGTGCGCACTTTCGGCTGCCAGATGAACGTGCATGATTCCGAACGCATGGCCGGGATGCTCGAGGCCGCGGGCTATGTCCCCGCCTCAGGCGAACTCGCCGACGTCGTGGTCTTCAATACCTGCGCCGTGCGGGAGAACGCCGACAACAAGCTCTACGGCAACCTTGGCATCCTGGCCCCGGTGAAGGCCGCCAACCCGGGGATGCAGATCGCCGTCGGCGGCTGCCTGGCGCAGAAAGACCGCGAGGCCATCCTGAAGAAGGCGCCCTGGGTCGACGCGGTCTTCGGCACCCACAACGTCGGGGCCCTGCCGGCCCTGCTCGACCGGGCACGCCACAACAACGAGGCGCAGCTGGAAATCCTCGAGTCGCTGGACGTCTTCCCTTCCACCCTGCCGACAAAACGCGACTCGGTCTATTCCGGCTGGGTGTCCATTTCGGTCGGCTGCAACAACACCTGCACCTTCTGCATCGTGCCCGCCCTGCGCGGCAAGGAGAAGGACAGACGCCCGGGTGACATCCTGGCCGAGATCCAGGCCCTCGTCGACGACGGCGCCATCGAAGTGACACTGCTGGGCCAGAACGTGAACTCCTACGGGGTCGAATTCGGCGACCGGCAGGCGTTCTCCAAGCTGCTGCGGGCCTGCGGGAACATCCCGGGCCTGGAGCGCGTGCGCTTCACCAGCCCCCACCCCGCCGCCTTCACGGACGACGTCATCGACGCCATGGCGGAGACGCCCAACGTCATGCCGCAGCTGCACATGCCCCTGCAGTCCGGATCGGACAAGGTCCTCAAGGACATGAAGCGGTCCTACCGTTCCACCAAGTTCCTCGGCATCCTCGAAAAAGTCCGGGACAAGATCCCGCACGCGGCGATCTCCACCGACATCATCGTCGGCTTCCCCGGCGAGACCGAGGAGGACTTCCAGGCGACCCTGGACGTGGTGGAGAAATCCCGCTTCGCCACAGCCTTCACCTTCCAGTACTCCAAGCGTCCCGGCACACCTGCCGCCGAACTGCCCGACCAGCTCCCCAAAGCCGTGGTGCAGGAGCGCTTCGAACGCCTTACCGCCCTGCAGGACCGGATCGCTGCCGAGGAAAACCGCCGCCAGCTGGGCCGCCGCGTCGAAGTCATGGTCACCGCCCAGCCAGGCCGCAAAGCGGAGGAGACGCACCGGCTTTCCGGCCGGTCCCGCGACCAGAGGCTGGTCCATTTTTCCGTTCCTGCGGGCGCCCAAGTGCCCCGCCCGGGGGACCTCGTGACAGTCACGATTACTGAGGCTGCCGCGTTCCACCTCGTCGCCGACCCGGCCTCAGCGGAGGACTACAGCCTCCGGCGGTCCCGCGCAGGGGACGCCTGGGACCGTTCGCAGGCGGATTCCTGCGGGGCCCCGGTACCGGGCGCCGCCGCGGGCAAGACAGGGGTCTCCCTGGGCATGCCTGCGCTTCCGGTCCGCGGCCGCTAGCCCATGGCAGGACCGCAAGCCAGGGCCTCCGGGACCGCTGGGGTGCCGGGCAGGGCGGCGTCCGCAGACGTCCGCCCGGAGACCCCGCCGTCGTTTCCGGCTGCCGTCGAGCGGGCCGATCCGCCCGTCATCGCCGTCGTCGGCCCGACCGGTTCAGGCAAGTCCGGACTCGCCGTCTCGCTGGCCCTCGAACTCGACGGCGAAGTCATCAACGCGGACTCCATGCAGTTCTACCGCGGAATGGACATCGGCACCGCCAAGATCACTATGGCGGAACGCAGGGGAGTGCCGCACCACCTCCTCGACATCCTGGACGTGACCGAGGAAGCGAGCGTCTCGGACTTCCAGCAGCAGGCCAGGGCCCTGATCGCAGACATCCACAGCCGGGGCAAACGGGCCATCCTCGCCGGGGGCTCCGGCCTCTACGTCCGCGCCGCCCTGGACATCCTGGAGTTTCCGGGAACGGACCCGGACATCCGCGGCCGCCTCGAAACCGAGCTTGAAACGTCGGGGCCCGCGCCACTGCGGGAGCGGCTGCAGGCGGTCGATCCCGTCTCCGCCGGCAGGCTCGGCGACGTCCGCCGGGTCATCCGGGCGCTGGAGGTTTTCGAACTGACCGGGCGCCCCTTCAGCTCGTTTATGCCCACCCGCGAGTACTTCCAGCCTGCCGTGCAGATCGGGCTGGAAGTGGACCGTGGACTGCTCCGGGACCGCCTCGCGCGCCGTGTCCACGCCATGGTGGATCAGGGCCTTTTGGAGGAAGTCCGCCGGCTCGACGCCGCCGGCCTCAGGCGGGGCAGGACGGCACCGAGGGCCCTGGGTTACGCCCAGTTCCTCAGGGTGGTCGACGGCGAAGCAGACGTCGGGCAGGCCGCCGAGGAGACCATCGTTGCGACCCGGCAGTTCGCGCGCCGCCAGCTCACCTGGTTCCGCGCGGACCCCCGCATCACCTGGCTCAACTGGCAGGATCCCGGGCTTGTGGCCGGAGCCGCGGCCCTGTGCGGACCGGCTCTTTCGAGCCAGGCCCTGCCGGACCCGGAAACCGCGTAGCACTCCGGGCCGCTGTGCTCCGGGCGCAGCTTTTCCGGGCACCGCAGCCCGACCGGTAACCTTGGAGCATGGACGAATCCCTTGCCTTGGCCGCTGACCGCAACGTTGCCGGCGAAACCGCAATCCTGAGCGGACTGAAGTTTTCCAAAGGCCACGGCACAGGCAACGACTTCGTGCTGATTGCGGACCCCAACGGCGCGCTGTCCGTTACGCCCGAGCAAGTGGTGGCACTGTGTGACCGGCACCGCGGGATCGGCGGCGACGGACTGATCCGTGCCGTCCCGTCGCGGCTCCTGCCCGAGGGCCAGGCGCTGCTGACCGGGCACCCCGACGCCGAGTGGTTCATGGACTACCGCAACGGCGACGGCTCGCTCTCGGAAATGTGCGGCAACGGGGTCAGGGTGTTCGTGCACTTCCTCATCGCGGAGGGTCTCGTCGATCTGCCGGCCGGGGAGTCGTTGACCATCGGCACCCGCGGCGGGGCCAAGACGATCGTCCGTACCGCCGCCGGCTATGCCGTCGACATGGGCCCCTGGGAGTTCATCTTCCCGGGGGAGGCCACCGCCCGCGCCATGGACTCGCTGGTCAGTGCCGAGGGGCTTGAGGTTGCCCGGCCTGCGCTGTCCGTCAGCATGGGCAACCCGCACACCGTGGTGGCGCTGGCCGAACTGGCTGAACTGGACGCCACCGAGCTGTTCACCGCGCCCCACGTTGATCCCAAGCCGCCGCACGGCACCAACGTAGAGTTCGTCGTTCCGTCCGAGCCGCTGGTCCACGACGGCGTCGGGACCATTACGATGCGCGTTCACGAGAGGGGAGTGGGGGAAACCCAGTCCTGCGGTACCGGTGCCTGCGCCGCCGCCGTCGCCATCCGCCACTGGGCGGGGCAAGGCGCCCCCGACGCCTGGAACGTCCACGTGCCGGGCGGGGTCGTGGGCGTGAAGTTCTTCCTCGGCACGGAAGGGCGCGAACACGTCGAGCTCAGCGGCCCCGCCGTGATCGTCGCTAGCGGGACGCTTTCCTGACCCGCAGGATCCGGAAAGACTTCGACGTGCTCTCCCGGGTCACCGAGAAACCGCTGTCCAGTTCTGCGGCCAACCACCGCTGCAGCGAGTCCGAGCCCAGGTTCTTCTGCACCACGAGCCACGCGGATCCACCCGGAGCCAGCCGCGGCAACCACAGCCGGAGCAGGGCGTGCAGCTCGTCCTTGCCGATCCGGATGGGCGGGTTGGACCAGATGGTATCGAAACGCACGTCCGGGTCCACGGCCTCCGGCGTGCTCGCGGTGACGTTGTCCAGCCCCAGTAAGGCCGCGTTCTCGTTCGTGAGCGTCACGCACCGTTCATTGACGTCCACGGCATAGACGTGCGAATGAGGTGCCCGGAGGGCCATGGTCAGGGCAATCGGCCCCCAGCCACAGCCGATATCGAGCAGGTTTCCCTGCGGCGCCGGAGCAGGCACGTCGGCAAGCAGCACGGCCGTCCCCTTGTCGATGCCATCCGGGCTGAAGATCCCTGAGGACGTCTGCAGCCGCCGCGTCTCACCGGCAAGCTCCACAGAAAGCGGCTTACGGGTGAAGGGCCCGGCGGGCTGGGCGCTGAAATAGTGTGCAGACTCCATAATGGGCCAGATTAGTTGGCCCCCGGCCCGTATGGGAAACCGGCTGCAGCCGGCTGCGGCCGGGAATTTCCACGCGAAACGGGCACGCCTCGCCGGCGGACCCACCGGCCGGGATCACGAGAGAGGTCTGCTAGGGTTAAATCCATGTTCTTGAACTTCAAGTAGCCGGCACGGGCTTAGTCCCGTCCCGTAGCGACGCAGGTAGTCACCTTCCGCTCGGCGCGCCTCCGCAGTGATTCTTCTCACCCGGTGGCGCCCGGACCACTTGGAGTCCCGCCTTGGGACGGCGGCATCCAGCCGGCCCGTCACCGGAGCCGGCTCAGCGGTCAGGTACTACACGGCTGTTTCCCCGCAGCGAGGTGCAACGTGCCGCCTCTTCCTCCCCTTATTTAACCGCTCCGTATCGGAGCCCACCATGCCCCCGGCACGGCCGCCGCGGGCATCCCAGGAGGCCCGCATGACCCCCAGTCGTCAGCCCAGCGCGAATACCGCACCACAGAGCAGCAATGGGCACTATTCTGAAACTGCCGAACCTTTAAAGGAGACCATGACCAGTCAGCCCAACACCGGACCCGATTCAGCATCCCAGGACATGAGTCCCGCGGAAATCCAGGCTGTTATCGACCGGATCCTCTCCAAGGACACCCCTGCCGGGAAGGCAGGCCAGAGCACCGGTGCCACCGCCGGCGAGCCCAAGACAGTGCTCGGCAAGGCCCAGGCCATTTCCCGCCTGGATGAGGTCTACAGCAACTACGACGGCGACCAGCAGGATCTCGAGGAACGGCACGCCCTGCGCCGCACCGCCGGCCTGTCCACCGAACTCGAAGACGTCACCGAAGTCGAATACCGGCAGTTGCGCCTGGAGCGCGTAGTCCTGGCCGGGCTCTGGAGCGAAGGAACGCTCGCCGACGCCGAGAACTCGCTGCGTGAACTCGCGGCCCTCGCGGAAACGGCCGGCTCGGAAGTCCTTGACGGCCTGGTCCAGCGCCGGGCCAAGCCCGACCCGGGGACCTTCCTCGGCTCCGGCAAGGCACAGGAACTCAAAGCCATCGTGATGTCCACCGGCGCCGACACCGTCGTCGTCGATGCCGAACTCGCCCCGTCCCAGCGGCGTGGCCTGGAAGACATCGTCAAGGTCAAGGTCATTGACCGGACAGCCCTGATCCTGGATATCTTCGCCCAGCATGCCAAGAGCCGCGAAGGCAAGGCCCAGGTCGAACTGGCCCAGCTCGAATACCTGCTCCCTCGCCTGCGCGGCTGGGGCGAGTCGATGTCACGCCAGGCCGGTGGCCAGGTGGGCGGCGCCGGTGCAGGCATGGGCTCGCGTGGTCCCGGTGAAACCAAGATCGAACTGGACCGCCGCCGGATCCGCACCCGGATGGCCAAGCTGCGGCGTGAGATCGCCGCGATGAAACCGGCCCGCGAGACCAAACGCGCCAACCGCCGTCGGAACGCAGTTCCCTCGGTGGCGATCGCCGGATACACCAACGCGGGCAAGTCCTCGCTGCTGAACCGGCTGACCGACGCCGGCGTCCTGGTGGAGAACGCCCTGTTCGCCACCCTGGATCCGACCGTCCGCAAGGCCGAGACCGCTGACGGGCTGGGCTACACCCTTGCCGACACCGTGGGCTTCGTCCGCTCGCTGCCCACCCAGCTCGTGGAGGCCTTCCGCTCCACTCTGGAAGAGGTGGCCGATTCGGACCTGATCCTGCACGTCGTTGATGCCTCCCACCCGGATCCGGAGGGGCAGATTGCCGCGGTCCGGACAGTGTTCAGCGAAGTGGATGCGCGCAAGGTCCCGGAAATCATCGTCCTGAACAAGGCCGACGCCGCCGATCCGTTTGTACTTGAACGGCTCAAGCAGCGCGAACCGCGCCACGTGGTGGTCTCGGCGCGCACCGGTGAAGGCATTCCGGCCCTGCTCAAGGCCATCAGCGAGGGCATCCCGCGGCCCAGCGTGAAGCTTGAGCTGCTGATCCCCTACAGCCGCGGGGACTTGCTCAACAAGCTCCACGAGACCGACGCCGAGATCCTGAGCCTCGATCACGAGGAAACGGGTACCCGTGCCGTCGTGATGGTGCGCGAGGGCCTCGCCGCTGAACTGGATTCCTTCATCAGCAATGACTGAGGCGGCAGTGACAGGGACGGACGTGGACACGGCCGACGCGGCAGGGGAAGACCCTCCCGCGGAGGCCGGCAACCGCCAAGGGGCAGGAAAGCAGAAGCCGGCCGGCGAGGAGTTCGTTCTTGAACTCCTCGACCGGGCGGTGTCCGGCATGGGCGGCCAGAGCCGCGACGGCCAGCACGAGATGGCCCGGCAGGTGGCACGCGCCATCGACACCGGCGACCACCTCCTGGTCCAGGCCGGCACCGGCACCGGCAAATCCCTCGCCTACCTGATCCCGCTGATCGCCCATTCCCTGGTCAGCGACAAACCCACCCTCGTCTCCACCGCCACGCTGGCCCTGCAGACCCAGATCGTCGGCCGTGACCTGCCCCGGCTGCTCAAGACCATCACGCCCGCCCTGGACCGGCCCGTCAAGATTGCCCTCGTGAAGGGCCGCTCCAACTATGTCTGCCGGCACAAGCTCGAGGGCGGCTTCCCCTCCGAAGAGCCCTCCGAGGGCCAGCTCTTTTCCCTCGGGGAGGACACGAGCGTCCCGCACTTCGCCGCGGCCATGGGCGGGCCGTCATCGCAACTGGGCAAGGAAGTCGTCCGGCTCCGCGACTGGGCCGAAGAGACCGCCACGGGGGACCGCGACGAGCTCATGCCCGGTGTCACCGACCGGGCCTGGCGCCAGGTCTCTGTGACGTCGATGGAGTGCCTCGGGGCGCAAAAATGCCCCCTCGCGGCCGAATGCTTCAGCGAACTGGCCCGGCAGAACGCCGCGGACGCCGACGTCGTCGTCACCAACCACGCCATGCTGGCCGTCAGTGCCTTCGAGGGCCTCGCGGTCCTGCCCGAGTACGACGTCGTGGTGGTGGACGAAGCCCATGAGCTGCAAGACCGCGTGACCGGCGCCGTATCCGGCCAGCTCTCCGTGGCGATGGTCCATGTGGCCGCGTCCGGGGCCCGCAAGCACACCGGCATCACCGTGGATGCGCTCAACAATGCCGCGTCCAACCTTGAACTTGCCATTGAGGGGGTTCCGAGCGGCCTCATGCCCAACGGCCTCAACACCGAACAGCTGGACTGCGTGGACCAGCTCCGCGACGCCTGCCGCGCCGCGCTCTCCGATTCCAAGGGCGACAGCGCCACCACGGCCGACGGCGGTCGCCAGCTCGCCCGCTCCCGGCTCATGGTCATCCTGGAACTGTGCGAACGCCTCCTGGCGGCCCGCGAGAACCGTGAAGTGGTGTGGTTCTCCCGCAACAGCACCTTCGACCCGGCACAGGGCTACTCCCAGCCGGACGAAACGGCACCGGCCCTCATCAACGTGGCGCCGCTCAGCGTGGCCGGCCGGTTGCGCGAGGGCCTGTTCGCGGACCACACCGTCATACTGACCTCGGCTACCCTCGCAATCGGCTCCGCGTTCGAACCGGCTGCCGGCGGCCTGGGGCTTGTCGGCCACGGCGCGCCCAGCTGGACCGGCGTCGACGTCGGTTCGCCGTTCGAATACCCCAAGCAGGGCATCCTCTATGTTGCCAAACACCTGCCCAAACCCGGCCGGGGCACTTCCCCGGAAGCATTGGACGAACTGGAGAAGCTCATCCGGGCCTCCGGCGGCGGAGCCCTGTGCCTGTTCTCCTCCCGGCGCGCCGCGGAGGAAGCCGCAGAGGCCATGCGGCCGCGGCTGGACATGGACATCCTGTGCCAGGGCGATTCGACCATGACGGCGCTCGTGAGGCAGTTCGCCGACGAACCGGACACGTGCCTTTTTGGCACCATGTCCCTCTGGCAGGGCGTTGACGTCCCGGGTGTCTCGTGCCGTCTCGTCGTCATCGACCGGATCCCGTTCCCGCGGCCCGACGATCCGCTGATGACCGCCCGGTCCCGGGCCGTGGCCCAGGCCGGCGGCAACGGCTTCATGAGCGTTTCGGCAACCCACGCCGCGATCCGCCTTGCCCAGGGAGCCGGACGGCTGATTCGTTCGACGTCGGACAAGGGTGTCGTGGCGGTGCTGGATTCCCGGCTCTCCACTGAGCGCTACGGAGCCTTCCTCCGTGCCGCCTTGCCACCGTTCTGGCCGACCACCGACCCCGGAGTTGCCCTCGCGGCTCTGGAGCGGCTCTCGAAGGAATCCGGGCAGCCCGCTACGTAGGTCTGGCGGGAGCCCCGGCGGGGCGCAGCCGGGGGAGTGCGGCCTTCCCGCCGGGTTGCTTTCCTTCTGTCTCCGCGCACCCGCGGGATGCCGGCGCCGTCCGGGACCGGCGGGCCCGTGCTTCGCGAGTAACTGGGGAGGAACGCGAAGGGCCCCGTCCGATGTCGGACGGGGCCCTCATGCCCTGTGGCCGGTGTGCGTCAGAGCGACCGCAGCACCGAGACGACCTTGCCCATGATGACGGCGTGATCGCCAAGGATGGGCTCGTACTGGGTATTCTGCGGCAGCAGCCAGGTGTGTCCGTCCCGCTGGCGGAAGGTCTTTACTGTGGCCTCGTCATCCAGGAGTGCAGCCACGATCTCCCCGTTGACTGCGTCGCTTTGCCGCCGGACGACCACCCAGTCACCGTCGCAGATGGCGGCGTCGATCATGGAATCACCGGCGACTTTGAGCATAAAGAGTTCGCCGTGGCCCACCAGCTGACGCGGCAGCGGCATGACGTCCTCGACCACCTGGTCTGCCAGGATCGGTCCGCCGGCGGCGATGCGACCGACGAACGGCACCATCGCGGTGTCCGTGGCGCTGGCGAGCTCCGAGACGGACCGCCCTCCCGCCGCCCGCAGGCTGCTGGATTTCTCCACGCCCGAAATCCTGGTGCTTCCCTCGTCCAGGGTCAGCGGCATAAGCACCTCCATGGCCCGCGGACGTTTGGGGTCGCGGCGGAGATAGCCGAGCTTCTCGAGCTGCGAGAGCTGGTGGGTGACGCTGGAGAGGCTGGCGAGGCCCACGGTGTCGCCGATCTCGCGCATGGACGGCGGGTAGCCGTTGTCGGTCACGGACCGCTGGATGGTTTCCAGGATCTTCTTCTGCCGGACGGTAAGGCTCTTGGGGGCCCGGGCTGGCTGTGGGCCCCGCTGGGTGGCCCTGCCGCCGGTGGCTTGTGCTGCCATGTTCGCCAACGCCTTTCCAATCCGCCCGGCCGCCGTGGCTGCAGCTGCCGGGAACTTCCGGCCTGAAATGTCAGACCCTGCTGATCAACTGCAGAAGCGGTTGTTCTGTGACTCAAACGTAGGCCAGCCGCAAAGCTTTTTCAAACATTTGTTCTAGCGAGTCTCGACAACGTTCGTTAGTAAGTGCTAAAACGGAAGAAGCAAAGTTCGAATATGTGTTCGATTTGGAAATTTCCGGTCGAAGCATCAAGTTCGGTTCTATGTTCGAAGGTTCAGTCGGTTGGCGGCGAGTAGGTGGAGTACGCCGGGCGGCAACGTATGGTCCAGGAGGGCTCAGTTCATGTCAGCATCAAGCGCGTTTCACGACACTTTCAGCCGCGACGCATTCGGCCAGTACGGCCGGCCCGCAGGCACGTCGACCCGCCAGCCCACTTTGTCCAGCCAGCACGCTTCATCCGCGGAGCCTGTGCAGGCCGCCCGGGTCCGGACCAAGCAGGCCCCGCTGCGTCTGACCCGGCGTGGCAGGTTCGTCTTCTTCGGCGTGCCGCTGATCCTTCTTGCCGCGCTCATCCTGTCTTTCAGTGGCTTCCTCAACGCTCCGGCGAAGGCGGCCGAGTCGGCCTCCGAGCTTTCGCCGACGCCCAGCGTATCCGTGACTGTTCAGCCCGGGGAGTCCCTCTGGGCCATCGCGGGAGAGGTGGCCCCGGAGCGTGATCCCCGTGATGTCGTGGCCGACATCGTGCAGCTGAACAACCTGGGGGCCGCTCGAGTAATGCCGGGCCAGCAGCTCTTCGTCCCGTCCAAATAGTCACGTGGATCCATGCGCAAGCCGTGCGGAAGTCCCGTGGATCTGTGGAAAAGCCATGCCGAAGCCGCGCGCCGCAGCCGGCCGCGACGGGGCCCAGGCGTCACAGTTTCAGCGCCCGTCGCCCTCTCACTTAAACTGGTGAAGTGACTGACCAGTTAGAGCGCCTCAACCGACTGCCCCTCCGGACCAATCTGCGCGGTCTGCGCCCCTACGGCGCGCCCCAGCTGGACGTTCCCATCCTGCTCAACGTCAACGAGAACACCCATGGTGTTCCGGCCGACGTCCGCGCAGCCATCACCGAGGCCGTCACCGCAGCGGCGGTCGGACTGAACCGGTATCCGGACCGCGAGTTCACCGAGCTGCGCGAGGGGCTGGCGGAATACCTCGGCCACGGGCTGGGCGCCGAGAACATCTGGGCGGCCAACGGCTCCAACGAGGTGCTCCAGCAGATTCTCCAGGCCTTCGGCGGCCCGGGGCGCACGGCGCTCGGCTTCCCTCCCACATACTCGATGTACCCGCTCCTGGCTGCCGGCACTGACACGGAGTACATCATCGGGGTGCGCGCGGCGGACTATGGCCTCAGCGCTGAATCGGCCGCACGGCAGGTCCGTGAACTGCAGCCCAACATCGTGTTCCTGTGCTCCCCGAACAACCCCACCGGCACCGGCCTCGGCCTCGACGTCGTGGAGGCGGTCTACGCGGCAGGCGAAGCGAGCCGGACCATCGTGATTGTCGATGAGGCGTACCACGAGTTCGCCCACGACGGCACGCCCAGCGCCCTCACGCTGCTGCCCGGCCGGGAGCGGCTGATCGTCTCGCGCACCATGAGCAAGGCGTTCGCCCTCGCGGGCGCGCGGCTGGGCTACATGGCCGCAGCACCCGAGGTCACCGACGCACTGCGCCTGGTCCGGCTGCCGTATCACCTGTCCGCCATCACCCAGGCAACCGCCCTGGCTGCGCTGCGCCACCGGGAGGCGCTCATGGCCGACGTCGAGGACATCAAGCGCCAGCGGGACCGGATCGTTTCCGAACTGCAGCGGATGGGGCTCAAACCGGCAGCCTCGGATTCCAACTACGTGTTCTTTGGCGGCCTCGAGAACCCGCACCAGGTATGGCAGGGGCTCCTGGACGCCGGGGTGCTCATCCGCGACGTCGGGATCCCCGGCCACTTGCGCGTCACCGCGGGCACTGAGACGGAAACCACAGCGTTCCTCCATGCCCTCGAGCGCATCCTGACCCGCGACCCGGCGCTGCACGCCTAGACTTAAGCCGGAGCCCGTGCCCCGCCAGACTGCCCAGCACCCATGCCTTCTTCCAAAGGACACACCCACATGAGCCACACCGGATCACCCGCTGCCGAGGCCCGGACCGCACGAATGGAGCGGACCACCAGCGAGTCCTCGGTCCTGGTCGAGATTAACCTGGACGGCACCGGCGTTTCGGACATCAGCACCTCGGTTCCGTTCTATGACCACATGCTGACGGCGCTGAGCAAGCACTCCCTGATCGACATGACCGTCAAGGCCACGGGCGACACCCACATCGACGTCCACCACACGGTGGAGGACGTCGCTATCACCTTCGGCGAGGTCCTGCGCACGGCACTGGGCAACAAGGCCGGCATCCGGCGGTTCGGCGAGGCGACGGTTCCCCTCGACGAGGCCCTCGCGCGCGCCGTCGTCGACGTTTCGGGCCGTCCGTACCTGGTCCACGCGGGTGAGCCGGCCGGCCAGGAATACCACCTGATCGGCGGACACTTCACGGGCTCCCTGACACGCCACGTATTCGAGGCGATCACCCTGCACGCCGGCATCTGCCTGCACATGAACGTCACCGCAGGGCGGGACCCCCACCACATCGTGGAAGCCCAGTTCAAAGCGTTCGCCCGCGCCCTGCGCGCTGCCGTGGAGCCTGATCCCCGTGTCGAGGGCATCCCGTCCACCAAGGGTGCGCTGTGACGGGCAACGTGCTCCGCGACGGGGCCATCATCGACCCGGCCGCCGGCACCAGGCCGGTCTCCCCGGACGGCAAGCCCACCGTCACGGTGCTGGACTACGGTTCCGGCAACGTCCGCTCGGCCGTCCGCGCACTGGAACGGGCCGGAGCCCACGTGATCCTGAGCGCCAGGCCGGAGGATGTGCTCAACGCCGACGGCCTCGTGGTCCCCGGCGTCGGCGCCTTCGAAACCGTCATGCGGGAACTGAAAGCCGTTGACGCTGTCCGCATGATCGGACGCCGTGTCGCCGGCGGCCGGCCCGTACTTGCCATCTGCGTCGGCCTCCAGGTCCTGTTCGAAGCCGGTGTCGAACACGGCACCGAAGCCGAGGGCATGGGGGAGTGGCCCGGCAAGGTGGAGCTGCTGCCGGCCGGCGTCGTCCCCCACATGGGCTGGAACACGGTGTCAGTCCCCGAAGGCTCGACGCTCTTCGCGGGCGTCGAGAACGAGCGCTTTTACTTCGTGCACTCCTACGGCGTCCAACAGTGGGACTTCGACGTGATCCAGCCGCGCATGGCGGCGCCCCTCGTGACCTGGTCCGAGCACGGCGCACCGTTCATCGCGGCCGTCGAGAACGGACCGCTGTGCGCCACCCAGTTCCACCCGGAGAAGTCCGGCGACGCCGGCGCGCGTCTGCTGCGCAACTGGGTCACCAGTCTGCGCCCCAGGACTGCCGACGCCGCCTCCACCGGCCCCGGACAGGTCGCCTAGATGTGGTCCGTGATCCTGATGGGCCTTGCCGGGCTGCTGGTCGGCGGGGGACTGTCCTTCCGGCAGCAGAAGAGTCCGCGCTGGGTCCAGATCGTGTTCTACGTCCTGGCCGGAATGTCGCTGCTGGCCGCCTATCTCCTGACGCTGCCCGCCTCCTAGCGGTCCCTGCACCAGTCCCGACCACCTGCCGCCACCTGAGAAGCTGAGGATCCCACGATGACCACCGAAACCCCGCTGCCCGTGCTCGAGCTGCTGCCCGCCGTCGACGTCGTCAACGGCCAGGCCGTGCGCCTGGTGCAGGGCGAAGCCGGCAGCGAGACCAGCTACGGCACTCCGCTGGAGGCGGCGCTGAACTGGCAGCAACAGGGGGCCGAGTGGGTCCATCTGGTTGACCTCGACGCCGCTTTCGGCCGGGGCTCCAACGCCGGGCTGCTGCGCGAAGTAGTGGGCCGGCTGGACATCAAGGTGGAGCTCTCCGGCGGCCTCCGCGACGACGAATCGCTGGAGAAGGCGCTGGATCTCGGAGTCGCCCGCGTCAACCTCGGCACCGCCGCGCTGGAGAACCCGGACTGGACATCCCGCGTGATCGAACGCTTCGGCGACAAGATCGCCGTTGGCCTCGATGTCCGCGGCACGACCCTCGCAGGCCGCGGCTGGACCCGGGAAGGCGGAGACCTCTGGGAGGTGCTCGGCCGCCTCGAGGAAGCCGGCTGCGCCCGCTACGTCGTCACCGACGTCACCAAGGACGGGACCCTGCAGGGGCCCAATGTCGAGTTGCTGCGCCAGATGGTGGAGAAGACCGGCAAGCCGGTCGTTGCGTCCGGCGGCATCTCCAGCCTCGAAGACCTAAAGGTACTGCGGTCCCTGGTCCCGCTCGGCGTCGAGGGCGCGATCATCGGCAAGGCCCTCTACAACGGCAGCTTCACGCTGCCGGAGGCCCTTGACGCCGCCGGCCGCCGCTAGCAGGCCCGCAGCCATGGACCACACGCCGGCAGGAACCGACGCCTCAGGAACAGTGCGCGCAGAGCCGGGTACGGTCGGCCGTGCCGCCCCCGCACGGCATCTTCCCGGGCACATCGCTGCGGCCCTGGCGGGCGCCGGCGGCCCGGCCGACTCGGCCGGCCAGCCCTGGGCGGGACGCAGCCTGGCGGGCGACGACGCCAAGATCCACAATTTCGAGGACGACGACGGTACGGCCGACGCCGGTTATCTTGCAGCCGTTGCGGCCCTGGCTGCCGGCGGCGCGGAAGCCGGAGTGGTCGAAGCCCTGGCCGGCGCACGCGTCTTCGTGCCGATCGTGGCCCGGCTTGCCGAGGAAGGCGAAGGTGCGGCCGGGCCGCACGGGAACGATCTGCACGGGGACAAACAGGCCGATATGTCCCTCGTGACCCTCAAGGCGCCCGACGGCCGCACCGCGATGCCGGTCTTCACGTCCGCGGCGGCGCTGGAGGCCTGGCACCCCGGGGCCCGTCCGGTCGCCGTGTACGCGGCGCGAGCCGCCCTCTCGGCAGTCGCGGAAGGAGCCGAGCTGCTGGTACTGGACCCCGGCTCGGACCTCACGTTCGTGGTGCGCCGGCCGGCCGTCTGGGCGCTGGCGCAGCAGCGGCCGTGGACGCCGTCGTACGAGGACCCGGACCTCGCAGAGTCACTGGGAGCCGCAGCGGTTGGCTTTCCGGCCGTCCGTCGTGTTGAAATTCATCCAGGCGGTGGAGTTGCCTCGGCTACGGCCGACGGAAGGCAGCTGGCCGGCGGAGGTGCCGGCCCGGAGCTCCGGGTGCTGCTGTATCTGGAAGACGGGCTCGACGCCGCCGGCGTGCAGTCCATCGTGGGTGCCCTGAACAATGCCTGGGCCCGGAATGAAATGTTTGCCGAGCGGGTTGATTCGATCGAGATCAAGCTGCGGCGCGCAGCACAATAGCTTACGGCCGGCGCGGGCTACCCGGTGCTGCCGGGAGCCGTAGCAGAAGGATGTGGTCCGTGAACTTCGCGCTTTACCGGGAGCTGCTGGCCGTGCGCCCCATCCGACGGCTCCTGCTCGTCGGCATGGTTGCCCGCATACCTCATTCGGCAGCAGGCGTGCTGCTGACGCTGCACATCGTGCTGACCCTGGGGCAGGGCTACGCGGCAGCCGGTGCCGCTGCCGCGGTCATGACCATCGGGATTGCTGTCGGGGCGCCATGGCGGGGCCGGCGCGTGGACACGGTGGGCCTGCGGAAGGCGCTCATACCGTCCGTCATCTCCGAGACCGTCATCTGGTCGGTGGTGCCCCATGTGTCCTACGAACTGCTGCTGCCGCTCGTATTCGTCGGGGGACTGCTGACCCTGCCGATCTTTAGCGTGGTGCGGCAGTCACTGGGGGTCCTGGCTTCCGGTGAACAGCGCCGTACCGCCTTCGCCCTCGACGCCATCTCCACTGAACTGGTCTTCATGATCGGACCCGCCGTCGGGGCGGTCGTCGCGACCGGCGGCTTCTCGGTCGTGGGCCTGACCGTGGTGGGCGTGGCCACCTCTGTATCGGGTCTGTTCCTCATGTGGTTCAACCCGCCGACCCGCAGCGCCATCGCGGACCCCGGCTTCGAATCAGAGCAGCTCGAATGCGCGGAAGCCGCGGTCGTCGCCGCCGCGCCGGCCCACCTGCAGGAGGCCGCGGCCGAGTTCGCGCCGCTGGCTGCCGCTGCCGAGGAGCGGCGGCAGCGCGGTTCCGGCCTGCGGCACAAGGTCATCCACAACTTCAGCTGGTTCACCGCCGGCGTCGCCGCGGTCTTCGCGGTCGCCGCCGGGACGGGCATGGTCCTCAGCGGCACGGACGTGGGAATCGTGGCGGCCCTCCAGACCGGCGGACACCAGGCAGAGATCGGCGTCGTCTTCCTCTTCTGGTGCGCGGCATCAGTAGTGGGCGGTGTCCTCTACGGCGCCATGCACCGGACCGTCTCGCCGATCCTCCTCCTGCTCGGCATGTCCGCCCTCACCATCCCCATGGCCTTCGCGGCGGACACCTGGACCCTGAGCCTGCTCTCGCTCCTGCCCGGGGTGCTGTGCGCGCCCGTGCTCTCAGCCGCCTCGGAGAAAGTCGCGGAACTTGTCGAGGAGAGCCGCCGCGGCGAGGCCATGGGCTGGTACGGATCGGCCCTCACCGGAGGGGTGGCGCTGGGTGCGCCGCTCGCGGGGCTCTTCATCGACGGCGTCGGCCCTGCGGCGGGCTTCGTGTCCGTGGGGGCGGCCGGTGTCGTCCTGTGCCTTCTCGGCCTGCTCCTGCAGCGGCTTCGGCGCCGCCGGCTGGCCGCGGCGGGCTGACCTTAGCCCTTCGCGGGGGGCGTTAAACGACGGAGCCGGCGGGCGGACCTGGGTGGTCCGCCCGCGGCGCCGCTGTCAGGATTGCCCTGCCGCTGGTTTGCCGGGCCTAGTTGACAGCTCCGGTGTACTTCTCGCCCGGACCTTTGCCCGGAGCATCGGGGATGGTGGATTCCTCGCGGAAGGCCAACTGCAGGGAACGCAGCCCGTCGCGCAACGGCCCGGCGTGCTGCGAGCCGATTTCGGGGGCCGCTGCGGTGACCAGGCCGGCCAGGGCGGTGATCAGTTTGCGGGCCTCATCGAGGTCCTTGAGCTCCTCCGCGTTGTCCTCGGCGGCGAGGCCGAGCTTGACGGCGGCGGCGCTCATCAGGTGCACGGCGGCCGTGGTGATGACTTCGATCGCGGGGACCTCGGAGATGTCGCGGATCTCCTGGGAGACGTCGGCCTGGGCGGCAACGGGCTCGAAAACGTGTGAATTACTCTCTGAAGTGCTCATGCTGGTAAGCTTGTCACAGACCGACTGAATGTCGTTATTTTACTGCGGGAAGCCTTTCGGCTCCGATGTGCACGTCCGATGGACTTGTCACGTAGGTGCGCCCGAGGGGATTCTTTCTGTAAGATGGGATTTCAGTTTGCAAGCGGAGTTCTCTCCCACCCGCGTCAGCCGCGAGTCTTCCTTCGGGAAGCAAGGTTGCCGGGTACCTGGTCGGGTATTTCCCCCGGACGTCAGTTCGGCGGGGATACATGCCGCCTCCTTGAGGCAGGCAGTTCCGATCTTCGAGGCCTCCGATTGCTCCGGCAATTGGGGGCCTTCTCTTTTTGCCGGTGGAATACCCCTCACGAACACAGGAGCTTTAACATTAGCGAGCCAAGAATCAATGAGCGTATCCGCGTCCCCGAGGTGCGGCTGGTCGGCCCTGCAGGCGAGCAAGTAGGCGTTGTCCGTATTGAGGATGCCCTGCGTTTGGCTGCCGAGTCCGATCTTGATCTCGTTGAAGTTGCACCGCAGGCCAAGCCTCCGGTGTGCAAGCTGATGGACTTCGGCAAGTACAAGTACGAAGCCGCCGTCAAGGCACGCGAGGCCCGGAAGAACCAGACCAACACGGTCCTGAAGGAAATCCGCTTCCGCCTGAAGATCGACACCCACGACTACGAGACCAAGCGCGGCCACGCGCTCCGGTTCCTCGGTGCCGGGGACAAGGTCAAAGCCATGATCCAGTTCCGCGGCCGTGAGCAGCAGCGCCCCGAGATGGGTATCCGCCTGCTCCAGCGTTTCGCGGATGACGTCGCCGAAGTCGGCGTCGTAGAGTCCAGCCCGCGGATCGATGGCCGCAACATGGTCATGGTGGTGGGTCCCCTGAAGAACAAGGCCGAAGCCAAGGCTGAGGCCCGCCGCGCAACGCAGCGCGCGGAAGCCAAAGCGGAGAACGAAGCCAAGGCTTCCGGCCGCGTTGACACCTCCGGCCCCGAGGCGCCCCTGACTCAGTCGCTCGCCGATCTTCTTCCGGAAGGCTACGAGGTCCGGACTGCGGCACCTGAGGCAACGGTGACCGAGGCCGAGACGCCGGCAGCGGAAGCCCCCGCGACGGACACTCCCGCAGCGGAAGCCTCCGCGGTCGACGAGGCCCCGGCCGAGTCCGCCCCGGTGGAAGAAGCTGTCGTCTCGGAGGCACCCAAGGCCGAGACGGCCGCCAAGACCAAGGTCGAGGCAGCTCCGGCAGAAAAGGCTCCCGTCCAGGAAGCGCCCAAGGAGGCCCCCAAGGCCGCCAAGGCGGCTCCGAAGCGCGAAGCTCCGAAGGCCGCCGTCAAGCCGGTCGTTGCCAAGGCGCCTGCGGCGCCGAAGGCTGCCGCCGCGAAGGCTCCAGAGGTTGCCCGGGCCCCCGAGGCTGAAAAGGCTGCTCCGGCAGCGGCGCCGAAGCCGGTTGCCGCTCCGAAGCCGGTACCGCGTCCGTCGGCGCCGAAGCCTGCGGCACGGCCGGCTGCACCGAAGGCAGCCACCAAGCCGGGCAGCAAGAAGACCAACTAGTTCACGGCTGCCGGACAGCAATGTCCGGCAGCAAGCAACCAGCATGCCGCCCGCAGGGGCGGCTGCACGAAAGAACTGCAGACCTCGTCTGCGGATACGTAAGGAGATCGGTTCCCATGCCGAAGATGAAGACCCACAGCGGTGCTAAGAAGCGCTTCAAGCTGACCGGCAGCGGCAAGCTGCGCCGCCAGCAGGCCAACCGCCGTCACTACCTCGAGCACAAGTCCTCCAGGCTGACCCGCCGCCTCGCCGGCGACAAGATCGTCTTCAAGGGCGACGCAAAGGTCATCCGGAAGATGCTCGGCATCTAATTTCCAAGTTCTCTGACTGATTGCCACCTGGCACCAGTCAACTACCACAATGGCTTCTCAGGCCCGCCGGGAATTCCGGCAGTAGACGCTTGGGATCAGATTTTGAAGGAGTACGCACGTGGCACGTGTGAAGAGGGCGGTCAACGCCCACAAGAAGCGCCGGGTTATCCTTGAGCGCGCCAAGGGCTACCGTGGACAGCGTTCACGCCTGTACCGCAAGGCCAAAGAGCAGCTGCTGCACTCGTTTGTATACAGCTATGGCGACCGCAAGAAGAAGAAGGGCGACTTCCGCCGCCTGTGGATCCAGCGCATCAACGCTGCATCCCGCGCCAACGGCCTGACCTACAACCGCCTGATCCAGGGCCTGAAGGCCGCTGAGGTCGAGGTTGACCGCCGCATGCTGGCCGAGCTTGCCGTCTCCGACGCCAACGCCTTCGCCGCGCTGGTCAAGGTCGCCAAGGACTCGCTGCCCGCCGACACGTCCGCCCCGGCCGTCCAGGCTGAGGCTGCACCGGCTCCGAAGGCCGCCAAGAAGGCTCCCGCGAAGAAGCCTGCTGCCGAGAAGGCTGACGCCAAGGCCGCAAAGTAGTTCCTGCCGCCGTCGAAAGACAGCGTCGTTCGAGGACCGGCTGGAAAGCTACTAAGGTTCTTATATGAACGAAACCGGACGCCCGCAAGACTTTCCACTTTCCAACCCCAGAGCTGATCGGGTGAGGAAAGTGGCACAGCTTGCCGGGCGTCCGGCCCGTTTAAAACGCAGCGAGTTCCTGGCGGAGGGCCCGCAGGCTGTCCGGGAGGCCCTGGTCCTGCACCAGAAAAGGATTGCCGCGGGGGAGCCCGGCCTCGTCTATGAGGTCTACGCGAGCGAGGCCTGCCTCGACCGGCACCCGGACCTGGAAACACTCGCGGAGGGCACCACTGCATACCTCGCCACCGACGAAGTGCTGGCCGCGATGGCGGACACCGTGACCCCGCAGGGCATTCTTGCGGTCTGCGGTTTTTTGGACGTCAGCCTCGAGCAGGTGCTCGACGCCCGCCCCCGTCTGGTCGCCGTCCTGTGCCAGGTCCGCGACCCGGGCAACGCCGGCACCGTGCTTCGGGCCGCGGACGCGGCCGGCGCGGACGCGGTCATCCTGACCGGTTCGAGCGTGGACATCTACAATCCCAAGGCCGTGCGGTCGACGGCAGGATCCCTCTTCCACCTTCCGATTGTCCTGGGTGCCGACGTGGCGGAGCTGGCGGCCCGCTGCAGGGAACGCGGCATCGGCGTCCTCGCGGCGGACGGCCAAGGCCAGCTGAACCTGGATCGGCTCCAGGACGAGAACACCGCACGGCGCCTGGGGGCCTCCGGCGCCGAGTCTGTCTATTCCCTGGAAAACCCGACAGCATGGCTTTTCGGCAACGAAGCCCAGGGCCTGTCCGAGGACGAACTCGCGCTGGCCGACCACCGGGTGGCCGTGCCGGTCTACGGAGGAGCGGAGAGCCTCAACCTGGGAACCGCGGCAACTGTCTGCCTCTACGCGAGCGCCCGATCGCAGCAGGGCACCGGCCCCCGACAGGACTAGACGGGGCACAACGACGGCGGGGCCCACCTTTCGGTGGGCCCCGCCGTCGTTGTCACCTCCGCGGCACTGGTGCTGCGCGGTCAGTGGCCGGTGCAA
Source organism: Arthrobacter sp. 10N418 (assembly GCF_056394725.1). Classification (NCBI taxonomy): domain Bacteria; kingdom Bacillati; phylum Actinomycetota; class Actinomycetes; order Micrococcales; family Micrococcaceae; genus Arthrobacter; species Arthrobacter sp. 10N418. The sequence continues at coordinate 103,355 of NZ_JBFTIK010000009.1, forward strand.
TTACGTAGTCTTGTTGCGACCTGTGATGGCGCCGTAGATGCCGGCAACAACCAGGCCGCCCACAATGGCGAGTAGCCAGGAACCGAGATTCCAGAATTCCATCTTGCCGCCGCCGAACAGAAGGTCGCCGATCCAGCCGCCGACAATGGCGCCGACAACGCCGAGCACCAGGCTGGTGACCCAACCCCCGCCGACCCTGCCCGGCATGACTGCCTTAACGATTGCACCTACTATGAGTCCGAGAATGATCCAGCCTATGAAGCCCATGTCTCCTCCTACATATTCGTCGGTATCCAAATTGTGAATCCCGATTATGGCTTCAAGCTAACATAGGCGGCTTTACTTGTCAGCAGGATCATACCCAATCGTTACGTGACGCCGCAGGCCCCCGCCGCGGTGCGGCGGCGGTCCGGAAACGGGTACGGTATTCCTTGCGGATAAAGGCAACTTCCGGCGTCCGCAACCATCCCGGAAGAATCCCAAAGGAGAAGCGCACGTGGCTGCAAATGGCGGAACCAAGGCGATTGTCGCGGCGCTGGCCGCCAATCTGAGCATTGCCGTCCTGAAGTTCGTCGCCTTTGTCCTGACGCTGTCCTCCTCCATGCTGGCGGAGGCCATCCACTCGCTCGCGGATTCGGGCAACCAGCTGCTCCTGCTCATCGGAGGCAAGCGGGCACAGAAGGAAGCAAGCGCCGAACATCCCTTCGGCTACGGACGCGAACGCTACATCTACGCCTTCATCGTCTCCATTGTGCTCTTCAGCGTCGGCGGCCTCTTTGCCCTGTACGAAGCGTGGGGGAAGATCCAGCACCCGCATGCCATCGAAGGGGACTTCTGGTGGGTGCCGCTGGCCGTGCTGCTCGGCGCGATCGTCGCCGAGTCCTTCTCCTTCAAGACGGCGATCGCCGAATCCAACCACATCCGCGGGACACAGAGCTGGATCAAGTTCATTAGGAACGCCAAACAGCCGGAGCTTCCGGTCATTCTGCTGGAGGACTTCGGCGCCCTTGTGGGCCTCGTGTTCGCGCTCCTCGGCGTCGGCCTGACGCTCATCACCGGAAACGGCATCTGGGACGCCCTGGGTACCGGCATGATCGGCCTGCTGCTGGTGGCCATCGCCGTCGTGCTCGCGGTGGAAACGAAGTCCCTGCTGCTGGGCGAGTCGGCGACCAGGGCCGACGTCGCGAAGATCCGGACGGCCGTCGAAGCCGGAGGAACCAGGATCATCCATCTCAAGACCATGCACCTGGGCCCCGAAGAGCTGCTCGTGGCGGCCAAGATCAGCATCGGCCGGACCGACTCCGGCCAGGACATCGCCAAGGCGATTGACGACGCCGAGATCCGGATCCGCGAAGCGGTTCCGATCGCCCGGGTCATCTACCTCGAACCCGACGTGGAGCGCGTCAGCGCTCCCTGAACCATTCTCCGGACCAGAGGCCGTCACGCCCGTCCCGCCGGCCACCGTGGCGGTGCGGCTACGGTGCCAGCGGCCGTTTGCGTTCCACTGCACCGCTGATGACCGCCACGCCGAGTCCCAGGATGGCCAGGACGGCGCCCACGAGGGCCGGGGCGACGTAACCCCAGCCCCACGCGATCACAAGGCCGCCGAGGAAGGCGCCGAGCGCGTTGGCCACGTTGAGGGCGGCGTGGTTGAGCGAGGACGCCAGCGACGGCGCGTCGGGGGAGGCGTCCAGCAGACGTGTCTGCAGTGCCGGGACCAGCATGGAGCCGGCGCCGCCAACCACGAAGACCATGACATAGGCGGACCAGGGCCAGTGCACGGCCACGGCGTAGACCACCAGGGCCACGGCGATGCCGGGCAGGACCCAGTAGATCGTGCCCATGACGGACTTGTCCGCGATCCGTCCGCCGACGATATTGCCGGCCACCATGCCGAGGCCGTAGAGTGCCACTACCAGCGGCAGCCACGGGCCGGGGATACCGGCCACGTCTGTCATGGTGTGCGCGATGTAGGTATAGGTCGCGAAGAAGCCGCCGAAGCCCACGATGCCGATCAGGATGGCGAGCCAGACCTGCAGCCGTTTGAGCGCCCCCAGCTCGCGGCGGAAGCTGGCGTCGGCGTGCGGCTTCTGGAACGGGACGAACTTCCAGAGCATGACGAGCGTGATGAGGCCGATCAGGCCGACCAGCAGGAACAGGAGCCGCCATCCGTAGCTCTGGCCAAGCCAGGTGGCAAAGGGAACGCCAATGACGTTGGAGACCGTCAGGCCGGCCATGACCATCGAGATTGCCCAGCCGCGTTTGGTGGGCGCCACGAGCGAAGCGGCGATGACAGCAGCGACGCCGAAAAAGGCGCCGTGCGGCAGGCCGGCCGCGAACCGGGAGACCAGCATGGTGCCGTAGTCCGGGGCGATGAAGGAGGAAAGGTTCGCAATGCTGAAAAAGAGCATGAGCCCGAGGGCCAGATACTTTCGCGGCAGTTTTGCACCGACGGCGGCAAGGACCGGTGCGCCGACGACGACGCCGAGGGCGTAGGCCGAAATCAGGTGGCCGGCCTCGGGGGTGCTGATGTTGAGGCCGTGTTCGACTTCCTTGAGCAGGCCCATCATGGTGAATTCCGTGGTGCCGATGCCGAATCCGCCCATGGCAAGGGAAACGATGGCAAGGGCAAGATGGCGGGTGCCGGTCTTCGGCGTCGCCGGGGCTTGTTTGGTGGATGTCATTCGTCTGCTTCTTGGGATGTTGCCCGGCGGTCGCCAGGAGGATTCGGCATGTTAAATATGATTTATAAACGTCGCGGACACATCGGATATTCCCCACGTGATCAGGAGGGTGGCCTCAACCATTCTCCCCCAGGCGGCCGCCGTCCCGGACGCCGGCCGTAGACTGGGGGCGTGACTGGACTCATTGGCGTCGTAGGCGGCGCAGTAGTGGACTCGCTGGCGGAACCGGGACGGCTGCTCGTCGCGCGGCGGACCTCGCCCCCGCAATTTGCCGGCATGTGGGAGTTCCCTGGCGGCAAAGTCGAGCCTGGTGAGACTGCCGAGCAGGCCCTGCACCGCGAGCTCCGTGAGGAACTCGGCGTCCGGGTGCGGCTCGGGACCGAGCTGGAAGCGGCCTCCGCCGCCGGATGGCCGCTGAACGAGCGGGCGGCGATGCGGGTCTGGTTTGCCGAACTGGTGGACGGCGACCCGCAGCCGCTCCAGGACCATGACGCGCTGCGCTGGATCGACCTCCGGAACCGGGTGGAAATCCTGGGTCTGCCGTGGATTCCGGCAGACTTTCCGATTGTCGAGTCGCTGCTGGAGGCCGTCCGGATCCCTGGTCCACACGGGCCGGCCGGCGAACTGATCCGCTGAAAGGCGCTCCCTGACGCATTAGCCGCGCCCACCCCTCGCCAAACGTGCGGGCATGTGTCTACTCTGAAGCCAACCGAGAGGAGCGGCCAGTGCAGGTGGGGGTCGGACGGGAGCAGCGGCCGGGGGAGCGCCGGGTCGCCGCCACGCCGGAGACGGTGCAGCAGCTCACCGCCCTCGGCCTGAACGTCATCGTGGAGAGCGGCGCCGGAACCGCCGCCGGGTTCGCGGACGCGGCGTTCAAGGAGGCCGGCGCCACGATGGCCACGGAGCTCCAGCCCGAATCATTGGACGTCTTGCTGCACGTCCGGCCGCTGGCGCCCTGGACGGCCGCCCGGCTTCGGCCCGGCGCCATCACCATCGGGTTCGCTTCCCCGGCTTCTGAGTTGCCGACCGTCCGGGCGCTTTCAGCAGCCGGTGTCACCGCCTTCGCCCTGGAACTCGTCCCCCGGATCTCCAGGGCACAGTCCATGGACGCCCTCAGTTCACAGTCCCTTGTCTCGGGCTACCGCGCGGTACTGGAGGCCGCCCTGCGCTACCCGCGGTTTTTTCCGCTCTACATGACCGCCGCCGGGACCATCCCGCCTGCGAAGGTCCTGGTTCTCGGGGCCGGGGTCGCCGGGCTGCAGGCCATCGGCACCGCCAAGCGCCTGGGGGCCAGGGTGTCGGCAAACGACATCCGGGCAGCCTCCGCCGATGAGGTCGCTTCCATGGGAGGCACCTTCATCAATCTGGACCTCAACACGGCGGAAGGAACCGGAGGCTACGCCCGTGAACTCGGTGAGGACCGGGCGAGGCGCCAGCGCGGCCTGCTGGCCCCCCATGTCGCAGCCACCGATGTCCTCATCACCACCGCGGCGATTCCGGGCCGGCCCGCCCCCTTGCTGGTGACGGCGGACATGGTTGCGGGCATGCGGGCCGGTTCAGTCGTAGTTGACCTCGCTGCCGAATCCGGCGGGAACGTCGAGGGGGTAGTCGCCGGCCAGGACATCCAGGTGCCGGTCGTCGGGGGATCCGTGACACTCGTTGGCCTGCAGGACGCGGCGTCCGCGATGCCCTCGGACGCATCACGCCTGTTCGCCCGGAACGTCAGCAACTTGCTCGCCCTCATGACCGTCGACGGTGCCGTCGCGCCGGACTTCCTCGACGACGTGGTCGCCGGAGCCTGCCTGACGTGCGGCGGTTCCGTTAGGCATGCCGCCACCGCCGCGGCATTGGAGGCCCTGACGGTGATGCCTGAAGAGATCGAAGGGCGGCCCTGATGGATCCGGTTACGTTGCTGACAGTAGTGGTGCTGGCCGTTTTCGTGGGCTTCGAGGTGGTCTCCAAAGTGACCAGCAAGCTGCACACACCCCTCATGTCCGGCGCCAACGCCATCCACGGCATTATCCTCGTCGGTGCGGTCATCGTGGCGGGGCAGGCCACCGACGTGTGGGCCTTGACGATCGCCCTCGTCGCGGTGATTCTCGCTACCGCAAACCTGGTCGGCGGTTTCGTGGTCACCGACCGCATGCTGGAGATGTTCAGCGGCCGGAAGCGCGTCCGCCCCCGCACCGGAGAAAGCGCTGCCGGGGCGGGCGTCCCCGGGAGTCCCGGTGAAGGAACGTCCGGGGAAAGCCGATGAGCATCCTTGCGCCCGGCTGGACGGGGCTGCTGTATCTCGTGGCGGCCGTCTGCTTCATCCTGGCGCTTAAGGGCCTCAGTTCACCCCGGACCGCCCGCCGCGGCAACGCCATTGGAGCAGCGGGCGCCGTTGTGGCGCTGGTGACCGTATTCCTGTCCGCAAGGCTGGAGAACATCCCGCTGATCCTGGCCGCGATCGCCGTGGGCGCCGCCGTCGCCGTCCCGGTGGCGCGGCGCGTGCACATGACCCAGATGCCGCAGCTGGTTGCCCTGTTCAACGGGGTCGGGGGCGGCGCTGCCGCACTGGTTGCCGTGCTGGAGCTCGGCCACAGCGGGGATTCGTGGGTCCGCCTGGCGGTGGTCTTCACGATGCTGGTGGGTGCGGTGTCGTTCGCCGGCTCCGCGGTGACGGTGGGGAAGCTGCAGGAGCTGATCAGCACCCGCCCGCTGTTGTTTCCCGGCATGCCCGTGGTGATGGGGCTCGTCATGCTGGGTGCGGTGACGTCCGGGGCCGTCATCAGCCTCACAGGTTCCGCCGGCTGGTCGTGGGCCCTGCTGGTCCTGGGCCTCGCGGCCGGGCTGCTGCTGGTGCTGCCCGTCGGCGGGGCCGACGTTCCGATCGTGATCTCCCTGCTCAACGCCTTCACCGGGCTCGCGGTGGCCGCCTCCGGCGTGGTGCTCGGCAACGTGCTCCTGCTCGTCGCCGGAACGCTGGTCGGGGCAAGCGGAACCATCCTGACCAAGGTCATGGCCTCGGCGATGGGGCGGGGAGTGGCGGGCATCATGTTCGGGGCGTTCCGCGGCGGCTCGACGGCGGGCTCGACCGCCCTGAGCGACCGGCCGGTGCGGTCGTCCTCGCCGGAGGATGTTGCCGTGCAGCTTGGCTACGCCCAGCGCGTGGTGATCGTCCCCGGCTACGGGCTGGCCGTTGCCCAGGGCCAGCACGCGGTGGCGGAGCTCGCCATCGCTCTCGCGGCACGCGGTGCGGAGGTGGTTTTTGCCATCCATCCAGTGGCCGGGCGCATGCCGGGGCACATGAACGTGCTCCTCGCGGAGGCCAATGTGCCGTACGAATTGCTGCGGGAGCTAGGCGAGGCCAACCCGGAGTTCCCGAACACCGACATCGTGCTGGTGGTCGGGGCCAATGACGTGGTCAACCCGGCAGCGAAGACATCGCCGGGCTCACCGATCTACGGGATGCCGATCCTGGACGTGGTGCAGGCCCAGCAGGTGGTGTTCCTCAAGCGCTCGATGCGCCCCGGGTTCGCCGGCATCGAGAACGAGCTCCTGCATGATCCGAAGACCACGCTCCTGTTCGGCGACGCGAAGGACTCGCTGTCCAAGGTGCTGGGCGCGGTCAAAGCGCTTTGACCGGCGGGCGATCGGTCTCAGCACGGCCCGCTCAGGCGGGGGCAACGAGGCTCAGAACAGCGTCGGCTGCGCGGCAGCGGCGGCCTGGTTGCCGTGGTGCGTTCCAGCAGCCGTTTCCGGGATGCTGCCGGCCGGGTACTGGGCTTCTTCCTCGCGGGGATCATCGTTGAGGTCGCGGTGGCTGAAGCCCTGTGAGCCGGAGAAGCCGTGCAGGGCTTTGAAGTGGCGGATGCGTCCGGAGAGCCAAGCCCGGTATTCCTTGGACGCGTAGGAGCCGCTGCCGTAGAGGCGCCGGTATTTGCCGGCCAGTTGCGGATGCTCCCTTGCAATCCACTGCATGAACCATTCCCGGGTGCCGGGCTTCAGGTAGAGCGCGCCGGCCGTGACTCCCGTGGCGCCGGCTGCGGCAAGGGAGCTGAACAGCGAGTCCAAGGCTTCGTCGCTGTCGGAGAGCCAGGGAAGGATGGGCATGGCCATGACCCCGCAGGGCAATCCCGCATCCCGCAACCGGGTGACGAGTTTCAGCCGGGCCCGCGGGCCGGGGGTGCCGGGCTCCACAGCCTCCGAGAGCTGCTCGTTGGTCATGGCCAGCGAGATTCCGACGCCGACCGGGACCTGCGCCGCGGCATGCTTCAGGAGCGGGATGTCACGGGCCAGGAGGGTGCCCTTTGTCAGGATCGACAGGGGGGAACCGGAATCGGCGAGGGCGCCGATGATGCCGGGCATCAACTTGTACCGTCCCTCGGCCCGCTGATAGGGATCCGTATTGGTGCCCAGGGCGACGTGTTCACGCCGCCAGGAGGGTTTTGCCAGTTCCCGGCGAAGGACCTCCGCAGCGTTGATCTTGACCACCACCTGGCTGTCGAAATCCAGCCCGGCGTCAAAGTCCAGATACGTGTGGCTCTTGCGGGCAAAGCAGTACACGCAGGCGTGGCTGCAGCCGCGGTAGGGGTTGATGGTCCACTCAAACGGCATGCGTGAACCGGCGACCACCTTGTTGAGCACCGATTTGGCGGTGACCTCATGGAAGGTGATCCCGGCAAACTCAGGGGTGGTGACAGAACGCACCAGCCCGGCCAGGGGCAGGAGGGCATCGGCGGCCGGGGCCGACGGGGATCCGTTGCCGCCGGTGCTGCCTCCGGGAACTCCCTCTCCGGGACCCGTGGGCCCCGGACCGGCTCCAGCGCGTTCAGCGGCTCTTTCCTGTGGGGCTTTGAGTGCCTGGGCGTCCCATCTCATAGCTCCATTCGAATGTATGTTCGATTCAAAGTCAAGGACCGGTCCGGCAAGCCGCGACGGCCGGGGGAGTCCTCCGGGCCGGCGTTGCTAGGCTGGGGCCCATGATTCTCCTTACCGGCTTCGAGCCCTTCGACGGCGAAACAACCAACCCTTCCTGGTCCGCGGCCCGCGCCGCGGCGCAGCTGCTGGAAGCCGAGGGTCTCGCGGTGCAGGCGGTGCAGCTTCCCTGTGTCTTCGGGGAGTCCATCACAGCGTTGGAGGAGGCGCTGGAGCGTCACAGCCCGGAGCTCGTGGTCTGCGCAGGCCAGGCCGGCGGCAGGCCCCGCATCTCGCTGGAGCGAGTGGCCATCAACTGTGACGATGCCCGGATTCCGGACAATGCAGGCAACCGTCCCATCGACGAGGCCGTGGTTCCCGACGGACCGGCCGCCTACTTCACGTCACTTCCCGTGAAAGCAGCCCTCGCGGCGCTGAACGCTGCGCAGATCCCGGCCGAGGTCTCCCAGACGGCGGGAACCTACGTCTGCAACCACGTCTTCTACGGGCTCATGCACGCCCTGCGGCTGCATCCCGGCACCCGCGGCGGCTTTGTCCACGTCCCGTACGAGACGGCCCAGCTCCCGAAGGGGAGCAGCGACCCTTCACTGCCGGCGGAGCACATGGCGCAAGCGCTCGCCGTCGTCGTCCGCACGGCTCTGGCCACGACGGCGGACCTCAAGCTCTCCGCCGGCGCGACGCACTAGGGCCCACCCACTAGGCGCCACCCGCTAGGAAGCGGGCAGTCTCTAGTCGACGAGTTCCCAGACAACACTGACCGCCGCCGCGACGCTGGACTCGCCGGCTTCGACCGTGAGTGACTCCGCAGCCACGGCGCGCTGCATTGTCCCGACCGGGATCGGCGGCTGGAACCCGGACTGCTGGGCGATGGACACTGCGTTGCCCAGCCCGGCACCGGCCAGGGCGGCGTAGTGCTGCGCCGTAGCCACGGCGTCGTTCCAGGCCGCCTCGCGGGCGCGTGCCATGACGGCCGAGGGATCGGCGAAGCCCAGCTGCAACCCGTTGAGCCGGACGTCGTCGCCGCCGGCAGCGACCGCGGCAGCGATGATGGCGGAGGAGCCCGTGAGCTCCCGGATCCGGACGCTGAGCGTACTGGACGCCAGGTAGCCGGAGACAGTTTGCCCATGCCCGTCCTGCCAGGTGACTTCGGCCCGGACGTTGAGCCCGGAGGCCGTGATGTCCGGGCTCCCCACGCCGTGTGCCCGGAGCGCCGCAGTGACGGTGCCGGCGGCGCGGCCGGCGTCGCCGTAAGCCGCGTCGACATTGCCCCGGCGGCACTCGACGCCGATGGAAATGGTCAGCAGGTCCGGCGCGGCTTCGGCGCTGCCGGACCCGGTCACCGAGATCGTTCTTGGGCTGTCCGTCACCTCACGCCTCGTCCCGTTCGCGGGCCGCGGGGCCCCTGGTGGTCACCTGCGGGTCCGGGTAGCCGCCGCCCTGCAGCCCGGCGTGCCGCTCAAAGAAATTGCCCGACCCCGGATTGCCCGTCCGCCACTGGGACCAGGCCGCCGTCAGGAAGTACAGCGGCAGGAAGGGCACTCCGAGGCACCACGCATACTGCGTGCTGTGGCGCTCCTCGTGGCCCAGCAGGACGGGATTGGCCAGGGCCTCCCGGAAGCCGGCCCGGAACAGCACCACGTTGCCCACGGTGAAGGCCCCGGCAAAGGGGAGGCGCCACCGGTAACGGCTGGCGATCAGCAGGCCGCGCGGGCCGGAGCGGACGGGCGTGCGCGCACAGGCTGCCAGCAGCAGGCCCAGGAGGGTCGAACCATTGAGCACATTGATGATCTGCCGCAGCCGTTGTCCGGACGTCATGAGGCCATGCTAGCGGTGGGCCGAGAACGTTAGTGGGGGACGGACGTCACGTTCGGGCAGCGGGGTGCCTTCTACTAGACTGGAAGCGAGCGTCCGCCGGAGGGAATTCGGCGGGCCCTGCCCTATGTCGACGGCCCGCGACCCTGCCCCGCGCAGCGGTCCGTGCCGCTGGCATGACCCGACTCGTAGCTAAGAACAGTAGATGACTGAAACTTTGCCGGGCGCTGCCGTCCCGAATCCTCTGGATGAAGCCGCCATCACCGCCGCCGTAGACCAGGCCGTCGCCGCCATAGCCGCCGCCGCCACGCTCGAGGAACTCAAAGCCGTCCGCCTCGCGCACACCGGCGAGAAGTCCGCGCTGAGCCTCGCCAACCGTGAGATCGGCGGCCTGCCGAAGGACCAGAAGGCTGCGGCCGGAAAGCTCATGGGCGCCTCCCGCGGGCGCGTCAACAAGGCGCTCGCGGACCGCACGGCCGAGCTCGAAGCCGAGAATGACGCCCGGATCCTCGTCGAAGAGACGGTGGACGTCACGGCGGCCCCGCGCCGGCGCCGGGCCGGCGCACGCCACCCGCTGTCCACCCTGCAGGAGCGTGTGGCGGACATCTTTGTCGGCATGGGCTGGGAAATCGCCGAAGGGCCCGAGGTGGAGTCCGAATGGTTCAACTTCGATGCCCTGAACTTCAAGCCGGACCACCCGGCCCGTGACATGCAGGACACCTTCTTCGTGGAACCTCCCGAGGCCCACCTGCTGATGCGCACGCACACGTCCCCGGTCCAGGTCCGCTCCATGCTGGAACGGGAACTGCCCATCTACGTGCTGTGCCCGGGCAAGGTCTTCCGCACCGATGAGCTGGACGCAACCCACACGCCGGTGTTCCATCAGTTCGAGGGCCTGGCCATCGACAAGAAGCTCAGCATGGCGGACCTCCGCGGCACCCTGGAGCACTTCGCGCGCCAGATGTTCGGCGACGACGCCCAGATCCGGCTGCGCCCAAACTACTTCCCGTTCACCGAGCCCTCGGCGGAGCTGGACATCTGGCACCCGGGCGCCAAGGGCGGCCCGAGCTGGATCGAGTGGGGCGGCTGCGGCATGGTCAACCCCAACGTCCTCCGCGCCGCCGGCATCGATCCGGACATCTATTCAGGTTTTGCCTTCGGCATGGGCATCGAGCGCACCCTCATGTTCCGCAACGAGGTTGGCGACATGCGCGACATGATCGAAGGCGATGTACGTTTCAGCGAGCACTTCGGGATGGAGATCTAACAGTGCGTATCCCACTTTCCTGGCTGCGTGAATTCGCGCAGGTACCGGCCGCAGCAACGGCCGAAGACGTCATGGCAGAGCTCGTCAAGGTAGGCCTCGAAGAAGAAGGGGTCCACCGCCCCACGGACACCATCCGCGGCCCGATCGTGGTGGGCCAGGTCCTGAGCATCGTCAAGGAACCCCAGACCAACGGCAAGACCATCAACTGGTGCCAGGTCCGGGTGGTCCCCGAGGGCCAGCCGCAGACCCTTGCCGGCGAGGGCATCGACCCCTCCGGTGTGCAGGGGATCATCTGCGGCGCCCACAACTTCGTTGAAGGCGACAAGGTGGTGGTCACCCTTCCCGGTGCCGTGCTGCCCGGCGACTTCCGCATCTCCGCCCGCAAGACGTACGGCCACCTCTCCGCCGGCATGATCGCCTCCGTCCGTGAACTGGGCATCGGCGAGGACCATGACGGCATCCTGGTGCTGTCGCGGATCGGGCTTGATCCGGAGCTCGGCACCGACGCGATGGAGCTGCTCGGCCTCTACGACCAGGCCGCGGAAATCAACGTCACCCCGGACCGCAGCTACTGCTTCTCCATCCGCGGCGTGGCCCGCGAATACGCGCACGCCACCGGCACCGTTTTCACCGACCCGGCGTCCAGGGTCCAGGCCCCCGCGGCCCTCTCCGGCGGCCACGGCGTCAAGATCAACGACGACGCCCCCATCTACGGCAAGCCCGGCTGCGACCGCTTCGTGGCCCGCACCGTGCGCGGCGTGGACGCCACCCGGCCCACCCCGCCGTGGATGTCCTCCCGCCTCCGGCTCGCCGGCATCCGCTCCATCTCCTTGCCGGTCGACATCTCCAACTACGTCATGCTTGAGCTCGGCCAGCCGAACCACTGCTACGACCTCGACAAACTCTCCGGCGACATCGTTGTGCGGCGTGCCACCGCGGGGGAGAAGATCACCACCCTCGACGACAAGGAGCGCACGCTCGACGTCGAGGACCTCCTGATCACGGATGCCTCCGGACCCATCGGCATCGCCGGTGTTATGGGCGGGTCCCACACGGAAGTATCGGACTCCACCGCCAACGTCCTCGTGGAGGCCGCGCACTTTGACGAAGTCTCGATCGCCCGCTCCCGCCGCCGCCACAAGCTGCCGTCCGAGGCGTCCAAGCGCTTCGAGCGCGGAGTGGACTGGCAGGTCGCCAACGTTGCTGCCCAGCGCGTGGTGGACCTCCTGGTCAAGCTCGCCGGGGGCACGGCAGACCAGGCCGGGACCGACGTCGGGACCGCCCCGGATGCCGTCACCATCGAACTTCCGGCAGGCTACGCCGCGGACCGGATCGGAATCGACTTCAGCGAGGAGCAGATCCTGACCTCGCTGGAGGACCTCGGCGCTATTGTCGGGAAGAACGACGCCGGCTACACAGTGACCGCACCGAGCTGGCGCAATGACCTGGAAACCAAGGAAGACCTCTCCGAGGAAATCGCCCGCCTGGTCGGCTACGACAAGATCCCGGCGACCCTGCCGGTGGCGCCTCCGGGCCGCGGCCTGACCCGCGTCCAGCAGCAGCGCCGCCGCCTGATCCAGGCGCTGGCGGACGCCGGCCTCACCGAGGTCCTGGCCTACCCGTTCGTCTCCAAAGCTGCCAATGACACCTTTGGCGTGGCCACGGAGGGCACCGGGCGCCAAGCCCTCAAGCTCGCCAACCCGATCAGCGAGGAGCATGGCTTCCTGCGGACGTCCATCCTGCCGGGCCTGATCGAGGTGGCCAAGCGCAACCACGCCCGTGGCTTCCGCGACCTCGCCTTGTTCGAGGCGGGACTCGTGTTCCTGCCGGGCGGGAACCTGGGGACGGCCACGATCCCGCCGCTGGGCGTCAAGCCCTCCGAGGAGGTGCTGGATGCCCTGTACGACGGCGTCCCGGACCAGCCGCTGCACCTCGCCGCCGTCCTGACCGGCCATGATTCACCCGCCGCGCCCGCGCATGCGCCCCGACCCTGGGACTGGGCGGATGCGCTGGACATCGCCCGGCTCGCCGGTGAGGTCCTCGGCGTCGACATCCTGGTCAGCCAGGGGCAGCACCAGGCGTTCCACCCGGGACGGGCCGCGCTCCTGACGCTCCGCACCGGCGACGTGGTGGGCTACGCCGGCGAGCTGCACCCGAAGCTGCTGGCGGCGCACGACATGCCGGCACGCTCGGTGGCGCTGGAGATCAATGCCGATGCCCTGTTCGAAGCCGCAGCCGACGTAATCGTGGCCAAGCACATCTCGACCTACCCGGTGGCGACCCAGGACGTGGCCCTCGTGGTGCCGCAGGACATCCCGGCGGACGATGTACTCTCGGCCTTGCGCGAAGGCGCCGGCGAACTTCTTGAGGACGTGGCGCTCTTCGACGTGTACGCGGGCAAGGGGATCGAGGAGGGCAAGAAGTCGCTGGCGTTCAGCCTGCGGTTCCGCGCCCCGGACCGCACCCTGACCGCCGATGAGGCCTCCGCGGCCCGCGAAAGTGCCGTGGCCGTTGCGGCCGAACGCTTCGGAGCCGTACAGCGCTAAGCAAGGAAGGGGCGGGCATGGCATCACGACTCATCGTGCGTGCCTGCCCGCCCCTCCGCATACCTGGGCAGACCTTGGCGGCGGCGGCCGCCGGGCTGCAACGCGATGCCGGCGCCCTCCTGGAGGCCGCCGAGCACGCGCGGGCCCGCGCCATGGCGCCCGGCGCCCGCGACGAATTCCTGTCGGCGCGGCTCGCGCAGCGTCGCTTCGCCGCCGAACTGCTCGGAGTGCCGGCGTCGGGCCTCACCGCCCGATACAGCTGTCCACGCTGCGGGAGCGGCGGAGACGTCTCGCACGGCAGGCCCGGCTACTCCTACGGGGGAGCGCCCGTACCGCTGCTCCTGAGCCTCGCCAGGGCGTCCGGCTGGACGCTGCTGGCGGCAGTGACCGATCCAGGGCCCGGCCTGGGACTGGGGACCGACGTCGAGGATCCGGCGCGGATGGACTTTGACGGCTTCGACGCCGTGGCGCTGGCGCCGGCGGAACGGCTGGCGCTCCACCGGCTCCCCGCCACGGGACTGCTCCGCGGACGCGCGCGGCTCTGGGCCCGGAAGGAAGCCTGGCTCAAGATGACCGGTGAGGGCCTGCGGAGAGCCCCGGACACGGTCGACGTGCTGCACCGGGCCGGGGTCCGGGACCTGGCTCCTGCCGAGACCGGCCTGCCGGCGGACCTCGTGGCCGCCGTCGCGCTGTCCGTCATTCCCGGGCCCCAGGACTTGCGGGCCTAGGAGGGCGGCAGCGGCGGGAGCGCTTCTTCGTAGAGCCAGGGATGCAGCAGGGCCTCGGAATCGATGCCCGTGGCGCGGTCCGCGGCGAGGATGAATGCCGGCGTTGATACGGAGCCGTGCCGGAAGCCGTGCGCCCAGTCATGCAGCAGCGCGAAGAACGCCAGGTCGCCGCAGCGCAGGCGCAATGCGTGCAGGGCGAGGGCTCCGCGCTTATACACGCGGTCATCAAACATCAGCTCCGGCCCGGGATCGCCTATGAGCAGGTCCTGGCTGCCGGCGTCGAGCTTCCGCCATGCGGCTGCAGCGCGGGACGCGACGGACATGACGCCGGCCTCCTCGGACCAGAGCCACTCCGCGTAGCAGGCGAAGCCCTCGTGCAGCCAGATATCTTTCCACGATGCCGCTGTCAGCGAATTCCCGAACCACTGGTGCGCGAGCTCGTGGGCCATCATCCGCTGCGACTCCCACTCCAGGCCCAGATGGTTGGGACCCAGGATCGACAGGGTCTGCGCCTCGAGCGGGATCTCCAGGACATCCTCGCTGACCACCACGGTGTACTCGGGGAACGGGTAGGGGCCGAAGCAGTTCGTGAATGTCCGCATCATGTCGGGCTGGCGCGCCAGCCCGGTCCTTGCTGTGTCGGCCAGCGACTCCGGGACGGCAGCGTACTGCGGCACCTGCCCGGACGGCCGCTCGGGGTTCAGCGTCAGGAGCCCGTACCGCCCGATCTGGACCGTGGCGAGGTACGTGGACATCGGTTCGGCCTGCTCATAGACCCAGGTTTCGCGGCTGGACCTGCTGGTCCGGGAGAGCAAGACGCCGTTGCACACGGGCCGGTAGTTGACGTCCGTCGTCACGCTGATCCGGTAGCTCGCCTTATCCCCCGGGTGGTCGTTGCACGGGAACCAGGACGCCGCGCCGTTGGGCTGGCCCGCGACGAGGACGCCGTCGGAGAGCTCCTCCCAGCCCACGTCGCCCCACAGGCCGCGGCGCGGGGCGGGGTAACCCTCGTAGCGGATGTCGAGGGTGAAGTCCTCGTCCGGCAGCAGCGGCACATCCAGGGCCACGATGAGCTGCTCGGCACGCTGGCTGAACTTGCGCACCTTCCGCCCGCCCAGCTGGACCTTGGTCACGCGCAGCCCCGTCAAATCCAGGACAACGGCCGACGTCGGAAGCTGCGCCACCGCCTGCAGCACGGCCCGGGCGCTGAGCCGGTTGCTGCTGACCCTGTAGTCGAGCTCGAGTTCATAGCGCCGGACGCGGTACGCGCTGGTGCCGTGGCCGGGCATGTAGGGATCCGGCGCGTTGGCTTCCTGGCCGGGCGGCGCGACGACGAGGCCGCTGCCTGCTGGTTCGCTGGGACTCATGGGACGGACCTTCAGTGGTTGCTGGACTGGAGTTAGTTGCTGGGCTGGCGTTGCCGGGGCTTGGGGGCGGGAACTGCCGGGCCCACCCACGGGCTGACCGGGTTGCCCATCCAGTACGTCGCCGCGGGGACCGTTTCGCCCCGCATGACCAGGGAGGCCGGACCGACGGTGCCGCCGCTGCCGATCCTGGCCTGCGGGAGGATGACCCCGTGCGGACCCATGGTTGCTCCGTCCTCGAGCGTAACAGTGTCGATGCTCATGACACGGTCGTGGAAGAGATGGGTCTGGACAACGCAGCCCCGGTTGACCGTTGAGTTCTTGCCGAGGGTGACCAGGTCCGCTTCGGGAAGCCAGTAGCTTTCGCACCACGTGCCCGCCCCGATCCTGGCCCCGAGCGCCCGGAGCCACCAGACCAGCGCCGGAGTTCCCGTCGCGGCGCGCGCGAACCACGGGGCGCTGACCATCTCGATAAACGTATCCACCACCTCGTTCCGCCAGATGAAGGAACTCCAAAGCGGGTGCTGGCCCGGCCGGATACGTCCGACGAGAACCCACTTGGCCACCACGGCACTCCCCGCGGCCGTCGCACCGGCGAAGAGGACCACGATGCCGCCCAGAAGGGCGGCAACGCCGTAGTTGAAAGTACCTGCCAGCCAGTCGAAGGTCAGCAGGACCCCGGCGGCGATAGCCACCGTCAGGACCACCGGGACAAACCGGCACAGCTCCCACACCGTGCGCGCGACCTTCAGCTTCAGCGGCGGCTGGTAGGTCCGCATGTCATCGGAGGCGATGGCGGTGCGCCGGAGCCGCACCGGGGGGCTGCCCAGCCACGAGGTGCCGGACTTCGCCTTGGCGGGTGTCGCCGAGAGCACGGCCACGAGGGAATTCTTGGGCACGTTGCGGCCGGCCGCCGTCATTCCGGAGTTGCCCAGGAAGGAGCGCTTCCCGATCTTGGCCGGGGCAATCCTCAGCCAGCCGCCGTCGAGTTCGTAGGACGCCACCAAGGTGTCGTCCGCCAGGAAGGCGCTTTCGCCCACCGTGGTCATCTTCGGGATCAAAAGGACCGTGGACGCCTCGACGTTCCTGCCGACCCGCGCGCCGAGCAGCCGCAGCCAGACCGGCGTGAAGAGACTGGCATAGACCGGAAACAGGAGGTCGCGGGCAAGGTCGAGGACCCGCTCTGTGGCCCAGACCTGCCAGCCGATCCGGCTGCGCACCCGGTAGTAGCCTTCGGCGAGTCCGACTCCGAGGAGCCTCGTCGTGAGCAGGATCAGCAGCAGGTTGGCCAGGAACCAGGCCAGCGCCGCCGGCGGAAGGGACACCAGCAGCTGCGGCAGCGCCGAGGACAGGGACGGCCGGCCCCGGACGAAAAGGAAGACCACCAGTGCGGCTGCGGCGGCGGACACATAGGGGATCAGTGCCAGAACGGCCGAGGCAGCGGCGAAGCCGGCAAACCAGAGTCGGCCGGTCAGGTGGCGCTCCGCCGGGACGGCGGGCCAGGTATGCCGGGCCTTGCCGCGGCGCTCGGCGGGTGAACCGGCGACCAGCTGCCCGGCCTTGACCTTGCCCAGCACGGCAGAACCGGGCTCAACCTGGGCTCCGGCACCGATAACCACGCCGGGCATGAGCGTGCTGCGCGCCCCGATAGTAGCGCCGGCACCGATCCGGATGGCCCCGATGTGGACGCAGTCGCCGTCGATCCACCAGCCGGACAGGTCGACTTCAGGTTCGATGTTGGCGCCGTTTCCGAGGGAGAGCAGGCCCGTGACGGGCGGGACCGAATGCAGCTGGACGTCCTCGCCGATTTTCGCGCCGAGTGCCCTGGCGTAGTACGGGACCCAGGGGGCGCTGGCGAGGCTGATGGCCCCGGCAAGATCCTGGATTTGCTCGGCGAGCCAGAGGCGCAGGTGCACCCGGCCCGAGCGGGGGTACGTTCCGGGGCCCACGTTCCTCAGCAGGAGCCGGGCGGCGGCCACGGAGACCAGCATCCGCCCCGCGGGGCTTACGAACACGAGCCAGGACGCCCCCACCCACCACCAGGACACGGTCGGCGCGTCGCTGAACCCGGCGAGGGCGGAGAGCAGGTTGTTGGCGGCCATGAGGTAGGTCAGCCAGCGCATGCCCACCAGGATATGCAGCGGAATGCCCATGAGGGTCTGGAAGACCTGGGACTTCCGGGCCGTCGGCCGGACAGTGCGTTCCGGTGCCGGGCCGGCGCCGCCCTCGGGCAGCGACTGGCGGGCCGCGTCCACGAGGGCCCCGATCCTCGGGGTCGCGTAGACATCAGCCACGGTGATGGTGGGGTAGCGCACCCGGAGGGCGGAGACCAGCTGCGCCGCGGCCAGGGAGCCGCCTCCGTAGGCGAAGAAGTCGGCGTCGAGCGTGCTGACGGCACTGCCGAGCACGGAGCTCCACTGTTCCACGATCCAGCGGGCGTCGTCCGGGAGGTTCAGCGGAGCGCCCTCGGCATCGGCCGCGCCGGCGCCGGCAAGGGGCCAGGGCAGGGCGCGGCGGTCCACCTTGCCGCTGGTTTTGGTGGGCAGCGATTCCACCAGCGTGAGGAGGGGGATGAGCGGGGCCGGAAGGCTCGTGCCCAGCCGCTCCCGGGCTTCCGCCAGGTCGATCTCCCGGCCGGCAGCAGGAGCCAGGTAGCCGACCAGGATCTGGTTGCCGGCGGCCGTCGTCTGAACGGCCGCCGCCGCACCGGCAACGTCCGGCAGCGACTGCAGGGCGGCGTCGATCTCGCCGAGCTCGATCCGGCGGCCGCCGAGCTTGACCTGCTCATCTGCCCGCCCCTGGAAGATCAGGCCGCCGGCTTCGTAGCGGACCAGGTCACCGGAACGGTAGGCACGCGCCCAGCCGAGGGAGGGCATCGGGGCGTATTTTTCGGCGTCCTTCGCCGGGTCCAGGTAGCGGGCCAGCCCGACGCCGCCGATGATCAGCTCGCCGACCTCGCCTTCGGCGACGGGCCGGGAGAAGGCATCGACGACGGCGAGGTCCCAGCCGTCCAGCGGCAGGCCGATCCGGATGGGACCGGGAGAACCCAGCGGCGCAGCGCACGCTACGACGGTGGCCTCGGTGGGGCCGTACGTGTTCCACACTTCACGGCCGTCGACGGCGAGCCGCTCCGCGAGTTCAGGCGGACACGCCTCGCCCCCGAAGATCAGCAGGCGGACGCTTTCCAGGGATTCGACGGGCCAGAGTGCCGCGAGCGTGGGAACCGTGGACACGACCGTGATGCCGTGGCTGATCAGCCACGGGCCCAGGTCCATGCCGGTCCGCACCAGCGCGCGCGGAGCGGGGACGAGGCAGGCGCCGTGGCGCCACGCGAGCCACATTTCCTCGCACGAGGCGTCGAAGGCCACGGACAGCCCCGCCAGGACGCGGTCCTGGGGTCCGATCGGTTCGCCCTGGAGGAAGAGCCGGGCCTCGGCGTCGACGAACGCGGCTGCGGAGCGGTGCTGCACCGCCACTCCCTTGGGTGTCCCGGTGGAGCCGGAGGTGAAGATCACCCACGCGTCGTCGTCGACGGCGGGCGGCCTGGCGGCAGGGAAGGGCCGGGGCCGCGTGCGGTCGGTGACGATCCGGCCGCCGCCGCGCACAATGCCGGAGACCCTGGCTTCGGCGAACACCAGCTTGGCCCGTTCGTCGGGATCGTCCGCGTCCACCGGAACGTATGCGGCGCCCACCAGCAGTACCGCAAGGATCGTGACGTACAGCTCGTTGGTGCCGGAGGGGATCCGGACCCCGATCTTGTCGCCCGCTCCGAGCCCGGCCAGGTGCAGCTTCCTGGCCGCGGCCCGGACCTCGGCCAGGAGCTGGGCGTAACTGAGCGAATCGTGACCGTCGTCGAGGGCGGAGGCATCCGGGAAGCGGGCTGCGGTGTCCTGGATGATCTCGACCAGTGTCCGTTCCGGCGGGGCCGCGAGGGCGCCCGGCAGCTGCGCCCGGTACACCGGCCCGTTGTTGGGGGCATCACTCGTAGGGGCTTGCTGCTCAGTCACAGGGGCATTCTCCCTGCATCAGATGAACGGAAGGTGTCCGGGTTGGCAGGCTGTTTGCATGCTGTTCCCTTGCTGTTCCCTTGCGGGGCGGCCGGCGGCACTGCGCACTGTCGAAAGCGGCCCGGCCCCCCGGCCCAGGGGCCAACGTGGGTGCCGGCTCAGGGGACCAGGATGACCTTGCCGGTGGTGCGGCGCTGTTCAAGGTCGTCATGGGCCTGCGCTGCTTCGGCGAGGGAGTAGCGGGCCCCGATCCGTACCTTCAGGCTGCCATTCGCTGCGGCGGCGAAGACTTCGTCCGAGCGCCAGCGGCGCTCCTGTGCGTTCCGCAGGTAGTGCCCCATGGTCGGCCTGGTCAGGTACAGGGAGCCGCCGGCGTTGAGCCGCTGCGGGTCGAACGGCGGTACCGGACCGGAGGCGCCGCCGAAGAGCACGAGCATGCCCCTGATGCGCAACGCGGCGAGGGAACCGTCGAAGGTGTCCTTCCCGACGCCGTCGTACACGACGTCCGCTCCAGTCCCGCCGGTGAGGTCGCGGACCTTGTCTGCGAAGCCGTCATAGCGGAGCACGTGGTCGGCACCGGCTTCGCGGGCCAGCTGTTCCTTCGCGTCCGTGGAGACGGTGGTGATGACGTGCGCCCCCTTGGCCTTGAGCAGCTGGATCATCAGGAGCCCGACGCCGCCGGCGCCGGCGTGGACCAGGACGGTGTGGTCCGGTTCGACCTTGAAAGTGGAGTTGATCAGGTAGTGCGAGGTGACGCCCTGCAGCGGCAGTGCCGCGGCGGTGAAATCGTCCAGGCCGTCAGGGACCGGGAGGGCCTTGTCCTCGTCGACGAGGGCGTAGCCGGCGTAGCAGTTGACGCCTTCCGCAGTGGCCACACGGTCGCCGGGGGAGAACCCGGTGACGCCGTCGCCCAGTTCCTCCACGGTGCCGGAGGCCTCGGAGCCGGGGGTGAAAGGGTACTGGACCTTGTAGACGCCGCTGCGCTTGTACGTGTCGATGAAGTTCACGCCCGCGGCCGCAACCTTGATCAGCAGCTGTCCCGGGCCCGGCACGGGGCGCTCCGTCTGTGCGAGTTCCAGAACCTCGGGTCCGCCCGCTTGCCGGGCGAGGATTGCGTGCATCATGTGTCTCCTTTGTCCGGCCGGGGATTTCCTGGCCCGAATCCTGGCTCCATCCTAGGGACACCTGCGCCAACGGCGAAGTGACCGCCGGAATCCGGCGGTCACTTCGTGGTCATGCGCTTCGTTGCGGCCCGGAGGCAGCGGGCCGCACCCGTTACGGGCCGTCCTAGTAACGGCGCGTAACGGTTGCCATGGGGCACTCGAAGTGGCGTCCAGCGGCCAGGCCGACGTCGTTCAGGTAGCGGACGATGATGCCGTACGACTGGAGCAAGGTGGTCTCCGTGTAGGGGACCTGCTGCTTCGCGCAGAACTCGCGGACAATCACGGCCGCCTTGTCGAGCTGCGGGCGGGCCATGTCGGGGAAGAGGTGGTGCTCGGCCTGGCGGTTGAGGCCGCCAAGCAGGAGGTCCATGAACCGGCCGCCGGAGATATTGCGGGACGTCAGCACCTGGCGGCTGAAGAAGTCCACGCGGCTGTCGGCGGGCAGGACCGGCATGCCTTTGTGGTTTGGCGCGAAGGAGGCGCCCATGTAGAAGCCGAAGACGGCGAGCTGGACGGCGATGAAGGCCAGGGCGATGCCCCACGGGAGGAAAGTGAAGGCCAGGACCGGCAACGCGCTAAGCCGGACCGCGAGGATCGGGATCTCCACCCAGCGGTGGGTGACCTTGGCACGCTGGACGACGAACTTGACCGAATCGATCTGCAGGCCCAGGCCCACAAGGAACAGCAGCGGGAAGAAGAGCCAGCCCTGCTTGCGGGTGAGGAAGGAGAACCGCCCCTGCCTGGTTGCCGCGGCTTCCGGGAAGAAGGCGATCGCGCCGGTGGCGATATCGGGATCCTTCGAAATCACGTTGGGGTGGTTGTGGTGCGCGCCGTGCTTCTGCTCCCACCATGAGTAGCTCATCCCGGCGACCGAGGTGGCAAGCAGCCGTGCGGCCCAGTCGTTGGCGCGGCGGGAGGCGAAAATCTGCCGGTGTCCGGCCTCGTGGGCCAGGAAGCTGAGCTGCGTGCAGATAATGCCCAGGGCTGCGGCAATCAGGAGCTGGAACCAGCTGCCACCGATCAGGGCAAAGCCGACCCACGTGGCGGCCATCAGCAGGACCAAAACGGAGAACACCGTGACGTAGAAACCGACGCGGCGTTCGAGGAGGCCTGCCGCCTTGACGCTCTTGAGGAGCTCCGAATAGCTCAGGACGACGGCGTTGGGTTGCCGGACGCGCGTTTGCGGGCGCTCCGAAGTGGTAGTGGGGGTCATGGAGCGGTGGCCTCGTAACTGTTACGGGCAACGCTGCTGCCGACGGTCGCGGCTGCGCGGTCAAGATCACCCTTTAGCCAGCATACGCCACGGCGCCCTGCAGGACTCTGGCCCCGGGCCGAATCGGCTGGCGGCGGAACTTCGGGACACGCGCAATTCAATGCATAAATATCGGCATCTATGCATAATCTTGCTGTATAGTCGTGCCTATGACTATTTCTGTTGCCGTCTCCGGCGCAAGCGGCTATGCCGGCGGCGAGGTGCTGCGGCTCCTCGCCGGTCATCCCGACGTCACGATCGGCGCCATCACAGCGCACAGCAACGCCGGTTCCAGACTAGGGGAAGTGCAGCCGCATCTCCATGGCCTGGCCAGCCGTATCCTCGAAGACACCACGGTGGATAACCTGTCGGGGCACGACGTCGTGTTCCTGGCACTTCCGCACGGGGCCTCCGCCGGGATCGCGGCGCAGTTGCCTGCCGGCACGCTCGTGATCGACGCCGGTGCCGACCACCGGCTGGAGGATCCTGCCGCCTGGGAAAAATTCTATGGCTCACCGCACGCCGGGACCTGGCCCTACGGCCTTCCGGAGCTACCCGGCCAGCGCGAAGCGCTCCGCGGCGCCAAGCGGATCGCCGTCCCGGGCTGCTACCCGACGTCGGCCCTGCTGGCACTAACTCCAGGTTTCAGCAACCACCTCCTGGACGGCGGGGACGTCGTCATTGTTTCCGCCTCGGGCACTTCCGGCGCCGGCAAGGCCGCCAAGGCCAACCTCATCGGAGCCGAGGTCATGGGCTCCATGAGCCCCTATGGCGTCGGCGGCGGACACCGGCACACGCCGGAAATTGAACAGGGCCTCTCCAAGGCACTGCATGGGCCCGTCAAGGTCTCTTTCACGCCCACCCTCGCTCCCATGAGCCGGGGCATCCTCACGACGGCGACCGCCAGGGTCCGGCCGGGCGTCACCGCCGGCGAACTGCGCCGCGCCTGGAGCGAGGCGTACGACGACGAGCCGTTCGTCCACCTGCTCCCGGAAGGCCAGTGGCCCGCCACCAAATCGGTCCAGGGATCCAACCACGCCGTTCTGCAGCTGGCGCTCGACGCCCGCATCGGCCGCGTCATCGTCACCTGCGCCATCGACAACCTGACGAAGGGCACGGCCGGCGGCGCCGTGCAGTCCATGAACATTGCCCTCGGCCTCGCGGAAACCGCCGGCCTCAACCTGCAGGGAGTCGCACCGTGAGCATCACCGCACCCAAGGGATTCCGCGCCGCCGGAGTCACGGCCGGCCTCAAGGCCTCCGGCAACCCGGATATGGCCCTCGTGGTCAACGACGGCCCCTCCAAGGCCGCAGCCGCC
The DNA here is from genome assembly GCF_056394725.1 of Arthrobacter sp. 10N418. Classification (NCBI taxonomy): domain Bacteria; kingdom Bacillati; phylum Actinomycetota; class Actinomycetes; order Micrococcales; family Micrococcaceae; genus Arthrobacter; species Arthrobacter sp. 10N418. The sequence goes on from NZ_JBFTIK010000009.1 coordinate 126,419, forward strand.
GTCTTCACCTCCAACCGGGTGGCCGCCGCCCCCGTGCACTGGTCCCGGGAAGCCGTCAAGGACGGCCGGGTTGACGCCGTCATTCTCAATTCCGGCGGAGCCAACGCCTGCACCGGACCGGAGGGCTTCCAGAACACCCACACCACGGCCGAGAAGACCGCCGAGGCCCTGGGCATCTCGGCTGCGGACGTCGTCGTCTGCTCGACGGGCCTGATCGGTGAACAGCTGCCCATGGACAAGATCGTCCCCGGGATCGGCGCCGCCACGGCCGCGCTGAGCCGGGACGGCGGAGCCGCAGCCGCCACCGCGATCATGACCACCGACTCGGTGTCCAAGCAGGCAGTGTTCACCGGCACGGACGCCGAAGGCAACGAATTCACCATCGGCGGCATGGCCAAGGGCGCCGGCATGCTCGCCCCCGGGCTCGCCACCATGCTCGTGGTCCTCACGACGGACGCGGATGTCCAGCCGGAAATGCTCGACGTCGTGCTCCGCGACGCCACCCGTGTCACCTTCGACCGGGCTGATTCGGACGGCTGCATGTCCACCAACGACACAGTGGTCCTGCTCGCCTCCGGCGCTTCCGGCGTCGTCCCCTCGGCCGTAGACTTCGGCGCCGGCCTGACGCAGGTTTGCGCGGAGCTGGCCAGGAAGCTGATCGGCGACGCCGAGGGCGCCAGCCACGACATCGCGATCCGCACCTTCAACGCCGCCACCGAGCTGGACGCGGAGACCGTCAGCCGCGCGGTCGCCCGCTCCAACCTGTTCAAGACCGCCATCTTCGGCAAGGATCCGAACTGGGGCCGGGTGCTCTCCGCCGTCGGCACCACGGACGCGGCCTTCGAGCCGGACCAGCTGAATGTGTCCATGAACGGCATCCAGATCTGCCGCAACGGCAGCATCGGCGACGACCGCAGCCTCGTGGACCTGGAACCGCGCGAGGTGCTCGTCGAGATCGATCTCCAGGCCGGCGGCGCCGAGGCCACGATCCTGACCAACGACCTCACGCACGACTACGTCCACGAAAACAGCGCCTACTCAAGCTAGGCCGTTCCCGGAGGGGCGAAACACCATGAACACCCAGACCCGCGAGACCACATCCATGGCCGACGCCCAGGATAAGGCCGCCACCCTGATCGAGGCGCTGCCCTGGATCCAGCGCTTCGCCGGCACCACCATGGTGATCAAGTACGGCGGCAACGCCATGGTCAACGACGAGCTCCGCCGGGCCTTCGCGGAGGACGTCGTGTTCCTTCACCATGTCGGCATCCACCCCGTCGTCGTGCACGGCGGCGGCCCGCAGATCAACGCCATGCTCAGCCGCCTCGGCATCGAGTCCGAGTTCAAGGGCGGCCTCCGCGTCACGACGCCCGAGGCCATGGACGTGGTGCGCATGGTCCTGACAGGCCAGGTCGGCCGGGAACTCGTAGGCCTGATCAACTCCCATGGCCCCTACGCCGTGGGCATGTCCGGGGAAGACGGCGGCCTGCTCCGCGCGGTCCGGACCGGCACCGTGGTGGACGGCGAGGAGGTGGACCTGGGCCTGGTCGGTGAGGTGGTCGGCGTGAACCCCGAGGGCATCCTGGACATCGTGGCCGCCGGCCGGATCCCGGTCATCTCCACCGTTGCACCGGAGATCTTTGACGACGGCACCCCCGACAGCCTGCAGCGGGCCCAGACCACCGGCCAGGTCCTGAACGTCAACGCCGACACGGCGGCGGCGGCGGTCGCGTCGGCACTGGGTGCATCCAAGCTGGTCATCCTGACCGATATCGAAGGCCTCTACGCCAACTGGCCGGACCGTTCCTCGCTCATCTCGTCGCTGACGGCTTCGGAGCTGCGCGAGATGCTGCCGCGCCTTGAGTCCGGCATGATCCCGAAAATGGCGGCCTGCCTGAAAGCGATTGACGACGGCGTCGAGCGGGCGCACATCGTGGACGGCCGCCTGCCGCATTCGATGCTCCTGGAAACCTTTACGACCGCGGGCATCGGCACCCAGGTCGTCCCCGACGAGGAAGTGAACGCATGAACGAAACAGTTGGCGCGAGTCCGACCGGCGATGGGGCCCCCGCCCGCTTCGCGGTGCCCGACCACACCCGGGCCCCCATCGCCGGCTCGGCCCCAACAGCTTCCGTGATGACTGGGAAGGGGAGCGGAGCCCAGTGGCTGTCCCGCTACTCCTCGTCCCTGATGGGCGTCTTCGGCACCCCGCAGCGGGTCCTGGTCCGCGGCGCCGGCTGCCTCGTCTGGGACGCCGACGGCAAGGAATACCTGGACCTGCTCGGCGGGATCGCGGTCAACGCCCTGGGCCACGCCCACCCGTTCGTGACCTCGGTGATTTCCAGCCAGCTCTCCACCCTGGGCCACGTTTCCAACTTCTTCACGAGCCCGACGCAGATCGCCCTGGCCGAGAAGCTGCTGGAGCTCAGCCACGCCCCGGCCGGCTCCAAGGTCTTCTTCGCCAACTCCGGCACGGAAGCCGTCGAGGCCGCCTTCAAGCTGGCGCGCCGTAATGCCGGTCCGGACTCCAAACCGCGGACCAGGATCGTCGCCCTTGAGGGCGCGTTCCACGGCCGCACCATGGGTGCCCTGGCGCTGACCTCCAAGGAGGCGTACCGGGCGCCGTTCGCGCCGCTGCCCGGCGGCGTAGTCCATGTCCCCTTCGGTGACATTGATGCCCTTCGTGGGGCCGTCGATGACACGACCGCCGCCGTCTTCCTGGAACCGATCCAGGGCGAGGCCGGGGTCCGCCCGCTGCCGGCCGGCTACCTCAAGGCTGCCCGGGAAGCCACGAGCGCAGCCGGTGCCCTCCTGATCCTCGACGAGGTCCAGACCGGAATCGGCCGCACCGGCAAATGGCTCGCGAGCGAGGACGCGGGGATCGTCCCCGACGCCGTCACCCTCGCCAAGGGCCTGGGCGGCGGATTCCCGATCGGCGCCCTCGTGACCTTCGGCCCGGAGACGTCCGGGCTGCTCACTGCCGGCCAGCATGGGACCACCTTTGGCGGCAACCCGGTAGCCACCGCGGCCGCCCTGGCCACCCTGCATGTGCTCGAAAACCAGCGCGTCCTGGCACACGTCCGGGACGTGGGGGAGCACCTGCGCTCCGGCCTTGCCGGCATCGACGGCGTCACGGAGGTCCGCGGCGAAGGGCTCCTGATCGGGTTCGACCTCGACGCCGACGTCGCCCCGGGCGTCGTGTCCGCCGGACTCGACGCCGGCTTCATCGTCAACAGCCCCGGACCGCGCACCATCCGGCTCGCGCCGCCGCTGATCCTGACGGCCGAACAGGCCGACCGTTTCCTCGCAGCGCTGCCCGCGTTGCTCCAGACCGCAAAGGACGCCCAGTGACCGAGAATCCGAAGAGCCAGACCCGCCACTTCCTCAAGGACACGGACCTCTCCCCGGCCGAGCAGGCGGAAGTGCTTGAGCTCGCCGCCCGGATGAAGGCCGCGCCCTACAGCGTGCAGCCGTTCGCCGCGGAAGGCAGCGGCCGCAAGACCGTCGCCGTCATCTTCGACAAAACCTCCACCCGGACCCGGGTGTCCTTCGCCACCGGCGTGGCGGACATGGGCGGGAACGCGCTCATCATCAACCCGGGCGAGGCCCAGATCGGCCACAAGGAATCCGTGGAGGACACCGCCAGGGTGCTCGAGCGCATGGTGTCCACCATCGTGTGGCGCACCGGTGCGCACTCCGGCCTCGTCGCCATGGCCGAAAACTCCAAGGTTCCGGTGATCAACGCCCTGTGCGATGACTACCACCCCTGCCAACTCCTTGCCGACCTCCTGACCATCAAGGAACACAAGGGCCAGCTCCAGGGCCTCACCATGAGTTACCTCGGCGACTCCGCCAACAACATGGCGAACTCCTACCTGCTGGCCGGCGTAACGGCAGGCATGCACGTGCGCATAGCCGGCCCGGAAGGCTTCCTGCCCTCGCCGGAGATCATCGCCGCGGCCGAGGACCGCGCCGCGCAGACCGGGGGCTCCGTGCTGGTGACGGTCGACGCCGCCGAGGCACTGCTCGGCGCCGACGTCGTCGCCACGGACACCTGGGTGTCGATGGGCCAGGAGGACGAGAAGGAAGCCCGGCTCAAGCTGTTCCGCGACTACGCCGTGGACGAGGCAGCGATGAAGCTCGCGGCGCCGGACGCCGTCGTGCTCCACTGCCTTCCGGCCTACCGGGGCTACGAGATCGCCGCGGACGTCATTGACGGCCCGCAGTCCGTGGTCTGGGACGAGGCCGAAAACCGGCTCCACGCCCAGAAGGCGCTCATGGCCTGGCTCATGCACCGCTCCGGCGGGGCTGTTGTTGACGGGCTCGCGCCGGTCAATGGGCTCGCGCCGGTCAATGGGCTCGCGCCGGTCGGTGGGCCGGCGCCGGCGGAGGGGCTGGCCTAGTGTCCGCCCAACCGGCCTCCCCGGGCGCCAGCCCGGCCACGAAGACGGCCAGGCAGGCGCGGATCACCGCGATCCTGACGGGCGAGTCCGTCCGTTCGCAGGCGGAGCTTGCGGCGCTCCTGGCGGACGACGGCGTCCAGGTCACCCAGGCGACGCTGTCCAGGGACCTCGTGGAACTGGGCGCGGTGCGGGTCCGCGGCAAGGACGGCGTGCTCGTCTACGCCGTACCGGGGGAGGGCGGGGAGCGTGCCGCCAAGAGCGGCGTGACCCAGGAGATCCTCGACGCGCGGCTGGCCCGGCTCTGCGGTGAACTGCTGGTCACCGCCGAAGCCTCGGCAAACATCGTGGTGCTGCGGACCCCTCCGGGAGCCGCGAACTTCCTGGCCCTCGCGATCGACCACTCCGTGATGCCCTCGATCCTCGGCACGATCGCCGGGGACGACACCGTCCTACTGGTCACCCGGGACCCGTCGGGCGGCGCCGACGTGGCCGCCCGGTTCCTGCAGTTCGCCGAGGAAGCCGGCCAATAGCTGCGCTTGGCCTGCCGCACGGGTGTGACAGGCTGTTCCGTAGACGAGTTTTCCCCGACAGACTTTTTTCCCAGACACAAAGCATCACCAAACAACGAAGGAGCATTTGACGTGACTGAGCGTATTGTTCTGGCCTACTCCGGTGGCCTGGATACTTCCGTAGCCATCGGCTGGATCGGAGAAGCCACCGGCGCCGAGGTCATCGCCGTGGCGGTCGACGTCGGACAGGGCGGCGAATCGCTGGAGACCATCCGCCAGCGCGCGCTGGGCTGCGGCGCCGTCGAGGCCTACGTGGCCGACGCGAGCGACGAGTTCGCCAACGAGTACTGCATGCCCACGCTGAAGGCCAACGCCCTCTACCAGGGCCACTACCCCCTGGTCTCGGCGATTTCCCGCCCGGTGATCGTCAAACACCTGGTCAAGGCCGCCCGCGAATTCGGCGCCACCACAGTCGCCCACGGCTGCACCGGCAAGGGCAACGACCAGGTCCGCTTCGAAGTCGGCATCCAGACCCTCGGCCCGGACCTGAAGTGCATCGCACCGGTCCGCGACCTCGCCCTGACCCGCGACAAGGCCATCGCCTTCGCCGAGGAAAAGGGACTGCCGATCGAGACCACCAAGAAGAACCCGTACTCGATCGACCAGAACGTCTGGGGCCGCGCCGTCGAAACCGGCTACCTCGAAGACATCTGGAACGCCCCCACCAAGGACATCTACGACTACACCGCCACCCCGGAATTCCCGCCGGCCCCCGATGAGGTCACCATCTCCTTCGAAGCCGGCGTGCCGGTCGCGATCGACGGCGTCAGGGTCACGCCGCTGCAGGCCATCAAGGAACTCAACCGCCGCGCCGGCGCGCAGGGCGTGGGCCGGATCGACGTCGTCGAGGACCGCCTGGTCGGCATCAAGTCCCGCGAAATCTACGAGGCTCCCGGCGCCATGGCCCTGATCACGGCGCACAAGCACCTCGAGGACATCACGATCGAGCGCGAGCAGGCCCGCTTCAAGGCGACCGTCGGCCAGCGCTGGTCCGAGCTGGTGTACGACGGCCAGTGGTTCTCCCCGCTCAAGCGCTCCCTCGACGCGTTCATCGAAGACACCCAGCGCTACGTCTCCGGCGACATCCGCATGGTCCTCCACGGCGGCCAGGCGATCGTCAACGGACGCCGCTCCGAGACCTCGCTCTACGACTTCGACCTCGCCACCTACGACACCGGCGACACCTTCGACCAGTCGATGGCCCGGGGCTTTATCGAGCTGTGGGGCATGTCCGCCAAGGTTGCCTCCGGCCGCGACATCCGCGTCGCAGGAAAGTAGCCCAATGGCAGAGTCGGAGACCAAAAAGTCCGAGCTGGGCCCACGAGCGCAGGGGTCCCCGACCGAGCGAAGCGAGGCTGGGGGGCGCTCGGGGACCAACACTGGTGCGCTGTGGGGCGGCCGGTTCGCCGGCGGCCCCGCGGACGCTCTTGCGGCGCTGAGCAAGTCCACGCACTTTGACTGGCGGCTGGCCCGCTACGACATCGCCGGCTCCAAGGCGCATGCCCGCGTGCTGCACAAGGCCGGCCTGCTGGACGACGCCGAACTGGAAGGCATGCTTGCCGCCCTGACGCAGCTGGACGGGGACGTCGCCTCCGGCGCCTACCTGCCGGCCGAGTCCGACGAGGACGTGCACGGATCCCTCGAACGCGGACTGATCGAGCGCGCCGGCACCCAGCTGGGCGGCAAGCTCCGCGCCGGCCGGTCCCGCAACGACCAGGTAGCCACGCTGGGCCGGATGTTCCTGCGCGACCACGCCCGGATCATCGCCCGCGGCGTCCTCGCCACGATCGATGCCCTCGTGGAGCAGGCCAAGGCCCACCACGGTGTGGCCATGCCGGGACGGACGCACCTCCAGCACGCCCAGCCGGTACTGCTCAGCCACCACCTGCTGGCCCATGCCTGGGCGCTGCTGCGCGACGTGCAGCGGCTGGCGGACTGGGACAAGCGTGCCGGGGTTTCGCCTTACGGCTCGGGCGCCCTCGCAGGCTCCTCGCTCGGGCTGGACCCGGAGGCCGTGGCCGCGGAACTGGGCTTCTTCTCGGCCACGCACAACTCGATCGACGGCACGGCCTCCCGGGACGTCTTCGCCGAGTTCGCCTGGATCACGGCCATGATCGGCGTGGACCTGTCCCGGGTCTCGGAGGAAGTGATCCTGTGGGCCACGAAGGAGTTCTCCTTTGTCACCCTGCACGATTCCTACTCCACCGGCTCCTCGATCATGCCGCAGAAGAAGAACCCCGACGTTGCCGAACTCGCGCGCGGCAAAGCAGGCCGGCTGATCGGCAACCTGACCGGGCTCCTGGCCACGCTGAAGGGCCTGCCGCTCGCGTACAACCGCGACCTGCAGGAGGACAAGGAACCGGTCTTCGACGCCGCCGACACGCTGGAGGTCCTGCTTCCGGCGGTCTCCGGCATGATCGCGACGTTGACGTTCAACACCGAACGGATGGAGGCCCTGGCACCCCAGGGCTTCGCGCTGGCCACGGATATTGCCGAGTGGCTGGTCCGGCAGGGTGTTCCGTTCCGCGAGGCGCATGAGCTCTCCGGTGCTGCTGTGAAGCAGGCCGAAAGCCGCGGCGTCGAGCTCTGGGACCTGACGGACGAGGAATACGCGGCCATCTCGGAGCACCTGACGCCGGAGGTCCGCACGGTCCTGTCCACCGAGGGGTCGCTCAACAGCCGCAATTCCCAGGGCGGCACGGCACCTGCCGCCGTCGAACGCCAACTGCTGGCCCTGGCGGCCGAGCTCGACGGCGTCCGCGGGTACGCCGGCTAGATACCACACGCTCCCTCACTTCGAGCAGCGTTTCCGCCGACGCTCCTGCACTGCCTGCAGGAGCGTCGGCGGATTTTCTGCCAAAGGTGAGGGAGCGTTGTGCGTTTGTCGCGGAAATCTCCCCGCTAGCATTGCGGCATGAGCGAATCTTTCCGCGAGCTTCTGCGCTCCCTGCCGGATTTCCCGGACGAGTTGCCCGAGTTCGATCCCGCCACGGCTCCTGCCGACCCGGCGGAGTTGTTCCGGCTATGGCTTGCCGGTGCCCTGGCCGCCGGAGAGCGCCAGCCGAACGCCTGCAGCCTGGCCACCACCGATGAACTCGGCCGGCCGTCCTCCCGCATGCTGATCCTGAAAGACATCGACGACGACGGCTGGCACTTCGCGACGTCCCGCGACTCCCGGAAGGGCCGGGAGCTCGCGGCAAACCCGCATGCGGCCTTGAACTTCTATTGGCAGTTGCAGGGCCGGCAGGTGCGGGTCGCCGGGGACGTCGTGGAGCTCTCCGCCGGGGCGTCCGCAGCCGACTGGCACGCAAGGCCCGGCGCGGATGGCGGTGAGAACCCCAGCTGGCAGCTGTACGCAGTCCGGCCCCGCGAGATTGAATTCTGGCAGGCCCGCCACGACCGCCGGCACATCCGCCACCGCTACGGCCCGGCGGTCCCCAGTTAATCCGGGTTAATCGGCGTGGTCCGGTTAGGATGGGCGCCATGACCGCAATCACACCAGAAAAGCTGCTGGAAGAACTCCACGGGGCAGCGGATATCGTGGCCGGAATCGCCGCCAAACTCACGGACCAGGACGTCACGGCGCGCTCAGAGCTGCCCGGCTGGACCCGCGGCCACGTGCTGGCCCACATCACGGGCATCGCCAACGCGATGGCGCGCCAGCTTGAACACGCCGCGCGCGGCGAAAGCATTGAGCTCTACGACGGCGGCTACGAGGGCCGCACCCGCGCCATCGAACTGGCCGCGGGACACAGCCTCGAGGAACACCGCGCCGACCTGGACGCCGCGCTGGAACGGGCCTTGCGTGCTTTCGACTCCCTCGACGCGGCGGGCTGGCGCGAGCCCATCACCTACCGCGGGGGAGTCGTGTTCGACGGCGGCCTGGCGCTTTGGCGCGAACTCGTCATCCACGCCACCGATCTTGGCACCGGCCGCGGACCGGAAACGTGGAGCCGGCCCTTCTGCGGGCACCTCTTCGACTTCCTGTCCGCCCGGGTGCCGGCGGGGCAGAAGTTCGTCCTGCAGCCGCTCGGACTGCCGGCTATTGCCATCGGCACCGGTGGCAGGTCCACGGTGATCAACGGCATGCTGACCGACATTGCGGCCTGGCTCGCCGGCCGTACGCCGACCCTGGGCAGCCTGCGCGCCACTGCGGCGGCCGACGGCGTCGACCTCCCCGCGCTCCTGCCGTGGCCGGCCGGGGTTCCGGTGAGCAACTAGCACACGCGGCACAACTCACTTCAGGACGCCGTTCAATCCGTGGCAGCGCTCAATTCATCGCAAGCGCCACTGCCCGTTCGCGGCCCAGAAGGCTCTCTTTGATGGCGAGCCCCCAGCGGAAACCGCCCAGGGTGCCGTCGGTGCGGATGACGCGGTGGCAGGGAACGAACAGGGCTGCGGCGTTGAAGGCGCACGCGCTGGCGGCCGCCCGGACGGCCTTGACGTTCCCGGACAGCGCGGCGTACTCCGTGTACGTCACGGGGCGGCCAGGCTCCACTGTCCGCAGCACGTCCCAGGCATGGTTGCGGAAGGGGCCGGACTTCTGCAGCACGGGCACTTCCATGGCCTGCCCTGGATTGCCGGCGTAGAACGCCTCCACCGCCTCGGAGATGGCGGCGAGATCCGGGACGGGCTCGTAGCCGGTAGGCAGGAGATCCGCGTGGATCTGGCCCGTCAGCTCGCCGGGAACGGCGGTCCAGCCCGAGGCCAGCACGGCGCCGTCGCGGGCAATGATGGTGAAGGGACCATCAGGGGTGGACATGGTCAACAGCTGGGCTTTCATGGTTTCGCTTTCTTCGGAGTCTGCGCCGGGGTGAGAGGTTTCTTGCGTGCCGCGGCCTGGGCTGCTGCGGCGGCACGCCAAAGGTGCATGGTGGCGTAAGAGCGCCATGGGCTGACGCCACGGAAATCAGGTGCCAGGGCTGTGCTGGCAAGGGCGGTGCTGGAAACGGCGGTGCCGGAATGGGCAGGGCCTGACTTCGCCGGCCCGGGGACGCCTGCCTGGAGGGAGCGGATGCCGTTGCGGACAGCCGCGTCGTTGGCGAGGAACACGTCCGGGGCGCCGATGACGCGCATCGCGACGTAGCCCACCGTCCAGGGCCCGACGCCGGCAAGCGGCAGGAGCTTGGCCTCCAGCCCGGGCAGGTCATCGCCATAGCCAAAATCGAGCTCCCCGGAGGCCATGGCAGCGGCGGCGCCCCGGATGGAGTCAATGCGCCGCTGCGGACCGCGGAGCAACTCGAACCCGGTCTCCGCGATCTGTTCCGCCGTCGGGAACATCCGGTGCAAGCCATCTGCGGGAACCAGGCTTTCGCTCCCGGCCTCGGAGAGCTGAACCAGGGCCGTCCGGGCTGCTGCGACGGTGATCTGCTGCCCGATCATCGCCCGGATCAGCAGCTCCTGCGGATCGAATGACCCGGGCATCCGCATGCCGGACGTCCTCTCCACGCTTGCGGCCAGGCGCGGGTCGGCGGCGAGGGCCCCGTCGATGGCGAGCGGATCGGCGTCGAGATCCAGCAGTCGGCGGACGCGGCTGAGCAGCGAGGAAAGGTCCCGGAGGTCGACGGCACCGATCGTCAGGACGAGCGGACGGCCGGGGGCATCGGCGTCGAAGTCCACCCGGAACCGCGCATCCCCGTGCGTCAGCCGCAGGGTCCTGGCGTAAGAGCTGGACGTCCCTTCCTCGATGCCGGGGATGGCGCGGACGGCGAGGAAGTCGAAAATGCCCGGATCGAACGGCTCCCGGTACGGCAGGTTCAGCGTCAGGGCTGTCGAGGACGCCGGGGCCCGGTGGTGCCTCGCCGTGGCCCGGAGCGCGGAGGGCGTCATGGCAAAAACTTCGCCGATGGTCTCGTTGAACTGGCGGACGCTGCTGAAACCGGCTGCAAAGGCGACGTCGGACACCAGCATGTCCGTGGAGACCAGCAGCGTACGGGCCGTCTGGGCCCGGCTGGCACGGGCCAGCGACAGCGGACCCGCGCCGAGCTCGTGGCTGAGGATCCGGTTGAGTTGGCGTGAGGAATAGCCCAGCCGGGATGCGAGACCCTGGACGCCGTCGCGGTTGATCACGCCGTCGTTGATCAGCCGCATGGCCCTTCCGGCGATGTCGGAGCGGAGGTTCCAGGCGGGCGTGCCCGGCACCGCTTCGGGGAGGCAACGCTTGCAGGCCCGATAGCCGGCATCATGGGCCGCGGCGGACGTCTCGTAGAACGTGACGTTGGCCGCTTTCGGGGTCCGGGCCGGGCAGGAGGGCCGGCAGTAGATGCCGGTCGTCCGGACAGCGGTATAGAACTGCCCGTCGAAACGGGTGTCGCGGGCATCGATTGCCCGGTAGCGCTGCCAAAAGTCCATGGGTCCATCCTGCCAGCTTCCCGGTTCGCCTGCTAGCGGAATTCGGACACGGGCGTGGAGCCCGTTGCCCGGAGTTGTTAAAGTCTGAACATGAGTACCAATCCATCGGCCGCCGCTACGCCACCGGCGTTCGACGCGAACCGGACCCTGCGCGAGGTGCTTTCGGCGGATGCCAGGCACGTCGCGCCGTTGCTGCTCGGCGCCGTCCTGACGCACGACGGGCGCGAAGGCACGGTCTCGGTGCGGATCACGGAGGTGGAGGCCTACCTCGGACCGCATGACTCGCTGCACCCGGATCCCGGCTCGCATACCTTCCGTGGCGCGACACCGCGGAATGCTCCGATGTTCGGCCCGGCGGGCCACCTCTACGTGTACTTCACGTACGGGATGCACCACTGCGCCAACATCGTCTGCGGACCCGAGGGGATGGCCTCGGGCCTGCTGCTGCGGGCCGGCGAGGTCGTCGCGGGACAGAACCTGGCACTGGCCAGGCGCCCGACGTCGAAATCCGCCAAGGACCTGGCGAGCGGCCCCGCACGGCTCGCCACGGCGCTTGGGCTGACGACGGCGGACAGCGGGCGGGACGCACTCGGCGCGCCGTTCCGGCTGGAATTGCCGGTGGCTCCGGCCGCCGACATCAGCTCAGGTCCGCGCGTGGGAGTCTCCGGCGCCGGCGGCACGGACGACTATCCCTGGCGGTTCTGGCTCAGTGGCGACCCGACCGTGTCCCGCTACAAGGCCGCGAAGGTCAGGACCGTGTAACCGGGCATGCCAGCGGGTGCCCGGCATCCGCACTGGAGAACCGCACAGGGGATGATCAAGCATTATGGGCGAAGGCAAGCGTGGGAAGCCGGCCAGCGAGCTGGAAAGGCTCCATATCTTTGAGAAGCTGGCCGCTGATGTCAGAGTCGGCCCCGGATGAAGAGCGTGACCTGTTCGAGGATGTTCTCTATGGACGGCTCCTCCACGGTGACGCCGACAGGTTCCACCGCGCCGGCTGGGCGGAGGACTACGCCCGGATGGGCGCCGTGGCGGCCGAAAGGTTCGAGGCGGAGCGCGCGCTCAGAAAAGCCCTCGACGTCGTCAGGTACGGCCTCGCGAACGGACTCCTGCGGCCACCGGAACCGCCAGCCAGTAAGGTGGACGGGTGAATCCAAGCGAGTCGAACCAGATCAAAACAGCGAAGCCGGTGGACGAGCTGATCAGCAGCCTGTGCGCAACTATCCCGGACTATCCCAAACCCGGAATCAGCTTCAAGGACCTGACCCCCGTCTTCGCCGACGGCCCCGCACTGAAGGCAGTGGTCGACGCCCTCGTCGGACCATTCAAGGGCCAGTTCGACGCCGTCGCCGGCGTCGAGGCCCGCGGCTTCCTGCTCGCAGCGGCCGCGGCGTACGCCACAGGCACCGGAGTCATCACCGTCCGCAAGGCCGGCAAACTGCCGCGTGCTGTTGTGTCCGAGGACTATGCGCTCGAATACGGCACGGCCACCCTCGAGCTGCACACCACGGACCTCGCTCCGGGGAGCCGGGTCCTGATCCTCGATGACGTGCTCGCCACCGGCGGCACCCTGGGCGCAGCCGCCCGGCTGTTCGAACGGTGCGGTATCCACGTCGCGGGCATCGGCGTGGTGATGGAGCTCGACGACCTGTCCGGCCGCGAGGCCTTGAGCGGCTATCCGGTCCGCTCCCTGCTGCGCCTTTAGCTGGACCATTCCGGCCGGACCGGTACAATTCCCTGACTAACATTGCCTCGACATGTTCAGACGGGTTCACCGAAATGGTTGTAGAATGGACGGTCCGTCTTTTTCGATAGGGGAACGTTCGATGCACGACGCTGATTTGGCCCATGAACGCGACTATGTGGCCGGACTCTATGCCCGGCTCGATGAGTTGCGGGCAGAAAAGCGCGCACAGCTGGCCCAGGTACGCCGCGCCGGTGCCGTGGGCACAATGCAGAATGTCTCCGAACGTGACGCCTTCGCGGCGCTCTATGAAGACCGCCTCGCCCAGCTCGACGCCGTCGATGACCGCCTCGTGTTCGGCCGCCTGGACCTTGATTCCGGGGAGGCGCAGTACATCGGCCGCATCGGCCTGACCACCGAGGACCTGCAGCGCCTCATGGTGGACTGGCGGGCACCCGAAGCCGGCCACTTCTACCAGGCCACCGCGTTCGACCGTCAGGGTGTCCGCCGCCGGCGCCACCTGATCCTGCAGGGCCGCGAGGTCAAGGCGATCGAGGATGACGTGCTCGACGCCGACATGCTCGCCGACAACGATTCCCTCCAGGGCGAAGGCGCCCTGCTGGCCGCACTGAACTCCAAGCGGACCGGCCGCATGTCGGACATCGTCGGCACCATCCAGTCCGAGCAGGACCGGATCATCCGCTCCTCCATCTCCGGTGCCCTCGTGGTCCAGGGCGGCCCGGGCACCGGCAAGACTGCTGTCGCGTTGCACCGTGCCGCGTACCTCCTGTACACCCACCGTGAACGCCTCAAGACGGCGGGCGTGCTTTTGGTGGGCCCGACGTCGTCGTTCATGAAATACATCGAACGCGTGCTGCCCTCCCTTGGCGAGACCGGCGTCGTGATGGCAAGCCTGGGCCGGCTCATGCCCGGAATCACCGCTGTCGCCGAGCCGGAATCCGACGTTGCCGCGATCAAGGGCCGGCTTGCGATGGCCGAAGTCGTCGCCAACGCCGTGGCCAACCGGCAGCGCATCCCGGCTGCGAACCGCATCCTCGAGGTCGACGGACGCAAGCTCGTCCTGACGCCGCGGCAGGTCCGGCGTGCCCGCGACAAGGCACGGGCCACCGGCAAGCCGCACAACGAGGCCCGTGTCTCCTTCGTTAGGATCCTGCTGCGCGAACTGACCGAACAGATGACGGAACTCGTGGAGGCCGGGAGCATCGGCAACAATGCCGACCGCTCCTACCTCGCCGAGGACGTGCGCTCCGCACGCGATGTCCGGATCGCCCTTAACTTGTGCTGGATGCCGATGACCCCGGAGAAGCTTGTGTCGGAACTCCTGAGCAAGCCGGCCATCCTGGAAGCCTGCACCCCGAACCTCACCCCGGCCGAGCGGGCCCTGCTGCTCCGGCCCGCGGATGCGCCCTGGACTGAGGCCGATGTGCCGCTCCTGGACGAGGCCGCCGAACTCCTCGGCGAGCTTGACCCGGCGGCCGGCAGGGGATTGGCGCAACAGGAACACGACCGTGCCCGCGATCTCGCCAACGCCAAGCAGACGCTGGTCAACATGGAAACCGCGGGGGTCGATGTCCTCATTTCCGCGGAGGACCTGGTGGACCAGAACCAGGAGCGCGAGACCCGGCTGACCGCGGCGGAACGCGCCACGACCGACCGCACGTGGGCTTTCGGGCACATCGTGGTCGACGAAGCGCAGGAACTCTCGCCGATGCAGTGGCGCCTCCTCGTGCGCCGCTGTCCGCTGAAGTCCTTCACGATCGTGGGCGACATCGCCCAGACAAGCTCCGTCGCGGGTGCCAATTCATGGCACAGCGCCCTGGCCCCGATGTTTGGCGACCGCTGGCAGCTTGAGGAACTCACCGTCAACTACCGCACGCCGTCCCAGATCGCCGAGGCCGCCGCGCGGATGGCCAACGCGGCCGGGCTCGTTGTCTCGGCACCCAAGGCTGTCCGCGAAGGGCGCTGGGCACCCGTCATTGACCGGGTCGACACGGGCGGGATCGTCAGCAAACTCGTTGAGGTACTTCCCGGGGAGCTGGCCGCCATCGAGGGCGGCCTGCTCGCCGTGATTGCCGACGGCCCGCTGCTCCCGGAGGCCGCTGCAGCGCTGCGGGCGGTGTACGGCCGCCGTGTCGGCAACGGTGCCGGCAGCTACGTGCAGGACATCGTGGTCATCAGCCCCCGTGAGGCAAAGGGCCTGGAGTTCGACGGCGTCGTGGTCCTGGAGCCGACCGCCATGCTCAACCATGAGCACGGCCGGGTCGGGGACCTGTACGTCGCGATGACCCGGCCCACGCAGCGGCTGCGGCTCATCGCCGCCGCCGGCGTGCCGGCAGGCATCGAGGGCTAGGACAGGCGGCGGCGCCAGGCCGTCCGCCTCCGTCACCTATGCTGCGGGGGTAGCGATCCTGCTACCTTAGATTCCGTGTCCCAGCTAAATAATCTCGATGCCCAGCAGAACGACCCCAGTTTCGCCAACATCTGGCAGGAACTGAAATGGCGTGGCCTTGTCCACGTCTCCACGGACGAGGCGGAGCTGGAGAAGCTGCTTGCCGGTGATCCCGTGACGTACTACTGCGGCTTCGATCCGACGGCGCCGAGCCTGCACCTGGGCAACCTGGTGCAGCTGTTGCTCATGCGCCGGATCCAGCTGGCCGGCCACAAGCCCCTCGGGCTGGTGGGCGGTTCCACCGGCCTGATTGGCGATCCGCGTCCGACGGCCGAGCGCACCCTCAACACCAAGGACACCGTGACGGAGTGGGTGGGGTACCTGCAGGCCCAGGTTCGCCGCTTCCTGAGTTTCGACGGCGCCAACGCCGCCCGCATGGTCAACAACCTCGACTGGACAGCGCCACTGAGCGCCATCGACTTCCTCCGCGACATCGGCAAGCACTTCCGTGTCGGCACCATGCTGCGCAAGGATGCTGTTGCGTCCCGCCTGGGTTCCGACGAAGGCATCAGCTACACGGAGTTCAGCTACCAGATCCTGCAGGGCATGGATTACCTCCAGCTCTACCGCGACTACGACTGCGTGCTGCAGACCGGCGGTTCGGACCAGTGGGGCAACCTGACCAGCGGCACCGAACTCATCCGCAAGGTCGAGGGCAAGCATGTCCATGCCCTGGGCACGCCGCTCATCACGAACTCCGACGGCACCAAGTTCGGCAAGAGCGAGGGCAACGCGATCTGGCTTGACCCCCGGATGTGCAGCCCGTACGCCTTCTACCAGTTCTGGCTGAACACCGCGGACGGCGACGTCGCCGCACGCCTGAAGGTGTTCACGTTCCTGAGCCGCGCCGAGATCGAGGCACTGGAGCTCGCCGTCGCCGAACGGCCGTTCGCCCGGGAAGGCCAGCGGACGCTGGCCTACGAGGTGACCTCGCTCGTCCACGGCGTGGAGGCCACAGACAAGGTCATCGCTGCTTCGGCAGCGGTCTTCGGCAACGGCGACCTCACCTTGCTCGACGAGGCAACCCTGAAGGCCGCCACCTCGGAACTGCCTTCAGCCAATGTCGATGCCGGCGGCCTGGGGATCATTGAGCTCCTCGTCGCCTCGGGCCTGTCGGAAAGCAAGTCGGCGGCCCGCAGGACGGTGAATGAAGGAGGGGCGTACGTCAACAACGCGAAAGTCTCGGATCCGGAGGCCGTAGTTGCGCCCGGTGAACTGCTCCTTGGACGGTACCTTTTGCTGCGCCGGGGTAAGAAGAACCTGGCAACGGTGGAAGTCACCGCGCCCTAGGACTGGTGCTCCCGGAGACTGCCAGCATGCACCTCTCCGGCCGATTTGCCCGGCAGGGGAGGAGCGTGTAGTGTCTTCTGAGTCGCCGCCGTTGAGTGGTGACAAACCCCCAACAAAACAGAGGCAGTTTTTCAGGCGCTAGGCGCTGAGATGGAAAATTCGCCTCACGTTTTGCTGGGCGGATTCGCTCCACTAAGTGAAATTCGGGAGAATATCCCGGATTTGCAAAGTGGAAATGAATGAAATAAGCTATAAACATCGCAGCGAAGAAAAACGAAATAAAGAATTCATGGTAATGAATTATTTCGGCAAGTATTCGAATGTGTCTGTTGTTTGAGAACTCAATAGTGTGCCAAGTTTGTTGATACCAATTTATTGTATTGAATTGGTTGGATTGGCCAGGTTGCGCCACCTAAGTGGTGTGGTCTGGTTTTTACAGCTGGTTTCAAATTTTGTGCAGCTGGCGCGTC